>JANQGO010000275.1 GCA_028277285.1 Alphaproteobacteria bacterium | reverse complement strand
CGCCGAGAACATCGCGCTGGGCCTGGCGGAGCGCCAGTCGATGACCGACTTGGCCGCGCGGATCAAACAGGTCTCGGCGACGGTCAGCGAGTCGAACAGCGAGAAGGGCTGGAACACCATGCCGATGCCGAGCCGGCGGGCGGCGGCCGGGTTGGCGATCCGCACGGCCGCGCCGTTCCACAGAATCTCGCCGGCGTTCGCGTGCAGCACGCCGTCGACGATCTTCACCAGCGTCGACTTGCCGGCGCCGTTCTCGCCCCGCAACGCGTGGATCTCGCCCGGCAATACGGTCAAATCGACGGCGTCGTTGGCGACGCAGCCGGGGAAGCGTTTGGTGATGCCGCGCAGTTCGAGGCGCGGATGGCTGTCGCTCAGCGCCGGCGGCTCGGATGGCGGCATGCAGGTCCCGCTTCTTGGCGGCCCGCCGCCCTGTTTGGCGTGGCCGGCAGTATGGCCCCATGCGGAACGGCCGCGATGGCCGCCCCATCATGGAGTCATAATGCCAAGCCGGTACCGGCGTCCAGGCCGGCGACATGCCGCGCGCCGGCGTCAGGTCGACGCTGTAGAGCACCGCGTCGGCGATGTCCTTCAACTCGACCGTCATCACGCCTGACCGTCCGTCGATGCGGACCCGGCTGACCGACGATTTGCCGCCATCCTGCTGGCTATGGGATGGCATCCCAGGCTCAGATCTCCGACCGTTGCCCTTGTCTGTTAGGCTGAACGGCAAGCCATGCATCAAACTCATGTCCGGAGGGAACATCGTGGACATCGATACCGACCGCATCGACGATGCTGTTTTGGCGTTGCTGTATCTTGGGCTGCATGCGCAGTACCGGGTCTGGAAGTCGTTCGATTGGGACGCCTTGAGCCGCCTCTACGAGAGAGGATTCATCAGCGATCCCGTGAGCAAGGCGAAATCCGTCGTGCTGACCGAGGACGGATTTCACCGCTCCGAACAATTGTTCGAACAGATGTTCTGTCACCGGCGCTGACCCGGATGGGGTCAAGTCGCGGACTAAGTCAGGTCGCCGCCCTGGTTTCGAAGTCCGGCAACCTCACTTCATCCAAAACTTGACCACATCCGCCATGGCCACAGACTCGACGATTGTGCATGGTCGCCGGCTTAACTTCTCCCACAACGGATCAATACCGAGGCTCAGTTCGTTGATCAGAATAGGCAAGCCTAACCGTAGCGGTGTCACCGTGCTGGGCACGATACTCGGGGTTGCGATGCTCGCGTGGTTGCTGGGCCCGCAGTACTTCGGCTCGGGTTCAGCACCAGCGTCCGCCGACAGGAACACCGCAGTCGTCACCGAGATATTTCTGCTGGTCGACGTCGACGCCGCGGTCAAAGAGCAACTGGAAACACTCATCGACACCGTTCGAGTTGCACTGCGTGGCAAGCGGATCGGTTACCGCGATCTGGGCGTCGCGGGAGACGGTATCATGTTCGAACTTCGCGACAGCGCCGAGGCCGCAACGGCCATGGAAGCCGTTTCAGCGGTCTTTCCGGATCTGGTCATTTCTGAAGAGAACGGCCACATCGAGATTGCGCTGACCGAGGAAGCGCTGGCAATCATTCACCGCGATGGCCTTCAGCAGACAAATCATGCCATAGAGCGAGATTTGAAAGCGCGCGGCGCTGTCTTGGAAGAAACTCGCATACAGAGAGCCCACTGCATCGTCATTCGAGGCGTGTTCCCTGAAACGGGACGCAGCCTTCACATCCCATATGCCAAGCTGAAGTTCCAACGCTTGGTTGGCGAGGTCGATCCATCTCAAACCGATGTTGCAGCCGGAGAAGAAGTGCTGCAGTTTCACAAGAATTCAGCGGCCCGTCAGTCGGAAAATTACGCTGTCCGCAAAAGAATTTTGCTTTGGAGTGACCACATCGTTGGCACATCTGTCGATGTGGAGAACGGTGATCCTGTGGTGACTGCGCGTGTAGACTATAGCGGTCGGCAGTTGATCACCGAACGGTTTCCCGATTCCGAAAAACGGATCGCCATAGTGCTCAATGATCAAATTATTACCGTCGTGCGCGTCGCCAGACATTCGCCGGATCGGTTGACCCTTCATGGCGACTTCTCGAAGGAACAGGCTGATGAGCTCGCCGAACTGTTAATGGCCGGCGCATGGGGCTGGCCGGTCGAGATGGTGGACAGATGTCCGGATTAGCGGCTCAGCCACCGCATGATGGCCGAAAGGAAAAGGGCCGCGCGGTGCGCGGCCCTTTTGAGTGTATTCCGTCCGGGATGGATCAGAAGTCCATGCCGCCCATGTCGGGCATCGGCGGGGCGGCTTCTTTCTTCTCCGGCTTCTCGGCGACCATGGCCTCGGTCGTGATCAGCAGGCCGGCGACCGACGCCGCGTCCTGCAAGGCCGTGCGCACGACCTTGGTGGGATCGATGATGCCGGCCTTGACTAGGTCCTTGTAGGCCTCGGCCTGGGCATCGAAGCCCCAGTTGGCGTCCTTGCTCTCGCGCATCTTGCCGGCGACCACGGCGCCGTCGACA
>JANQGO010000240.1 GCA_028277285.1 Alphaproteobacteria bacterium | reverse complement strand
GCGCTGGCGGTGCCGGTGTGTTTGATGCTCGACTTGATCGTCTCCATTCCCTTCGCGCCGATGGCCTCGCGCACCGCGCACTGGCGCCCGATCCTGGTACTCGCGGGCGTCGCGGCGCTGGCGGTGCCGTTCGGCGCCACGGTTCTGTTGATGACCGACGCCGACGTCTTACGCTGGACGATCTCCATCGCCGTTCTCGTCTTCGTCACGATCGCCGCTTTCGGCTGGCATTACGAAGGCCCACCCAACCGTATCGCCATGATCATTGCGGGCGCGGTCAGCGGTCTCTCTACCGGCGCCTCGGGCATGGCCGGTCCGCCGATCGTCTTCTATTTCCTCTCGGTGTTCCGCGACGCGCGGATCGTTCGCGCCAGCCTGATCATGTACTTCGTGCTGATCGAGATCATCGCGCTGGCGATCCTCGGCGTCTCCGGCGCCGTTTCATGGTTCATGCTGGAGCTGGGCGTCATTCTGGCGCCGGTCATCCTGCTGAGCGCGTGGGCGGGCGCCAAGATGTTCCCCCATGTCAGCCACGACAACTACCGCCTGGTCGCCTTGGCGGTCATCGCCGTGATCGCGGTAGGCAGTCTGGCGATCTAAGCTGCCCTTTAAGCCGTCGCACGACTCACCTAGAGTCAGCACAAACCGGCGGGCCAGCCACCACGGAGGACGATCATGCTTACCGGAACGTGTCTGTGCGGTGCCGTGCGCTGGCAAATCGACAGCGGCGTGAGCCGGATGACCCATTGCCACTGCTCAATGTGCCGCAAGGCACACGGCGCGCCGTTCGGCACCTATACGGATGTCGAGGCGAAGAACTTTCACTGGCTCTCCGGCGAGGACGCGATCGTCACCTATGAGTCGTCGCCCGGTGTCGTCCGCTCCTTTTGCGGGCGCTGCGGATCGGTGGCGCCCGAGCCCTTCGCCGACGGCACCTACGCCATCCCCGTCGGCGCGCTGAACGAGGATCCGGGCGTCAAGGCCAGCGCCCACATCTTCGCGTCCAACAAGGCGCCCTGGCACATCATCGCCGATGATCTGGAACAGCATGACGGATTCCCCGATCCCGCCGACAACCCCACGATCGAACGACCGGCACAGGAGAGCGCGGGCGACGGCGTGCTGCGCGGCAGCTGCCTGTGCGGCGACATCGCCTATGAGGTGACGACGCCGATCACCGCCGTCTACAACTGCCACTGCAACCGGTGCCAAAAGGCGCGCGCCGCCGCCCATACGACCAACGGCTTTACCACCGCCGACGGCGTGACCTTCGTGCGCGGCGAGGACAAGCTGGTGACGTTCAAGCTACCGGGCGCCAAGTACTTTTCGCAGGTCTTCTGTTCGCGCTGCGGTTCACCGATGCCACGCGTCAGCAAGGAGCGCAACGTGGCGGTCATCCCGTTCGGCTCGCTCGACGACGACCCCGGCATGGGCGCCGATCAGCATATCTTCACAGGCTCCAAGGCGCCCTGGTACGACATCGAGGACGACCTGCCGCAGTCCGTCGCGATGCCGGACTAACGATCCGCAACAGCTCGCGCGTGCGTTCACCGAAACGTGCGCGCCCGTGTCTTGGTATCGCGGCCTCTCGAAACGACTTCTGGGGAAACAGGACTCTTCAGGAGGGTTTCGATGAAAGTTCGCTCCATCATGGTCGCCCTTGTCGGCGCCTTCGCGATGTTCCACGTCGCCGCGGCCGAGGCCCAGCAGAACAACCGCGCGTTCTCGTTCAACGGCTCGGGCGGCGGTTCCGGCATAAGCTTCGGCGCACGCCAGGCCATCGTGAACCAGCAGGTCTTCAACATCACGCCCAACCAACTCGTCACCGGCCCCGGCGGCGTTTTGCTCAACGTGCAGCGGGGACCCGGCGGCTCGGCAATCGTCTCGACGCTCGGCGGCACCGTGATCCCCAGCTTTCGCGGCGGTTTCCGCGGCTCCGGCGGCTCGATCAACGCCTGGACCTCGCAGTTGAACGGTCTGGGCCGCTTCTAGAACCGTTGTTGGCGCCCTAGCTGAGGCCAACTAATCCAACAGGTCTCCAATCCGGGGATCGTACGCCCACCGATCCCCGGTCTTTTGCGGCCCTCTATTGACTCCGGGTCATTAAATTCCTACTTAATGACTTACAGTCAATAGAGGGCCGTCATGTTCGACAAGATGAAGCTGCAGATGAAGGCCGGGATGGCGTTTGGCGGCGCCGGCGCCGGTCTGTTCGCCCCCGACCGGATCGACGAGGCAATCGCGCTTTACGACGAGATCCGCAACGTCGACCCCGTCTTCAAGTTGGATTCCCACACCTGGCTGCTGACCCGCTACGACGACGCCAAGGCGGTGCTACGCGACACGCGCTTCAGCAACAATGACGGATCGGATGTAAGCGACGCCGACGCCAATCAGGGCTATCACACCCTGACGCGCTCGATGCTCTATCTCGACCCGCCCGACCACACCAGGCTGCGCCGTCTCGTTCAGCAGGCGTTCCAGCCGCGGCACATCAATCAGCTTGAGGGTGCGATTGAAGAGGCCGTCGACGGGTTGCTCGACGCGGCCGTGCCGAAAGGCCACATGGATCTCATGGCCGAACTCGCCCATCCCCTGCCGGTCTGGGTCATCTGTACGATGCTCGACGTGCCACTGGAGGACCGCGACGAAATCCAGGCGCTGGCCGTCGATTCCGCCCTGCTTCTGGACTACGAGTTTCTTGACGAAGAGACGCGCGAGCGCGGTCTGAAGAATTCGCTCGCCCTGCGCGCCTATTTCGACGACCTCATCGACAAACGCCGCGCCAACCTGGGCGACGACATCTTGAGCGGCCTGATTGCCGCCGAAACCGACGGCGAACGCCTGACCCAGGACGAACTGGTCTCCATGGCCGACCTGCTGTTCGTCGCCGGTCACGAGACGACCGTCAACCTGATCGGCAACGGCACCCGCGCCATGCTCGACCACCCGGGCACGCTGGAGCGGCTGGCGGCGGAACCGGATCTGATTCCCTCCGCGGTCGAGGAGTGCCTGCGTTACACACCGTCGGTCACGCTGAACAGCCGCATAGCGACAGAGAATCTTCCCATCGCCGACAAGACGGTCGAGAAAGGCAGCTACATCATTATCCCGACCGACGCGATCAACCGGGATCCCGTGCGATTTCCCGATCCCCACCGCTTCGACATCGCGCGCACCGACAACGCCCAGCTCACCTTCGGGATCGGACCGCATATCTGTCTTGGCGCGGCGCTGGCCAGGCTCGAGGCGAAGGTCACGTGGCGCAAACTGCTGGCCCGCGTCAAGGACATCCAGGCGACCGGGCCGTCCCCCTGGCGCCCCCATGTCAGCCTGCGCGGGCTTGAGTGCTTGAACGTGTCATTCACGGCGGTCGCGTGAGCACGCCCGCGCCCCGCTGGAACCGCCGCCCGGAAACGCGGCGCGACGAGTTGCTCGACGCGGCGACATCGCTTCTGCAAAAAATGCCGCTGGCGCAGATCAAGGTCAGCGACATCACCGATGCCGCCGGCACCGCGAAAGGCACGTTCTACACCTACTTCAAGTCGAAGGAGGCGCTCTACCGCGCGCTCAACGAACGTTACCTGGACGGCCTGACGGCGGTACGCGACGACGCCAAGGCCGCGGCCGCGGGTAAGGACTGGCTTACCCAGCTCGACGACACCATCGCCGCGATGATCGACTACATGTACGTCAACGACGACCTGATCGAGGTGTGGGAGCGCGAGGGTTACAACACCGAGTACTACGATATCTTCGAGATCGGCACCAACCGCATCATCTCCGAGATCGCCGTCGACCTGGGCCGGCAAGCGGCCGGGGGCCACATTACCTGCGACGACCCGCTGGCGACCGCCAACCTGATCGTCCACGCCATCGATGGCGCGGTCAGCCACGACATGACCGGGCGCAACCGCAATGCGCTGGGACCCCAGCGCATGACGGCAGCCGCACAGGCCATGGTGCGCGCGATGTTGGCGTAAACCCGACAGAACCCGCCGCCGCAAGACCAATCAAGAAACAGGAGAAAGACATCATGACGATCGAACGCTTGCCCGGCGATGCCGGCGTGCCGGAGATCACTGCCGCCATCCTGCGCGACGGCGCCGCGATTGTTGACGACATCGTATCGACGGATGTCACCGATCAGGTGTTGCATGATCTGCGCGAGCCCTTCGATACGGTCGGCCGTACGACCGAGAGCGACTTCAACGGCTATACGACACTGCGCGTCAACAGCATCCTCGATATCTCGCGGGCTTCGGTCGGGCTCGTCGCCCACGCCCGCATGCTGGAGATCCTTGACGCCCTCCTGCTGCCCCACTGCAAGGACTATCGGATCGGCAGTTGCACGGCGATCGAGATCCACCCCGGCGAGACCGATCAGCTCCTGCACCGCGACGACACGATCTACCCGATCGTGCTCCCCGGCCTCGAAACGCAGGTGTCCGTCATGTGGCCGCTGACCGACTTTACCGAGGAGAACGGCGCGACCCGTCTGATCCCCGGCAGTCACCGATGGATGGAGGAAAGGCTGGCCAGGGATGACGACCCGGTGATCCAGGCGCCGATGTCACCGGGATCGGCCCTGTTCTACCTGGGCTCGACCATGCATGGCGGCGGCGCCAATAACAGCAACGCGCCCCGGGCCGGTCTGGTCAACACCTATGCGCTCGGCTGGTTGCGCCAGGAGGTAAACCAGTACCTCACCATCCCGCGCGAGACCGTGGCGTCGTTTCCTGAGCGTGTTCAGCGCCTGATCGGTTATGCCGGCCACGGCGATTTCCTGGGCTACTATCCGCGCGACAAGGGCCGCGTACCGCCGGCCGACATGATTGGCGCGACTGCGTTCGACTGGACCAACAACTAGCGCTGAGCCGCAGCCTTTCTTGGTTGCGCCAGAGGCCGTGTGTCACTTGCCAGTTGATTGAACAAGCACACGGCTTGCTCGATACTCTCGGGCGACAACACAGGCTTGAGGAGAGGCATCCATGGGGCAGATACAGTCGATCAGTCGGGATACGTCGGCCGAAGCGGCGATGGAGATCCTGGAGCGCGACGGCGCCGTCATTTACGAGCGGGCGCTGGATGATGCGGCCATGGACCGCGTCCAGGCCGACCTCGATCCCTATCTGGGCCGGTCCTACTACGGCGAGGGCGAGTTCTGGGGCTACAAGACCAAGCGCATTTCCTCCCTGGTCGCCAAGTCGCCCGCGTTCGGCGAGCTGGTCGCGACCTGTCCGGTGACGTTGAACGTCATGGATCAGCTGCTCGGCCCCTATTGCGAGCGCTATCAGCTGCACGTCACCCAGGCGGTCAACATTGGGCCGGGCGAGTCCGAACAGTTCCTGCACCGCGACGACGGCTTGCTGCCCTTCGTACATCCCGGACCCCAGGCGCTCTGCAACACCATGTGGGCGCTGACCGACTTCACCGAGGAGACCGGCGCGACCCGCGTCATCCCCGGCAGTCATGTGTGGGACGACAAGCGCATCCCCACTGATGACGACGAGATCGTCCAGGCGACCATGCCGCGCGGTTCGGTGCTGATCTATCTGGGCTCGGTCTGGCACGGCGGCGGCGCCAACCGCTCGGCCGACACGTGGCGCGCGGGCATGATCTGCGGCTACAGCCTGGGCTGGCTGCGCCAGGAAGAAAACCAATACCTCGCCGTCCCGCCGCACATCGCCAAGGATCTGCCCGAAGATGTCCAGCACCTGATCGGATACAAGCTGCACGGCGCGTTCCTCGGCTGGGTCGAAGGCCAGGATCCCCATGTCGTGCTCGAGGACCGCTTCAGCGACGTCATGCCGGCCGCGCCCGAAGGCGGCGAAGCGACCGAGGAAACGAAGTTCCTGAAGACCGCGACCATCGGCAAGCCGGAGTTCATCACCTTGGGCTGAAACCGCGCAGCGCAGCGTGGTCAGCCACACACGAACCATAAGACCGTCTTCGTTTTAAACGTGCCCGCCATGTTCCACAGCCGCACCACACACCAGCGCGAGTCCCGCATCCATGCGTGACCCCAGATACGACATTCTGTTCGAACCGATAAAGCTGGGTCCGGTGACCGCCAAGAACCGGTTCTATCAGGTGCCCCATTGCTCCGGCATGGGCTGGATCCGTCCGAAGTCGCTTGCCGTCATGCGCGCGGTGAAAGCGGAAGGCGGTTGGGGTGTTGTCTGCACGGAGTTCTGCTCCATCCATCCCTCGGTCGATTCGACGTCGCTGCAAGTGCGTCTGTGGGACGATCATGACGTCCGCGTTCAAGCAGACGCAACGGCCGCAATTCATGAACATGGCGCGCTGGCCGGGGTCGAGCTTTGGCATGGCGGCAGCCGTGGCTCGAACTTCGACAGCAGGATGCCGCCCATGGGACGGGAGACCGGCCGCGCGTCAACCCGCGCCGGCGTCTTCCACCCAGGCCAGTCACGCGGCCTCGACAAGGCTGACATCCGGAACATACGCCAATGGCACGGCGACGCCGCGCGGCGCGCCGTCGAAGCGGGATTCGACATCGTCTATGTCTATGCGACGCACGGCAATCTGCTGACGGAGTTCCTCAATCCGGCGACGAACCAGCGTTCGGACGAGTACGGCGGGTCGGTCGCAAACCGTGTCCGCCTTGTCCGCGAGCTGATCGAGGAGACCTTGGACGCGGTTGCCGGCAAAGCTGCCGTGGTAACGCGTTTCGCGGTCGACACATCGGACGAAGAGACCTATGAGGCGTTTACCCTCATCAACGACCTCCCGGACTTCTGGGACCTGACGCCGAACGACTACAACGTCGAAATGGGCTCCTCGCGGTTTGTCGGGGAGGCGGCGTTTGACGACAACCTAAAACGCGCCAAAGCGATGACCTCGAAACCCATCGTCGCTGTCGGGCGCTTCACGACACCCGACGCCATGGCGCGGGTCATCAGGGCGGGCGCCCAAGACATGATCGGTGCCGCGCGGCCGTCGATTGCCGATCCCTTCCTGCCCAAGAAAATCGAAGAAGGCCGTCTCGACGACATTCGCGAATGCATCGGCTGCAATATCTGCTACGCCCATGACGCCTTGGGCAAACCCATCCGCTGCACCCAGAACCCGACCATGGGTGAGGAATGGCGGCGCGGCTGGCATCCCGAACGCATCACGCGCCGCGAAACCGTATCGCGAGCCCTGGTGGTCGGCGCCGGTCCGGCCGGCATGGAGGCCGCGCGGGTCCTGGGCGAACGTGGTTTCGACGTCATGCTGGCCGAAGCCAGCCGGGAACTGGGCGGGCGGGTCAGCACCGAGTGTCGGCTGCCCGGCCTCGCCGAATGGGCCCGCGTGCGCGATTGGCGGGTCGGTCAGATCGACAAGCTGCCCAACGTCGAGGTCTATCGCGACAGTGCGATGACAGCAGACGACGTCTTGGCGACCGATGCGGACCATGTCCTGGTCGCGACAGGCTCGCGCTGGACCACCGACGGCGCCGGCGGCAGCCGCGCCGAACCGGTGGCGATGGCCGATGGCGCACGCGTTGTCGGTGTCGAGGAGATGCTCGCCGGCCGAGAGGTGCCCGGCGGACACGCGCTGGTTTACGACGACGACCACTATTACATGGCATGCGTCCTGGCCTTGGCGCTGCGCCAACGCGGGAACCTGGTGACGCTCGCGACCTCGGCCTACCGCCCGGCCGCATGGTGTACGCACACGGCCGAGTTCTTGGCGTCCAATGCCGCACTCGCCGAAGCAGATGTCGAGATCGTGACCCACCACCGTTTGGATGCCGTTACACCGGACGATGCCAGCCTCACCTGTCTTTACACCGGCATGTCACACAACGTTGATGTCGATTGGGTCATGCCCGTGACCAATCGAAAGGCCGTGGGTGGTCTCCACGACGCCTTGGCAGCCCATCCCGGTGACGGCACAGCGCCGCCTTTCTCGCTCTACCGCATCGGCGATTGTGACGCTCCAGGCACGATCGCGGCGGCGGTTTACAGCGGCTATCGTGTCGCCATGGATGTCGGGGCGCCCGCTCACAATGTTATCTATGAGAGGGTCCCATAGAGGTCGATAGTCGCGCCGGTCGAATGTTGACCACGTCCTGGCTCAACATCGAGTCATACGCGTCGGCAAGGCTTCGTCTCACCTGAATTGAACACCCATGATGCAGTTCGCTGCGCAGCCAAAAGGTCAACCTGAGAAGAACCATGCGTGATCCCAAGTACGACATTCTGTTCGAACCCATTCAGCTCGGCCCGGTGACCGCGAAGAACCGGTTCTACCAGGTGCCCCATTGCTCCGGCATGGGCTGGCACCGTCCGCAGACGCTGGCCGGCATGCGCGCCATGAAGGCAGAGGGTGGCTGGGGCGTGGTGTGCACGGAATACTGTTCGATGCACCCGACATCCGACGACGGCGGCTTTCCCCATGCCCGCCTCTGGGATGCCGATGATCTGCGCAACCAGGCGCTGATGGCCGACGGCGTCCATGAGCACGGCGGCCTCGCCGGGGTCGAGCTGTGGCACGGCGGCAGCCGTGTCGCCAATCTTGACAGCCGCGTGGCGCCCGTCGGTGTCGGGCCGGGCCGCGCATCGTCGCCGTCCGGCGCCAACCATCCGGTCCAGGCGCGCCAGCCGGACAAGGCCGACATCAAGGCGCTCCGGCAATGGCAGGGCGAAGCGGCGCGGCGCGCGGTCGAGGCCGGTTTCGATGTCGTCTATGTCTACGCGACCCACGGCTATCTGCTCTCGGAGTTTCTCTACGCAGAGACCAACCAGCGCACGGATGAATACGGCGGATCGATTGAGAACCGCGTGCGCATCGTGCGCGAGCTGATCGAAGAAACCCTGGAAGCCGTCGCCGGCAAGGCCGCGGTCGCCACCCGCTTCACGGTCGATCTGGGCGACGAGGAAACCTATGAGTCTTTCGCCCTGATCAAGGACCTGCCCGATCTCTGGGACCTCACCGTCGACGACTACGGCATCGAGATGGGCGTGTCGCGCTTCGTCAAGGAAGCGGCCCTGGAGGAGAGCGTCGCGCGCGCCAAGGCGATGACCTCGAAACCGGTTGTCGCGGTCGGCCGTTTCACCAGCCCCGACACCATGGCGCGTGTCATCAAGGCGGGATCGCAGGACATGATCGGCGCTGCCCGGCCCTCCATCGCCGATCCCTTCCTGCCCAAGAAGATCGAGGAAGGCCGGCTCGAGGACATCCGCGAGTGCATCGGCTGCAACATCTGTTACGCCCACGACACCCTGGGCATACCGATCCGCTGCACCCAGAACCCGACCATGGGCGAGGAATGGCGCCGTGGCTGGCACCCCGAACGCATCGAACGCAGCACCTCGCCCGGCCACGCCCTGGTTGTCGGTGCCGGACCGGCCGGCCTGGAGGCCGCGCGGGTCCTGGGCGAACGTGGTTTCGACGTCATGCTCGCGGAAGCGACCCGCGACCTCGGCGGCCGCGTGACGACCGAGAGCCGCCTGCCCGGCCTCTCCGAGTGGGCACGGGTGCGCGACTGGCGTACCGGCCAGCTTGATAAGCTCATGAACGTCGAGATGTTCCGCGAAAGCCCCATGACCGCCGACGACGTCATGGCCACCGGCGCCGAATACGTGCTGGTTGCGACGGGGTCACAGTGGCGCACCGACGGCATCGGCAACAACCGGATGGAGCCGTGGGAGAACGGCGACGGCGCGCAAATCGTCGGTGTCGACGCGATCCTCGCCGGCGACGAGACCCCCGGCGGCCGCGCGGTCATCTATGACGACGACCACTATTACATGGCATCGGTCCTGGCGCTGGCGCTCGTCCAACGCGGCAACGACGTCACCCTGGTCACCACCGCCCATCGTCCCGTCGCCTGGGGCTCCCACACGGCCGAGATGTCGCAATCGAACGCCGCCTTGCGCGACGCCGGCGTCGATGTCGTGACCTATCACCGTCTGGACGCCGTCGCGCCGGGCGAGGCCACCATCGCCTGCGTCCACAGCGACAAGACGCAGACGATCAAGGCCGACTGGGTGGTGCCGGTGACGAACCGCGCGCCGACGGGCGACCTTTACGACGACCTTCTGGCGCGCGGCAGCAACCTCTCCCTGCACCGCATCGGCGACTGCGACGCGCCCGGCACCATCGCCGCGGCCGTCTACAGCGGCTACCGCGCGGCACTGGAACTGGGCGAACCGCCCAGCGATCCGCTCTACAACCGCGCGCTCTAGCCCCTTCGCGGGACGAGCGGAAAACAACATCGACTCCCTCTCCCCTTGAGGGAGAGGGCCGGGGTGAGGGGTCCGCGCGCGCCAGCGCGCCTGGATGACCATCACCGCCGTATCCCGCGCAAGCACCCCCTCACCCTGTTCCGGCTAGGGCGCTGACGCGCCAAGCCTGCGTGTCCCTCTCCCTCAAGGGGCCTGTTGCGCAAAGTCGGTTTGTTTGGTCGGGGTTTTCGTGTTTTAGGGACCGTTGGGTCCTTGATGATCTGATGAGTTTG
>JANQGO010000236.1 GCA_028277285.1 Alphaproteobacteria bacterium | reverse complement strand
CAAACTCATCAGATCATCAAGGACCCAACGGTCCCTAAAACACGAAAACCCCGACCAAACAAACCGACTTTGCGCAACAGGCCCCTTGAGGGAGAGGGATGCGCGGGCTTGGGCGCGTCAGCGCCTTAGCCGAAGCTGGGTGAGGGGTGCGTGCACAGGAAACGCCGGCGCCGGTTTTTTCGCGCGCGCTGTCGCGCGCGGCCCCCTCACCCCGGCCCTCTCCCTCGCTGGGGAGAGGGAGAGTTGCGGTCCCTGTCGTATGTTGTTCCAACGGCCTTTACGACCGCATCATCGCGCCGGGCCCAGTCACGGTGCCACAGCTGGGTCACACATCCGGGCATCAGCGTATCTCAACAGACCCTAGGCTGGCTTCCTGCGGTTGGCATCGACGATCTGGACGCGCCAGCCGTCGGGATCGCGCAGGTTGATGTTGGTGCGCCCGGTCGAGGCGACGTCGTGGGGCGGTTCCTCGATTCTGATGTCGGTCTTCGCGAGGCTGTCATAGGCGGCGTTCACGTCGTCGGTGCGGAACGCGATGTGGTTGATGCCGATGACTTCCTCGCCGCCGACCTCGTGCAGCTCGAAGATCGGCTGGTTGTCGCCGGGCAGCTTGAGTTCGGCGGATTCGCCGTGATGGCTGGTCCGGGTGAGGACCTCGAAACCCAGCTTCTCCAGATAAGCGACATAGGCGTCGAGGTCGCGGACGATGATCTCGATATGGTCGATGGCGGTCAGCATGGGGTCGGTCCCTTTGGATCAGAGGGTGGGCATGAGGTCCGGCAGTTCGTCGAGGCGGTCGATCAGCGCGTCGCCGTCAAGCTCCTCGACCGGGACCGCCGTGTAGCCGTAACGCACGAGTACGGCCGGCATGTCGAAGGCGCGCGCCGCCGCGACATCGGCCTTGCTGTCGCCGACCATCAACGCGTGGGTGCCGTCGACACCGAGCTCGTCCAGAACCGCGCCCAGATGGCGGGGATCGGGTTTCATGGCGCCGGTGGTGTCGCCGCCGACGACGGAGTCCATGTAGCGGGTCAGGCCGAAGTTCTCGGCGACGACATCGGTCGCCTCCTGGCGTTTGTTGGTGCAGATGCCGAGCTTCAGCCCCTGACCGTGCAGCAACTGGATGGTCTCCATCGCGCTCGGGTAGAGGCTGGAGAGCCGGGTGCTGCGCGGCACGTAATAGGCGCGGAACCGCTCGACCGCCCAGTCGATCCCCTGTTCGGGATCGCCGCCCGTCATCTCCATGATGCGTTCCAGGAGGCCCGCCCAACCCGATCCGACCATTTCGCGGATCTTGCCTTCGCTGACCGCGATCCGGCCCAGATCGGCCAGCACCATGTTGATGGCGTCGGCGATGTCGGGCGCGCTGTCGATCAAGGTGCCGTCCAGATCGAAGACGACGGCGTGGAAGCGATGAGGCGATGGCAGCATGAAGACTCTCAAGCAGGACAATGCCGCAACCTATTGGGCCTCGGCCCCGTGTGCAACGGGGGGTGTGACGCGGGCAAAGGTCCTGTAAAGGATTGAAAGACAACGTGACTTGGACCCTGGAAATGCCCTGTGGCAGGGTCCGGGCCGATCTAGAGTTGAGATGTGGGTCTTCCCTTTACGCCATGACCGAGGAATTGGTTCTGCCATCCGTTGCCGCCGTTGTCCTGGGCGCAGGCCTCGGCACGCGCATGAAATCGGACCTGCCCAAGGTCATGCACCCGATCGCCGGGCGCCCCATGGTGAACTATGTGCTGGAAGCTGTCGGCGCGCTCGGTCCCGAACGCACGATCGTCGTGATCGGCCCGGACATGGACCAGCTTGCCGCGGCCGTGGCGCCGGCCACCACGGCGGTCCAGGACAAGCCGCTGGGCACCGGTCACGCGGTGATGGCGGCCCGTGGCGCACTGAGCGGATTTCCGTCGGGCGAGGGCCCGGCCGACGTCCTGATTCTGTTCGGCGATGCCGCCATGATCGAACCCCGGACAATCCACGACCTGATCGCCGCACGGCGCGAGGCCGATGCGGCGGTCGCCGTGCTCGGCGTCAACGTCACCACCGAGAACCGCTACGGCCGGCTGGAACTGGCCGATGACGGCAGCCTGGCGCGGATCGTTGAGTATCGCGACGCCTCCGAGACGCTGCGGAGATCGACACTGTGCAATTCCGGCATGATGTCGGTCGATGCCGCGCTGCTGCCGGGTCTGCTCGACCGGATCGGCAACGACAACGCGAAGGGCGAGTACTACCTGACCGATATCGTCGGTCTGGCGCGCGCGGAAGGTCGTCGGTGTGTGGTTCTGGAGACCGATGACACTGAAGACCTGATCGGCGCCGACGATCGTGCCGATCTCGCCCGGTTCGAGGCCGCCATGCAAAAACGGCTCCGGCAGCGGGTCATGGTGAACGGTGTTCACCTAACGGCACCGGATACGGTTTTTCTCAGTTATGACACAATTCTAGAGAATGATGTGAAGGTGGAACCTCATGTCGTTTTCGGCCCCGCCGTCAAGGTCGGCGCGGGCACGGTCATCAAGAGCTTTTGCCATCTGGAAGGGGCGGTGGTCGCGCCAGGTGCGCGCGTCGGTCCCTATGCCCGGCTCAGGCCCGGCGCCGAGATCGGCGAGGGCGCCCATATCGGCAACTTCGTCGAGATCAAGAACGCTGTCTTTGAAGAGGGCGCCAAGGCGAACCACCTGGCCTATGTCGGCGACGCTCATGTCGGCGCCGGCGCCAATGTCGGGGCGGGCACCATCACCTGCAATTACGACGGGTATCTGAAACATCTGACCGAGATCGGCGCCGGCGCGTTCATCGGTTCCAACTCCGCGCTTGTGGCACCGGTCAAGGTCGGCGAGGGCGCCATCGTCGGCGCGGGCAGCACGATCACCCGCGATGTCGCCGATGACGCGCTCTCCATCACCCGGCCCGAACAGGTGACCCGCGAAGGCTTCGCCTCGCTCTATCGCGAACACAAGGCCGCCGAGAAGGCGCGCCGCAAAAAGGAAGGGTAATCGGCCATGTGCGGCATTATCGGCATCATCGGCACACGCGAAGCAGCGCCCGTTCTGGTCGACGGCCTGAAGCGGCTGGAGTACCGGGGCTACGACTCCGCCGGCATCGCGACCCTGGTGAACAGCCACATCGAAGGCTGCCGGGCGCCCGGCAAGCTCGCCAATCTTGAAGCCAAGCTGTTGGTCGATCCGGTTCCCGGCACCGTCGGCATCGGTCACACCCGCTGGGCGACCCATGGCGAGCCGACGGAAGCCAATGCCCACCCCCACATGACCGAGAAGGTGGCGGTGGTGCACAACGGCATCATCGAGAACTTCCGCGAGCTGCGCGACGAACTGATCGCGGCCGGCCGCAACTTCCAAAGCGACACGGATACGGAGGTCGTGCCCCAGCTCATCACCCATCTGATGCGGCAGGGCCGCACGGCGCGCGAGGCGGTCGCCGAGGCGCTGCCGCGCCTGCGCGGCGCCTTCGCCCTTGGTATCCTGGTTGCCGGAGACGATCAGATCATGATCGGCGCGCGGCGCGGCAGCCCGCTTGCCGTCGGCTGGGGCGACGGCGAGATGTTCCTGGCTTCCGACGCCCTCGCGCTCGCGCCCTATACGCAGCGGGTCTCCTATTTGGAGGACGACGACTGGGTCGAGGTGACCCGGGACGGCGCCACCGTCTTTGACGGTGAGGGCAACGAGGTCGAGCGGCCGGTGATCGTGACCCAGTTGTCGGGTGCGGCGATTGGCAAGGGCAACTACCGCCACTTCATGGCCAAGGAGATCCACGAACAGCCGGAGGTCGTCGGCCAGACGCTGCATGCCTATTACGACGCGCTGAACGACCGCGCCGAGTTTCCCGGCCTCGACATCGACCTGTTCGAGGTGCCCAAGATCACCCTGGTCGCCTGCGGCACTGCCTCGCTGGCCGCGCTCACGGCGAAGTACTGGCTGGAGGGCCTGGCCCGCGTGCCGGTCGAGGTCGATGTCGCCTCGGAGTTCCGCTATCGCCAGGCACCGATGCCCAAGGGTGGCATGGCGCTCTTCGTGTCACAGTCCGGCGAGACCGCCGACACGCTGGCGGCGCTGCGTTATGCCCGCGAGCAGAACCAGTACATCGTGACGCTGACCAACACGCCGACCAGCACCATGGCGCGCGAATCCGACCATGTGCTGCTGACCCGCGCCGGGCCGGAGATCGGTGTCGCCGCGACCAAGACCTTCACCTGCCAGCTCGTTGTTCTCGCGACACTGGCTGTCGCCGCCGCCGAGGCCCGCGGCACGATCGACCGCGGCGAGGCGGCCAAGAAACTCGCCGCGCTGGGCGATCTGCCGTCGGCCATGAGCGAGGTCCTGAAAGGTGAATCAGCGATTGAAGAGGTCGCGCGCTCCCTGAACGAGGCCCGCGACGTGCTCTATCTGGGACGTGGGCCGAGCTACCCGATCGCGTTAGAGGGCGCGCTGAAGCTGAAGGAGATCTCCTACATCCACGCCGAGGGCTACGCTTCAGGCGAGATGAAGCATGGTCCGATCGCGCTGATCGACGAGCACGTGCCGGTCATCGTGATCGCGCCGTCGGACGAGCTCTTCGACAAGAGCGTGTCCAACCTGGAGGAGGTCGCCGCGCGCAAGGGCCGGATCATCCTGATCACCGACGAGGCTGGCGCCGAGGCGGCCGGCGGCTCGGCCGAACACGTTATCACCGTGCCCCAGGTCGACCCTTTGGCGTCGCCGCTTGTGACCTGCTTGCCGGTGCAGCTCTTGTCCTATCACGCGGCGGTGTTGCGCGGCACCGATGTCGATCAGCCGCGCAACCTCGCCAAGAGTGTCACGGTCGAATAGGCCCGTCAGCAGCCCAACAGTCAGCAGCCCGACTGGTCGCGGCTGCCGTCCGGCATCACCGTGTGGCAAAGAACCGCGCCGGCCAAGGCGCCAGCGTCAATCGTCGCGCCTTTCAGTTCGGCGAAGCTCAGATCGGCGCCGTCGAGCATGACCCCGCTCAGGTTGGCGTCGTTCAGGATCGTGCCTTCCATGCCCGCGAAGGTCATGTCGGCACCGGTCAGGTTGGCGCCGGTCATGTCGGCGCCGCCGACATTGGCGTTCGCGAGATCGGCGTTGGAGAGGTCGGCGCCCACCAGATTGGTGTAGATCAAATCGGCGCCGGTAAAGTCCGTCGCCCGCAGGTTGGCGGATGCCAGGTCGGCGCCGGGCAGATAGGCGCCGGTCAGGTTCTCGCCGCTCAGATCGACGCCTGTCAGGTCACACTTCTTGCACTTGAGTTCGCTCAACAAAAGGCGCTCGTCACCAATGTCGAAGGCCTGTGCCGGTACGGCGACAAGCCCCAAAACCACCCAAGCTGCCAAAAAACTGCGCATGGTTGTCCCCGGAGAAAGTTGTTGACCAAAAAACCGGCGGCTGTGGCGACGCGCGCCGCATCAACCGCCGGGATCCTCCCCTTGAGGCAAACCTAAACCAACGCGCCGCGTTTCGCCACATTTCGGCGGCTCACCGGACGTTACATTGCCGTCAAGGGGACGGGCGGCCGCCTGATCTTGCCTACCCGGCAACCTTGCCTATAGTGCCGCCGACCGCCACATCATTATGGAAGCGGCCGTCCGTGCCGCGCCGAGGAGGATTTCCCATGCAGCTCAGCGACTCCAGTCTGTTCCGCCAGCAGTGCTATATCGATGGCGCGTGGTGCGACGCCGATTCCGGTGAGACCATCGACGTGCGCAATCCGGCCAATGGCGAGACGCTGGGCACGATCCCGCGCATGGGCGCGACTGAAACGCGCCGCGCCATCGAGGCGGCCGAGAAGGCGATGGTCGATTGGCGCGCCAAGACCGCCAAGGAGCGTGCGGGCATCCTGCGCAAGTGGTTCGACCTGATGATGGAGAACCAGGAAGACCTGGCCGTCATGATGACCATGGAGCAGGGCAAGCCGCTGGCCGAGGCGCGCGGTGAGATCGCCTATGCCGCTTCGTTCATCGAGTGGTTCGCCGAGGAGGGCAAGCGCATCTATGGCGAGACCATCCCGACCCATATGACCGACCGCCGTATCGTTGTTTTGAAGGAGCCGATCGGCGTTGTCGGCGCGATCACGCCGTGGAACTTCCCGTCGGCGATGATCACCCGCAAGGCCGGCCCGGCGCTCGCCGCCGGCTGCACCTTCGTCGGCAAGCCCGCCACCGAGACACCGTATTCGGCCTTTGCCCTTTGCGAGCTGGCTGAGCGCGCCGGTATTCCCAAGGGTGTGATCAACATCCTCTCCGGCAAGTCGAGCGAGATCGGCGAGGAGCTGACCAAGAACCCGATCGTGCGCAAGATCACGTTCACCGGTTCCACCTCGATCGGTAAGAAGCTGATGGAGCAGGCTTCCTCGACGGTCAAGAAGGTGACCATGGAGCTGGGCGGCAACGCGCCGTTCCTGGTGTTCGAGGACGCCGACATGGAAGCCGCGGTCGATAACGCGATCGCGTGCAAGTTCCGCAACATGGGCCAGACCTGCGTCTGCGCCAACCGCATCTACGTGCAGTCGGGCGTCTATGACGAGTTCGCCGAAAAGTTCGCGGCCAAGGTGAAAACCATGAAGGTCGGCAACGGCCTGGACGACGGCGTCGTGCAGGGCCCGCTGATCAACGAGGCGGCCATCGACAAGGTCGAGGAACATCTCGATGACGCCACGGGTAAGGGCGCGCGTGTTCTGACCGGCGGCAAGCGTCATGAGCTCGGCGGCACGTTCTATGAACCGACCGTGGTCGCCGATGTCGACCCGCAGATGATGGTGGCGCGCGACGAGACATTCGGGCCGCTCGCTCCGCTGTTCCGCTTCGAGACCGAGGACGAGGCGATCCAGCTTGCCAACGACACGGAGTTCGGCCTGGCGTCCTATTTCTTCAGCCGCGACATGGGCCGGATCTGGCGCGTCTCCGAGGGGCTTGAGTACGGCATTGTCGGCGTCAACACCGGCATTATCTCGACCGAGGTGGCGCCGTTCGGCGGCGTCAAGGAATCGGGCATTGGGCGCGAAGGCAGCCATATCGGGATCGAGGAATATGTCGAGACCAAGTATGTCTGCATGGCGGGCGTGAACGGCTGAGCGAGACAACCACCCATAACCCGACGGTGCCGGTGGCCGAGGCCGCCGGTGCCGTCGCGTTGCCCGACCCGGATATCGTCCGGGTCGACAACCTCGTCTTCGACTACCCGACCCAGCGCGCGCTCTATGGTGTCTCATTTGAGGTGAGCAAGGGCAGCGTGACCGCTCTGGTCGGTCCCAATGGGGCCGGCAAGACGACGCTGATGCGCTGTATGGCCGCGCTGGAGACGCCCTTCGCGGGCCGGGTCACGATCGGCGGCGAGGACGTTCACGAGGATCCCCGCGCCAGCCACCGGCAAATCGGGTATCTCTCGGACTTCTTCGGCCTCTATGACGACCTGACCGTCAACCAGTGCCTGCGCCACGCCGCGGCCATGCACGGCCTGAGCCGTAACGAAGAGCGGGCGGCGGTCGACCGGGTCGTCGATCTGCTCGATCTCAAGGATCTCGCCGTCAAGAAAGCAGGCGAGATGTCCCGCGGTCAACGCCAGCGTCTCGGGATTGCGCAGGCGATCATTCACGATCCGCCGATGGTGTTGCTGGACGAGCCGGCCTCGGGCCTTGATCCGCTGGCACGCCAGTCCTTGTCGGCACTGTTGCTGCGACTGCGTGAGCGCGGCATGACGTTGATCGTCTCGTCCCACATCCTGGCCGAACTGGAAGACTATTCGAGCCACGCTTTGGTCCTCGACCAGGGCAAGCTGGTCGACCATCGCCCACTTACCGGCGAGACGAGCCACGTGCGCCTTCGCCTGGATGTCGTCGAAAGCACCGATGCGCTGACGGCGTTCTTGAAGGCGCGGACGGGTATCGATGAACTGGTCCTGGATGACGCTGGCGCGACGTTTCGCGCCCTGCGTGATGTCGGTTTCCGCCGCGATCTCCTGCGCGACCTCGTCGGTGTCGGCGTGCCCGTCATCGGCCTTAAGGAAGAAATGCTCGGCCTGCGCGAGATCTACCGCGAGGTCGCCGCGGGCAAGGGGGCGGGCTCATGAGACTCAATCCGGAGTTTCGCCGCTACATGTGGATGGAGCTGTCGACCTTCCGCGTCATTGGCATGCCCGTGGTGTTGGGCGGCATCTTTCTGCTGGCCGGGATCGCGACCCACGAAAGCGGTCAGCCTGCCGGCGGCACCGACATGTATGAGACGCTTGTCGGCACCGCAATCGTCGCGGCCATCCTGATTTTGCTCCAGAAGAGCAAAATCAGGATGGCCGCGACGATCGCGGTGCCGACAAGCGT
>JANQGO010000196.1 GCA_028277285.1 Alphaproteobacteria bacterium | reverse complement strand
TGTTGCGCACGGCGCCGTTGTAATAGCGCCGCGCCATCTGGGTCTGGTCCTCGACCTCGGCCAGCGCGGCCTGCAACTCGATGAAGTTGCTGCTGGCCTTCAGGTCAGGATAGTTCTCGGCGACGGCGAAGAGCTGCATCAAGGCGCCCGACAGCGCGCTCTCGGCCTGGCCGCGCGCTTCCGGTGAATCGCCCGGCGCCGCATCGGCCTTCGCGCGCATGGCCGTGACGTTGTCCAGCGTCTCCTGTTCGTGAGACGCGTAGCCCTTCACGGTCTCGACCAGGTTGGGAATCAGGTTCGACCGGCGCTTGAGCTGCACGTCGATGCCGCTCCAGCCTTCCTCGGTCTGCTGGCGCCGGGTCACCAGGCGGTTGTAGATCGCGATCGCCCAAACAATGACCAGCACCACCAGCGCCAGCAGCACCAGCACGATCGTCAATGTGGTCGACATAAGGCCCCCAATGCCTGCCCCTGGATAAGCCCTTTCAATGTAAGCGCGGGCATCGTTGTTTCCAGCATCAATTGGTGACGGGCGTCACCTTTGCAACGAATGCGGTCGACCCGTGGCATTTGTGCTCAGACGCCGTCAAGGCCGCCGAAACGCCAATGTTTGAGAAGGATTGGCGACATTTCCGAAGATGATTGTTGACCTCCAAGGGGTCCGGGAAATTAACTGACCGCACCTGGGGAGCATCTGATTCGGATTGGGGGACATATGAACCCGACAACGTTGGTGGCCATGCTCATGGCCGCTCTCATGAGTGTGCTGGCGGCTTGTGGCACGGTACCCGACCGCAAGCCTTTGCCGGATCCGCAAGAGCAAATGGCCGAGATTCCCGGCGTGCCGAACGCGCGCTTCTGGGGCGATGCGACGCCGGATTTCCTGCTTGAACGGCTTGCCAACTCGACGGTCGAGGAAATCCGCGCGCGCCAGACCGGTATTGTCGGCGTGCCGCATTACTACCTCGCCATTTCCGGCGGCGGACCGGATGGCGCCTTCGGTGCCGGTCTCTTGAACGGGTGGACGGAAACCGGCACGCGGCCCCAGTTCACCATGGTGACCGGCATCAGCACCGGCGCCCTGATCGCGCCCTTCGCCTTCCTGGGTTCGGAGTACGACCAGACGCTGAAGGACATGTACACGCTCTACACGACCGACGACCTGGTGACGCAGCGGGCGTGGACGGAAATCATCACCGGCGACGCGGCCGCCAGCACCGAGAAGCTGCGCGAGATCATCTACGGCTACATGACGCCGCAATTGATGAACGAGTTGGCGGATGCCTTCAAACAGGGCCGCCGGCTGTTTGTCAGCACGACCAACCTTGATGCCAAGCGTCCGGTGATCTGGAACATCACGGCGATTGCCGCCAGTGACCGTCCCGACAAACGCGACCTGATCAGCGACGTTCTGCTCGCCTCGGCCTCGGTCCCCGGCGCGTTCCCGCCCGTCTTGTTCGAGGTCGAGTTCGAAGGCCAGCGCTACGACGAACTGCATGTGGACGGCGGCGCGGTGTCGCAGGTCTTCGTCTACCCGACGACCATCGATTGGCCGGCGCTGATGGAGATCCTGGACGTGCAGGGCCGTCCGGAGGTCTACGTCATCCGCAACTCGCCGCTCGACGCCCGCTGGTCGACGGTCAACCCGGACATCTTCTCGATTGTCGGTGCATCCGTCTCGTCGCTGATCCGCACGCAAGGCATCGGCGACCTCGACCGCATCTACCTGACGTCGCTCAGGGACGGCAACGACTTCTATCTGGCCTACGTGCCCGATGACTTCGACGTCGAGCCGCAGGAGGCGTTCGACCTCGAATACATGCGCGCACTCTACGACATCGGTTACGAGATGGCGCTAGACGGCTATCCCTGGGCGCGCAAGCCGGTCGGTTTCGACGTCGTTGATATCGATCTGGAGGAAGACCTGAAGCACGAGGAGTAGCGGTCTCCCACCTCCATCAGACAAAGAATAGGCGGCCCGGCGCTCTTTTGTCGGGCCGTTCTACGTTTGTCGGATGACGCCTACTCGACGTGTTTGCGCAGCGCGTCGACCGCGACCGCGCCGGTGTTGTCCAGGCAGTATTCGATGAAGAGGTCGGTCGCCAGGTAGAGCTCTTCGACGACGAACTCGGTCGAGTCCCCGTCGCCCAGGATATAGCCGTGCAGGAACGCGACGGCGATGTCGCGGTCGTCGCCGCTCATGCGGATGACATCGCGGCAGGTGATGTCGTTGATGTCGCGCGCCGCCGGTTCTTCGTCTTGCGCGCCGGCCGGCACGGTCATGGCCGCGCCCAGCGCAAACGTCATGGCGACAAGGCCCGCCTTCAGGAATTGAGTCGTTTTCATCGCCACCTCCTCGAGGTCGTTGATGCCGCGCGCCGCTTAGCGGCTGACGCCCATGCAATGGTTGAATGTTCTCTGCCACAGCGACTGCTGGTCCTGGGATTCGGCAAGGCCGCCCAGGACGCCGCTCAGGCTGTTGGGGTCATTGTGCGATCCGCTGCCGGTCAGGCCGCTAAGGCCGGGATCGGATGTGGTGCCGCGCATGGCGTTCGACAGCGCCGCCGTTGTCGACTCCTGAACCACCTTGTCGGCATAGCCCTTGCAGTATTCGAACGTGTAGGCGGAGACGTTGCCGGCGACGACCAGGAAAAACAGAACCGTCGCGGCACCGGCCAGGCAACGTGTCATCGGGGCGGCGCCGGTCAAGCTCGGCAGCTGTCGTGTCAGTGTCATCGATCGCCCTTTCGTATGCCCGTCGATTGCGGACATCCGGTGCCCATGATCCGCCGGTATGGCTGGTCGGCGCAGAGGGTAGGCAGGTCGTCGGGCCAAGGCAAGATGCCCAGACGGGTTGCTTCCTAGGAGGTAGCGGCCTTGTTCTACGAGCGCACGATGACGACCGGCGCATCGGTATGGGACACCCACATCGCGCACGCGACCAGCGGTTCGTCGCCGGTCATCATGGCGTGGCGCATGCCGGTGGTGTGCAGAATGATTTCGCCGGGATAACGCATGACCCAGGGTTCGGTGCCCCGTTTCCAATGCGCCTTCCCGGATATCACATAGTAGAGCTCGACCGCCGTATGGGCGTGTTCGGGATAGACCGTGTGCGGCGCCTGGACCGTGAAGCTCAGGCCGACCTCGCTGGATGTCAGCATGGCCTGGTCCGCCCAGCGCGAATGGCTGACCGCCATGGCAAAAGCATAGTTCTTCCAGAACAGCGGGATGTCGGCGTGGCCGTCTTCCGGATAGAAGGCGGGGCTCCATGGCAGGCGATCGGCTGCGGCGGCCAACCTTTCGAGCAGGGCGCGCGCCTCAATGTGTTTGACGTCTCCCGGCTTCAGATAACGCGCGACGGTGTCGGGCAATGCCTCGCCGTGATCGGTTGCTTCGCCGGTTGGCATGGTGAGGCCGTTAAGGCCCGCGATCGCGGAATCGATCTCCTCGATCGGCGCGCCGAAGGTCAGGCGCGCGGCCTGAAGCGCGTCCTGGGTTGCGGCGACAAGGTCGGCGAGGGGCGAGGGTGATGCCATGGTCGGAAGCCTTCTTGATGAGCAACTCAGGTGCACGTTAAGCCGGGATGACCGTCTTGGCGAGACGTCGACGCCGCATAGCTGCCATTCAACGTTCCCTAGCGCAGGTCATCCATAGCCGGCAGCGTCACCAGCGTGATCTCTTTGCCGCCGCTATCGCCATAGCCGAACGCGGCAAAGCCGGCCTCGTCTGGCCCCGGTTTGCGCGCACGCTCCAGTCCGCTTTGCCAGTGCTGCAGTTCCAGCAGGGTATAGGGCCGCGCCCACAGCCATTCGCGGTTCTCGACCGCCTCCAGATCCGGGTCGGGCAACGGCTCATCGCTCCAGGCATAGAAGTAGAGCGTGAAATCCCTCTCGGGCACCGGCTGCACGGACATCAGCCGCATGCCCAGTTGCGCCTCGCAGTACCGCCGCGCCGCCGCCAGGTC
Organism: Alphaproteobacteria bacterium; assembly: GCA_028277285.1. Taxonomy (GTDB): domain Bacteria; phylum Pseudomonadota; class Alphaproteobacteria; order SP197; family SP197; genus JANQGO01. The sequence goes on along the minus strand of JANQGO010000196.1, from coordinate 2,361 downwards.
GGTGATGCGCAGGGTGAGATGGGCCAGGATCGCCTGGCCGCCGATCGGGTGGCCGTCGCCGGCGGGCGCGGCGTTGCCCTCGAAGCCCTGCTGCAGCAGTTCGATGGCGAACCCGGCGGGATCACGGAGGTGCGCCATATAGCCGATGTCGCGAAACTGCCGGGGATCGGAAACCGGCCAACCCCGCTCCTGCAGATAGGCGACCGCCCGGTCGAGATCGCGCAGCGTGATGCCGATCTTCCAATAGAGGTCGTCGGGCGACGGCTGATACGGGCCGACATCGCCTGCGTCGAACACCAGCAGGCACTGGCCGGCATCGTACCCATAGGCGGGCGAGCCGGGCCGGCCCAAATCGCGCATCCCCAGAACGTCGCCATAGAAAGCCGCCAGGGTTTCGGCGTCCTGAACGTTCAGACAAAGACGGGAAAGCTGCATCCGTTATCTAACTCCGGCCGGCCGGGTGACGAATTTGTTGCCCGTTTGGCGCCGATGCAGTCTACGCTTTGGGACGCCATGCCCGATAGGCCTTCATCGATGACCACGCCTTATCCGCACGTCTTCGCACCGCTCAGCTTGCGCCATCTGACGCTGAAGAACCGCGTCGTCTTCGGCGCGCACACCGCCAACATGAGCGAGGAGGGCATCCCCGGCGACCGTCATGTCGGCTACTACCGCGAGCGGGCGCGGGGCGGCGCGGCCATGATCGTGGTCGAACCGGTGCCGGTGCACGAAACGGCCGTTCTGACCCGCGGCAACTTCCTGACCGAAAGCCACGCGGTCATCGAACCGTTTCGCCGCATCACCGAGGAAGTGAAAAGTCACGGCACCGTCATCATCCAGCAGCTCTATCATGTCGGCGCCCACGGCGATTGGGACAACAGCTTCCGCGAAAGCTGGTCGCCGTCCGGTCTGCCGTCCATGTTCAACAGCGACGGCAGCCACGCCATGACAGTGGCGGAGATCGAAGAGGTCATCGCCGCCCACGTCGCGGCAGCCCGCCGCGCGCAGCAGGCCGGCTTCGACGGTATCGAAATCATGGCGGCCTATAGCGCCTTGCTGGAACAGTTCTGGTCGCCCTTCACCAATCGCCGTGGTGACGTATGGGGCGGCAGTTTCGACAACCGGATGCGCTTTTCGGCCGCGATCTATGACGGTATCCGCAAAGCCTGCGGCGACGACTTCGTCTGCGGGCTCGCTGTCTCGATCGACCCGAAGGCGGGCGCCGTGCAGACCATCGACGACCTGGTCGAGGCCGTCGCCTGGCACGACGAACGCGCGTTGATCGACTACGTCACCGTCGGCACCGGCAGCTACTGGGGTGGCGCCAACATCATCCCCACCGCGTTCGAGCAGGCCTCGACCGGCGAGGCCCATGCCGCGCGCCTGAAGGCGGCTGTCGGCCACGCGCGCGTGCAGTGCGAGGCGCGCGTCACGACACCGGACAACGCTGAACGCATCCTGGCGGCGGGCAGCGCCGACATGGTGTCGATCGTGCGCGGCCAGATCGCCGACCCCTGGCTGGTCGCGAAGGCCGAGGCAGGCAACGCCGAGCGGATCCGCCCGTGCATCGCGTGCAACCAGCAATGCATCGGCCGGCGCCGGCGCGACTATTGGATCTCCTGCTTGGTCAATCCGTCGACCGGACGCGAAACAGAATGGGGCGGCGATTCCTTCACACCTGCCGCAACGCAACGCCGCGTGCTGGTCGTCGGCGGTGGTCCGGCGGGCATGGAGGCCGCGCGTGTCGCCGCGGAGCGCGGCCATCACGTCACCCTGGCCGAGGCGAGCGCGAACCTCGGCGGTCAGTTCAGGCTTGCCGGCGAACAGCCGATGCGCAACGAGATCCGCGATCACCTCGCCTGGTACGCACGCGAACTCGCGCGCCTTGGTGTCGACGTGCGGCGTGAGACCAGGATGGATGCGGATGCTGTGCGCAACAGCGGCGCCGACGCCATCGTGCTCGCGACCGGCGCCGTGCCCGCGGGCACCGGCTATCAGCGCGCGTTGCCGGAGGTCGACCGTTTGCCGGGTATCGAGCGCGGCAACGTCTACGCAGTGAACGACGTGCTGGCCGGCACGATCACGCCGGGCCGCGATGTCCTGGTGCTCGACGACATCGGCGGCTGGCCGGCGGCCGGTACCGCGCTGAAGCTCGCCGAGGCCGGCCACGACGTCACGCTGGTGACGCGCGACGGCGCGGTGGCGCAGGACGCCGCGCGCATGGGCGTCGACAAGGCGCTGCGCAAAGGCCTCGCCAAGGCAGGCGTCGACATGCGGACCATGAGCGCCGTGACGCGCTGGACCGGCGATGGCGCGACGATCCGCCATCTGGCGAGCGGCGTGGAGGAAACCCGGCCGTTC
>JANQGO010000044.1 GCA_028277285.1 Alphaproteobacteria bacterium | reverse complement strand
CGCCGGCGCTGACACGCCAGACCGCCAGCTTCGTCACCCTGCGCAAGGCCGGCGAGTTGCGCGGCTGCATCGGATCGGCGGAGGCGCACCGCCCCCTCGCCCAGGATGTCGCGGTCAATGCCTACAAGTCGGCGTTCCACGATCCCCGGTTCCGCCCGCTCGACGCGCGCGAGTTCGGCGAACTCGCGATCGAGATTGCCCTGTTGAGCAAGCCGCAGCCTCTCAACGTGACGGACGAGACCGACCTGCTCGACTGGCTGGCGCCCGGCGTCGACGGGTTGATCCTGGACGATGGGCAAAAGCGCGCGATATTCCTCCCGGCGGTCTGGCAAACCCTTACCCAGCCTGGGGACTTTGTCCGGCACCTGAAGGAGAAGGCCGGCTGGCGCGCCGATCACTGGTCGCCGTCGATCAACGCCCGCACATTCCGGACCGTAAAAATCAGCGGAGCCGACTAGCCACCCGCCATGTTTCATGATCGACTAAACCAGGAGCTGCGAGACCACCAGGGGAACAACTTGCCGAACGCCGAAATCAAGGTCACGTTCTGGGGCGTGCGTGGCGGTCTGCCCGCGCCCGGCGCGATGACCCAGGGATTTGGCGGTAACTCGCCGTGCATCGAAATGCGGTGCAACGGGCGGCTGCTCATTTTCGACGCGGGCACCGGCATTCGCGCGTTGGGCAAGGATCTGATGGCGCAATCTCCGGTCGCGGGCGATCTTTTCTTCAGCACCACGCGCTTCAACCATATTTGCGGTCTGCCGTTTTTCGCCGCCGCGTTCAACCCGGCCAACAGCTTCCGTCTGTGGTGCGGCAACGCGCAGCCGAAAACCTGTATCAAGGATGTGCTGAGCGGCCTGATGAACGACCCGATCTTTCCGGTGCCGCTGGACGTCTTCAACGCGGAACTGACTTTCCGCGATTTCACAGACGGCATCGATCTGGACATCGGCGACGGCGTGACAATCGCGACCAGCAAACTGAACGGCTGCCCGCCCGGCACGGCCTACCGGGTGAGCTATAACGGGCGTTCGGTATGCTACCTGTCCGGCGCGTGCCTGGACGACAAAGAGACTGTCAAGGCGATCGTCGCGTTCGCCGGCGACGCCGACATGATCATTTTCGGTCCGCCCTTGATCAACGGCCAATCCAAGGAATGCGCCTGGACCGCCGCGACGCGGCTGGCGAGCGACGCCCAGGTTTCGAAGCTGGTTCTCTCCGGCCACGCGCCCGAAGACGACGACGACGTGTTGAGCCAGCGCGAAGAGCACCTGGCGCACGATCATCCGGGCACTGTCTTGGCGCGTGAAGGCCAGAACGTCGCCGTTTAGGAGAGTTTCTGCTTCACGCGCGCAGCGCGTCTTCCACCGATAACCCCTGTGTCGCGACACCGTCGATATGGCGGGCGTGCCATAGTGCATAGAAGAGCAACGTCCAGGCAGCGAAGCCGGACCGTTTCTTACCCGCCTGTTCGAACAATCGGACGACCTGGGCGGGATACGCGATCGCCTCGATGGCCGGTTGCGCGGCGACCAGTTCTCCGATCTCGGTGCCGCGCCGAGCGATCCAGTCACCGACCGGCACAGTGAAGCCGCGCTTGGCGGAGAACGCGTCGGCCGACGGCAGTTCGCGGTCGAGCCAGGAACGCAGCAGCCACTTGCCCTGGCGTTTGCGGATTTTCATGGCGTCCGGCAGACGCCAGGCGACATCGGCGACGTGGTTGTCGAGCAACGGCACCCGGCCCTCGACACCGTGGGCCATCAGACAACGGTCGAGCTTGGTGAGCAGGTCGTTGGGCAGCCAGTCGGCCATGTCGACGGCCTGCGCCACCTGCAAGGCGCTGCGGCCCGGCTTCTTGAACGCCTGCGCGGCAACGTCCAGGCCCATGCGCCACCCGGCGTGGCCGTCGAACAACACCTCCAGCCCCTCGAACGTGCCCCTGCGCCGCAACTGACCGCCGCCCAACAGCCGCGGCCGCAGCATGCGGCGGTAGCGGCCGTAGCCGGCGAAAAGTTCGTCGCCGCCCTCGCCCGACAAGACGACCTTCACGTCGTCGGCCGCCTGGCGCGCCAGCTTATAGGTCGGGAGCGTCGCGTAGTCGGCGGCGGGATCGTCCATGGCGGCGGCGACATCCGGCAACAATGCCCAGAAATCGTCCTCGCCGAAGCTGACCTCGACATGATCGGCGCCGGCGGCGGCCGCCACCTCGGCCGCATGGCGCCGCTCGTCGCGCGCATGGGGAATGTCGAAGCCGACCGTATAGGCGCGCACCGGACGATCATCGAGGCGGGCCATGGCAGCCAACACCGTCGAACTGTCGACGCCGCCGGAAAGAAACATGCCGTAAGGCACGTCAGCGCGTTCGTGCACCCGGACGCTGTCGAGCAACGCGGTATCCAGACGCTCCATCGCCTCCTTCTCGTCCCAGTTCGCGCTGTCCAGTTCCGGCAATGCGGAACGGCGCAGGCGCTCGACGATACGGCCTTGCTCCACGACAATCGTCTCGCCGGGCAGGACCCGTTCGACATGCTGGAAGATGGTGCGCCGGCCCGTCGTGAACTGCATCTGCAGGAGTTCGCCGAGCGCGGCATCGTTGACGGCGGCCTCGACCAGGCCGGCGGCGACAAGCCCCTGGGCTTCCGACGCGAAGGCCAGGCCCATGGTTGTCTCGGCGACATAGAGCGGCTTGATGCCGAAGGGATCGCGCGCCAGATAGAGCCGTTCCTGCACGCGGTCCCACAGCGCGATGGCATACATACCGCGCAGGCCCTTGGTGAAGTTCGCGCCGTCGCGCTCGAAGAGATGCAGCGGCACCTCGCAGTCCGACTGGGTCGCGAACCGGACCTCCGACAAGACGCGCCGCCATTCCACGTGATTGTAGATCTCCGCATTGGCGATCAACGTCGCGCCGCTTGGCCCCGTCATCGGTTGATCGCCGGTGACAAGATCGATGATGGCAAGGCGCCGGTGCACCATGGCGAGCGGCCCGTTGCGGAAACGTCCCTCACCGTCGGGGCCGCGATGGGCGAGCGCCCGCGACAAGGCGTCGAGCACCGCCTCGGGCACCTCCTCGCCCGGACGGGCAAGCACACCGGCCAAACCGCACATCAGGCGGTCACCGCATCGAGCAGCTCGATATAGTCGCGCACGACCACATCGCGCGCGAAGCTCTCGCGATAGGCGGCAAACCCAGCCTCGACCAAATCAGCGGTAAATGCCTGGTCACTCAGGCAGGCATTGATCGCCGCCGCGAGCGGGCGCGCCTGATCCACCGGCACCAGCAGGCCGGTCTTGCGGTCCTCGATCAGTTCCGACGGCCCCTGGCTCGCCGCGGCGATCACCGGGCGGCGATGCGCCCAGCCTTCCAGCACCACATTGCCCAGGGGCTCATGGCGCGATGGGCAGACTAGGATATCGGCGGCGGCCAACAACGCCGCGCTGTCATCGCGCCAACCGAGAAACCTGACACGGCTGTCCAGACCATGGGTGTGGACGTGATCCTCCAGCCGGGTCTGCAGCGGACCGCTGCCGGCGAGCCACAGCATGGCATCCGGCACCTCGGCCATGGCTTCGATCAGCACGTCGAACGCCTTGTTCGGATGCAGCCGGCCCATGGCGAGCACCACCTTCATGTCCGCCGGCGTGCGCAAGGACTCCTTGTCGACCGCGGGCCGTTCCTCCGCATCGACGAAGTTGGGCAGGTAATGGGTGCGCTCGGCGGGCCAGCCCTCTCCGACCAGGTAATCGCAGATGCCGCGCGTGTTGCCGATCAGGTGATCGCAGCGCCGGTAGTACTTGAGGTCATAGAAACCGCCGAGCCGGGCCAGGTGCACATAGTCCCCGCGCGGGCACAACGTCGTCGCCCGGTTCATCCAGGTCAGCACGGCGTCGGGCGCGAACGCCTTGACCGCGCGGCCATAAGACAAACGCGTCGACAGATCGAACGGCCCGCCGAAACGCAAGGAGACGGTCTCGACACCGGCGAGGTTCAGCGCCTCCTGGCGGACGTCGTGGCGGCGAATGATCGCGCGCTGCTCAAGACCGGCATCGGCCAGGGCGGGCACCAGACGCATGAAGAACGCCTCAGCGCCGCCGACCTCCGCGCCCGCCATGGCCTGCACAAGACGCATCAATCGCGCTCCAGCCGCGCCTTCAGGTGCGAGATCAGCGGATAGAGCCCGGCGAAGGTGGCGTTCAAGAAACCGTAGCCGCCTTCCCGATAGCCTTGGCGCGCGACGTAACATTTGAAGAAGCGCGAATAGAATCGGCGGATGTTGCCGGCCAACGTGCCGATATCGCCGCTTGCCCTCAAGTCACGCGCGCGCGCGGTGGTGTAGCGGTCAAGCCGCTGGATCATGTCGGAGATGTTGCGGTCGACATAGTGATCCATGCGCTCTTTGAGCCAACGTTTCTCCCCCTTCAGAACAAGCGAGGGATGGACGCGGTCGTCGCCCCAGCGTTTGGCGCCCGGCGAAAACAGGCGCACCGCCGCGCTGACGCCCCATGATCCGCCCCAGCCGTAACGCACGCGGCGATCGCCAATGTAGTTGTCGAACGGCACGAGGTAATGGGCGGGCGCGGTGGCGGTCTGAATGACCGACGCGATCTCCCGGGCCAGCGCCGGCGTCACGCGTTCGTCGGCGTCGACTTCCAGGATCCAATCGCCGGTCGCGGCGTCCAGGCCGGTGTTGCGGCGCGGACCTTCGATCTCCCACGCGCCTTCGATCACCTTGTCCGTATGGCGCCGCGCGATCGTCGCCGAACCGTCCGTGCTGCGGTCGAGCACGACGACGATCTCGTCGCAGAAATCGAGGCAGGCAAGGCACGCCTCAAGCTGGGCTTCTTCATTGCGCGCCACCACAACGGCGCTCAGGCGAACGCTCACCGGATGGACGCTGCTGGGGCTGGCTGGCGCATCACGCCGCCATCGCCTCGATCTCGGCGGCGGCATCGTCCCAGGTGCGGCCGCGCTGCATCTGAAAGGCGTCCTTGCTGCGCCCGCGGTAGACGATGTCTTCCTTCAGGCACAGCACCGCGCAGTTGACGAAGGCATCGTCATCGGGCGTCAGGAAACCGCTGCGCCCATCGGTGATGCGTTCCTGGGCCGCACCCAGCCGGCGCGCGACCGCCGGCAGCCCGGTTGCCTGGGATTCCGCGAGCGTCGAAGCATAGACCTCGCGCTCGGCGCCCGGGTAGAGATGCACGCGGGCGCGGCGATAGACTTCCGCCATGTCGTGGTCGGCCAGCGGCCGCATGACCTTGACGCCTTGACCGGCTGCCGCTTGCGCCTGATCCAGCAGCGGGCGCAGAGACGGATCCATGGTGCGGTCCTGGCTGCCCGCGTAGAGCGAGCCCGAATAGATGTGCAGTTCCGACCCCTTGATCAGCGGCTCAATCTTTTCCGTCCAGCGGTCGATCAACCAGTCGAGATCCATGCGCGGATGGGTCGTGACGATCGCGCGCGACGGCCAGTAACCAGCTGGCGCCTCGGACTTCAGATAGGCCGGCGCAACGCCCGGCAGCACGATCTTGGCGCGCTCGTCCGGCCCGTCCCAGGTCGCGCGATGGGTTGGGCCCATGAACAGCAGCGGCGTCGCCGGATGGCGTTCCATGGCCGCGGCAGCATCGGCGCGCTTCAGAATGCTGGCGGGCGTCACCAGCCACAGCATGCGGTGTCGCGCCGCGACCGCGTCCAAGAGTTCGGCATGGCGCAGCGCAATCAGCAGATCGGCGGTCTCCGGCAGACCGTCATCGATCGGACGCCAGGCCACATCCGCGCAGGTCACCGCCTGCTCGCACCGGTTATAGACGGTAACCGCGTGGCCGCGGCGCGCCAGCGCCTCGGCCAGATAGACCAGCCCCTTCTCCGGCCCGCCCAGCGGATCGTTGCGCGGGGTATAGCCGTCAAAAGCGAAGGAATCGTCGAGAAGAACCACATCCATGGCGCGGTTTATAGGGTTTGCGGGCGCTCAAGTCCAAACCCGACAAATCCGTGACTTGCCACGGGCGCCCGGCCCGCCCACCTTAGGGATCAGCGAGAAGAGGGACGGCGATGACCGCAACCAAGACAATCACTCTGCCCGGGCGCGGCGTGCTGGGCGTGACCGGCCCGGAGGCTACCGCTTTTCTGCAGGGCCTGATCACCAACGATATCGAGCTGGTGAACCCGGCGCGCGCCATCTATGCGGCACTGCTGACGCCCCAGGGCAAGTTCCTGTTCGATTTCCTGATCGCCGATGACGGCGACGGCGGCTATCTGGTCGAGACCGACAAGGAGCGCCTGGCCGAGCTCGCCAAGCGCCTCACCTTCTACAAACTCCGCAGCAAGGTCGAGATTGCCGACCTCAGCGATAGGTTGACCGTTTCAGCCTTGATCGGCGACGGCGCGGCGGCGCACGCCAAGCTGAACGCCGCCGCCGGTAACGCCTGGCGCTGGGGCACGACGATGCTCTATGTCGACCCGCGCTTGGCCGCGCTCGGCGTGCGCATGATCCACCCGGCCGGCGAAGCGCCCGCCATCACCGGCGACGCCACGGGCACGGTCGACGACTACGAAGCGCTGCGCCTGGAACTCGGCGTGCCGGAAGCCGGGCGCGACGTGCTGGTCGACAAGTCGTTCATCCTGGAAAGCAATTTCGAGGAACTGAACGCCGTCGACTTCGACAAGGGCTGCTATGTCGGCCAGGAACTCACCGCGCGCACCAAACACCGGGGCAAGATCCGAAGGCGTCTGTTCCGCATTGATGTGGACGGCGACCTGCCGCCCGCCGGCACGCCGATCATGGCCGGCGAAGCGGAAATCGGCGAGGTCCGTTCCGGCAACGGCCGCACCGGCATCGCACTGATCCGCACCGACCGCCTGGACGAAGCGCGCGACAAGGGCGACGCCCTCGTCGCCGCCGGCGTCCCGCTCAAACCGGTCAAACCGGACTGGGTGAGTTTCTGAGGCGGCGACGCCGCCCCATAGGCACCAACCCCCTCACCCTGCCCTCTCCCCCTAAAGGGGGCGAGGGGATGTGGCGCTGGCCGCTTTTCCCCTCGCCCGCTTGCGGGAGAGGGAGGGCCCCGACGCGAAGCGTTGGGAGGGTGAGGGTTCCTCAGCCTGCCTTCACCGCCGCCTGGGCCGCCGCCAGACGCGCGATCGGCACGCGGAACGGGGAGCAGGAGACGTAGTCGAGGCCGATTTCCTGACAGAAGGTGATCGAGGCGGGATCGCCGCCGTGTTCGCCGCAGATGCCGAGCTTGAGATCGGCGCGGGAAGCGCGGCCGCGTTCGGTGGCGATCTCGACCAATTCGCCGACGCCGTCGCGGTCGATGCTGACAAAGGGGTCGGTCTCGAAAATGCCCTCGTGCTGGTAACGGTCCAGGAAGCGGCCTGAATCGTCGCGGCTGATGCCGAACGTCGTCTGGGTCAGATCGTTGGTGCCGAAACTGAAGAACTCGGCGGTCTCAGCGATCTCGCCGGCGCGTAGCGCGGCGCGCGGCAGTTCGATCATCGTGCCGGTGACGTAGCGCGGATCGCCGCCCGTCTCCTGGCGCACCGCCTCGGCCACGTCATCGATGCGCCGTTTCAGGATATCCAGTTCCTGGCGGGTCGCGACCAGCGGGATCATGATTTCCAGCAGCACGGCCTCGCCGGCCTGTTTCTCAGCCTTGACCGCGGCCTCGAAGATGGCGCGCGCCTGCATCTCATAGATCTCCGGATAGGAGATGCCGAGGCGGCAGCCGCGATGGCCGAGCATCGGATTCAGTTCACGCAACGAGCCCGCGCGGATACGCACATGCTCGACATCGGAACCCATGTGGTTGGCGAGTTCTTCCAACTCGTGCTGGCTGGTCGGCAGGAACTCGTGGAGCGGCGGGTCGAGCAGGCGGATCGTGATCGGCAGACCGGCCATGATGTGGAACAGCTCGACGAAGTCCGCGCGCTGCATGGGCAGGATGCGGTCGAGCGGCGCGCGCCGGCCGGCCTCGTCCTCGGCCATGATCATCTCGCGCATGGCGATGATGCGGTCGCTGTCGAAAAACATGTGCTCGGTGCGGCACAGCCCAATGCCCTCGGCGCCGAACTCGCGCGCCTTCTTGGCGTCCTCCGGCGTCTCGGCGTTGGCGCGCACGCGAAGCGAGCGCAGTTCGTCGGCCCAGGTCATCAGCGTCGCGAACTCCGGCGACAGTTCCGGCTCGATGGTCGGGATCTCGCCCTGGATCACCTCGCCGGTCGAGCCGTCGATGGTGATGGTGTCGCCGCGCTTGATCGTGACGTCGCCGATGCTGAACTGGCCGCCGTCGACGTCGACCCGGATGTGGCCGGCGCCGGTCACACAAGGCCGCCCCATGCCGCGCGCGACCAAGGCCGCGTGGCTGGTCTGACCGCCGTGTTTGGTCAGGATGCCGCGTGCCGCGTGCATGCCGTGAATGTCTTCGGGACTGGTTTCGGGCCTGACAAGGATGACCGCCTTGCCGTCGCCGCTCATGGCCTGGGCGTCGTCGGCGGTGAAGACGGCGATGCCGGAGGCGGCACCCGGCGAGCCCGGCAGGCCGCGCGCGATCACCTTGCGCGGCGCGCGCGGATCGGGGACGGGATGCAGCAGGCGGTCGAGATCCTTCGGGTCGATCCGCATCAAGGCGCCGGCCTTGTCGATCAAACCCTCTTCGACCATGTCGGTGGCGATCTTCAGCGCCGCCTGAATGCCACGCTTTCCGCCGCGCGTCTGCAGCATCCACAGTTTGTCTTTTTCGACCGTGAACTCGACGTCCTGCATGTCGCGGTAGTGGCGTTCCAACAGGTCCTGGATGCGCATGAGTTCGTCGAACGCCTTGGGCATCAACTCCTGCATCGACGTGCCGTCGGGTTCGTTCAGCCTGCCGATCGGATGTGGGGTTCTGAGCCCGGCGACCACGTCCTCGCCCTGCGCGTTCACCAGGAACTCGCCGAACACCGCCTTGGCACCGGTATCCGGGTTGCGGGTAAAGGCGACACCGGTGGCGCAGTCCTCGCCCATATTGCCGAACACCATGGCCTGCACGTTGACGGCGGTGCCCAGGTCTTCGGCGATATCGTGGATCGCGCGGTAGTCGATGGCGCGCTGGTTCATCCAGCTGTCGAACACCGCGTGGATGGCGCCCCAAAGCTGCTCCCTGGGATCCTGGGGAAAGTCCTTGCCCAGCGTTTCCTTCACCAGTCTGCGGTAACGCCCAACCAGATCCTTCAGCGCCTCGGCGGGGAGTGCCGCGTCCTCGAACACGCCCTCCTCGTCCTTGACGTCGTCCAGGATCTCCTCGAAGTCGCCGTGGGACATGCCCAGGACGACGTTGCCGTACATCTGAATGAAACGGCGGTAGCTGTCATAGGCAAAGCGCGCGTCGCCGCTTTCGGCCGCCAGGCCCTCGACCGTCTCGTCGTTCAGGCCCAGGTTCAGCACCGTATCCATCATGCCGGGCATGGAGACCGGCGCGCCGGATCTGACGGAGACCAGCAGCGGTTTTGCCGCATCGCCGAGCTGGCGGCCGACCTGGTTCTCGACAACGGCCAGCGCGGCGGCGACTTCGTCCTCGACACCGTCGGGCAGGCTGCGGTTTTTCTCGAAGAAGGCGATGCTGGCTTCGGTGGTGATGGTGAAGCCGGGCGGCACCGGCAGGCCCAGGCTCGCCATCTCGGCCAGGTTGGCGCCCTTGCCGCCCAGCAGATTCTTCATACTGGCGTCGCCGTCAGCCCTGCCGTCTCCGAAGCCGTAAACCCACGCGGTCATGCCGTTAACCTTCAATCCTGGAGAAGTCGGCCACGCGGTCGAGCGCGTGACGGATACCTGATAGCAGACGCAGGCGGTTTTCGCGCAAGTCCGCGTCGTCGCAATTGACGGTGACCTCGTCAAAAAACGCATCGACCGGCGCGCGAAGACCCGATAACGCCGCCATCGCGTCCGCAAAACGCTCCTCGCCGAGCGCGGCATCGGCGTGGCTCGCGGCTTCGGCAAGCCCGGCGACAACGGCCTTCTCTTCAGCCGCCTGAAGCGCGCCCGCGTCGACATCGCCATCGTAGACGACGCCGTCCTTCTTTTCCTCGATCTTCACGATGTTGCCGGCGCGCCGATAGGCGGTCAGTAGGTTGGCGCCGTCGTCGGTCGCCAGGAACGCGCTGAGCGCCTCGACCTTGGCGAGCAGGCGCACCAGATCGTCCTCGCCACTTTCGGCGAACACCGCATCGATCAGATCATGGCGCACGCCTTCGCCGCGCAGATGCACCTTCAGACGGTCGGCGAAGAAGGCAAGCAGTTCGGCGATGACGACATCGTTGGTGCGTTTTCCGTCACCGCTCAGGTCAGCGGGATAGGCATCGCCCGCGACGCGGAACACCGTCGCCAAACTCAGCCGCAGGCCGTTCTCGACGATCAGCCGGATGACACCGAGCGCGGCCCGGCGCAGGGCGAAGGGATCCTTCGAACCGGTCGGCTTTTCATCGATGGCGAAGAAGCCGGCCAGCGTGTCGATCTTGTCGGCGAGCGCCACGGCAATGCTTTCCGGCACCGCCGGACAGGCGTCGCCCGGCCCTTGCGGCGCGTAGTGTTCGGCGATCGCCGCGGCGACCGCCTCGTCCTCGCCGTCGTGTCGCGCGTAGTACGCGCCCATGACGCCTTGCAGATCGGGAAACTCGCCGACCATCTCGGTGGTCAGGTCGGCCTTGGCCAGACGCGCCGCGCGCCCCGCCTTGTCGGCGTCGCAGTCACCGATGAAGCCGGCGAGATAGGTCGCCAGAAGCTCGATGCGCCGCACCTTCTCCGCCACAGTGCCGAGCTTGGCGTGGAAGACGACGGCGTCCAGATCGTCGACGCGATCGGCAAGCGTCCGCTTGCGGTCCTGATCCCAGAAGTGGCGGGCATCGGCCAGGCGCGCGTTCAGCACACGCTCGTTGCCGCCGGTGACCGTCTTGCCTCCGTCGAGGCCCGGTGCGTTCGCGGCAAAAATGAAACGCGGCGCGAGCTTGCCGTCCTTGTCGCGCACCGGCAGGTAGCGCTGGTGCGACGTCATGGAGCTGACCAACACCTCCGGCGGCACCGCCATGAATGCCTCATCGAACGAGCCCATCAGCACGACCGGCCATTCGACCAAACCCGCGATCTCGTCGAACAGCCCCTTCGGCGCGTCGACGGTGAGGCCAGCTTCCGTCGCCAGACGCGCCGCGCCCTCCTCGACCAGCGCGCGCCTTTCGCCGCCATCGAGTATGACGTTGGCGTCGCGCAGCTTCGTTTCGTAATCCGCGAACGCCGACACCGACATCGCGCCGGGCGCCAGGAAACGATGCCCCTCGGTCTCGTCGCCGGACGTGACGGGACCGAAGGCAAACGGCACGACCGCGCCGTCGAACAGCGCGACGATGCGGTGCATGGGCCGGACCCAGCGTTCGTCGTGGTCGCCCCAGCGCATGGATTTGGGCCACGGCAGCGCGGCCATGGCGGCGGGCAGGATCTCGGTCAGCACCTCGCCGGTCGCCCGGCCCTCGCGCTCGATCACGGCGAACCAGCAAGGCCCCTTGTCGGTCTCGCGTTCGACGAGATCGCCGGCGGCGAGGCCGGCGGAGCGCGCGAAGCCTTCGACCGCCTTATCCGGCGCGCCGACCTTCGGTCCCTTGCGTTCTTCCTTCAGATCCAGCTGGCGTGCCGGCAGGCCATCGATCACCAGGGTCAGGCGTCGCGGCGTGGCGAAATGGCGCGCGGGCTCGTGCTCAAGCCGCGCCTCGGCGAGCGCCTTCGTCACCAGCGCCGCGAGATCGGCCGCGGCGCGCGCCTGCATGCGCGCGGGGATCTCCTCGGAGAAGACTTCGAACAGAAGCTCAGCCATCGGCGGCCTCGTCCAGATGGCCACGGCTGGTCAGCCACTCGGTGGCGCAGGCGCGGCTGAGCGCCCTCACCCGGCCGATATAGGCCGCGCGTTCGGTGACGGAGATGACGCCGCGCGCGTCCAGCAGATTGAAGGTGTGGCTTGCCTTGATGCACTGGTCATAGGCGGGCAGCGGCAGGCGCGCTTCGACCAGCGCGTGACACGCCTTCTCCGCGTCCTTGAAGTGGCGGGTCAGGGTCTCGGTATCCGCGTGTTCGAAGTTGAAGGCGGAGAACTCGCGCTCGGCCTGCAGATAGACGTCGCCATAGCTGACGCCCGCACCGTTCCAGTCGAGGTCATAGACGTTGTCGACGCCCTGCAGGTACATGGCAAGCCGCTCCAGGCCATAGGTCGCCTCGCCCGGCACCGGGCGGCAGTCATAGCCGCCGACCTGCTGGAAATAGGTGAACTGGGTGACCTCCATGCCGTCGCACCAGACTTCCCAGCCGAGCCCCCAGGCGCCCAGCGTCGGGCTTTCCCAGTCGTCCTCGACAAAGCGGATGTCGTGCGCCAGGGGATCGATGCCGATCGCCTTGAGGCTCTCCAGATAGATGTCCTGGAAGTTGTCCGGCGACGGCTTCATCAATACCTGGAACTGGTAATAGTGCTGCAGCCGGTTGGGGTTCTCGCCATAACGCCCGTCGGTCGGCCTGCGCGAAGGCTGCACATAGGCGACGTTCCAGGGTTCCGGCCCCAGGCTGCGCAGGGTCGTCGCCCAGTGGAAGGTGCCGGCGCCGACCTCCATGTCATAGGGCTGCAGGATGACGCAGCCCTCGCCGGCCCAGAACTCCTGGAGCCGCAGAATAAGCTGCTGAAACGGGAGGGCGGACCCGTTGGGCGCGGTCATCTCGAACCGTCTCCGTGAATGTCGTGGGGCATGTCCGCGTGCGGTTCGCCCGGCCGGCTGAAATCGCGGCGCAACTTAGGAGTCAGGCCGGGCCGGGTCAAGCGGCGGGCGGATAGGGGCAACCGGCCTTGCCGCAGGATTTCGCACCGGCCGCCGGGACGTAATCGCCGCACTGGCGGCAGGCCGCCATCTCGACCTGGCCGGCCGCGGCTCCGCCGCCGGTCCGGGTGCCACCACGGCGCATGAACCGGTCGCGCCAGGAGACGCGCGCGCGCCCGCTTTGGCGCTCCTCGGCCTTGCGCCTTTTGTCCATGTTGCTGACCAGCCGGAAGCCGAGCCACAACGCGGCGATGATGATCGCAAAGACAACGATCTTCTGGATCGAGAACATGGCAGGCACTTAAGGGGCGCATGGGCGGCGGTCAAGGCTTTGCGCCCCGGCGTCCAAGGCGTGCGCCCGCGCTGCGCCGGGGCTATAAGGCCGGTCATGAACCAGACGCACGACATCGTCGAGGTCGCCGACGGCCGCGACGCCATTTGCCGACGCATCCTGGCCGACCTGCCCGATTGGTTCGGCATCCCCGAGGCGACCGAGAACTACATCAAGGCTGCCGGACGTTTGCCGATGCTGGGCTGGCGCGACGGCAGTGGCGAGGTCGCTGGCTTTGTCTCGCTTGACCGGACCAGCACGGCGACGGTGGATATGCACGTCATCGGCGTTTTGGCCAGCCATCACCGGCGGGGCGTCGGCCGCGCCCTGGTCGATGCCGCCGCCGGCTGGTCGCGCGCCCAGGGCGCCTCCCTGCTTGCCGTCAAGACGCTCGGCGCCAGCCACCCCGACCCCTTTTATGAGCGAACCCGCCTGTTCTATGAGGCCATTGGCTTTCTGCCGGTCGAGGAGTTCAAGACCCTTTGGGGCCCCGACAATCCCTGCCTGCTGATGGTGAAGCCGCTCTGACCCTTAAGTCCGGGTGATCGAGACGCCGCCGTCGACCGGGATCGAGGCGCCGGTGATGAAGCTCGAGGCATCGGAGGCGAGGTGCAGAACGGTCCGCGCGATTTCCTCCGGCGCCGCCGTGCGTTTCAAGGCGTGCAGGTTCTCGACGAAGGCCTTGATCTCCGGCGTGTTGGCGACCGAGCGGCCCATGGGCGTGTCGGTGCCGCCGGGCAGAACCGCGTTGACCCTGATCCCCTGGCTGCCGTGTTCGGCCGCCAGCACTTTGGTCAGGCCGTTGAGGCCCGCCTTGCTGGCGGCATAGGCCGCCATGTCGGGCATGCCGACGGTGTGGCCGACAAAGGTCGAATTGAAGATCAGCGATCCGCCACCCCGTTCGATCATCGCGGGGATCTGGTGTTTGGCGCCCAGAAAGGCGCTGGTCAGGTTGGTGTCCAGCGTGTCGCGCCAGCCGGCCAGGGAAAGCGACGGCACACGACCCATTTCGCCCATGGTTCCCGCGTTGTTAAAGGCGATATCCAGACCGCCGAACCAGTCCACCGCCATCGCGACGAGAGCCCTGGCGAGGTCCTCGCCCTTGATGTCGCCGGCCAGGGCCGCGGCCTCGCCGCCATCGGCCTCGATCTGGCCGATCAATCGATCGAGCGCATCTTGACGCCGGCCCGTCACCACGACGCCCGCGCCTTCGCGGGCGAACAGGCAAGCTGTCGCCCAACCGATTCCGGAAGTAGCCCCCGTTACAATCGCCACCTTGCCGTCCAAGACACCCATGCCTGCCTCCTGCTGTTGCCGGCTCATGCGCCATCGCGCTGCCGGCAACACATGCGGAGACGGCGGATCGCACTCCACCCGGAACTTGCTAACGCTCAGGAGAAAACACCTTAAGAAACACCAAATAATTTATTATTTTCATTGTCTTACACGTATTTCCTAAACATGATTCTAGGTCGGTTTTTTGCTGCCGGCAACGTGCTCGGCTAGAGCCAGCGTTCGAGGAACCGGCGGACGTCCGGTCCCCAGACGTGGGGACCGTTGCGCTCAAAGACATGCCCCTCGTCTTCGGTCAGCCCCCAGGCGGGAAAGACCTTCTCTTCGGTCGTGATGCCGGCGGCCCGGGCGGCGGCGGCCAATTCAACGGTCGGCCGCGTCGAATAGTCGGTCGCGGCCTGAATGAAAAAGATCGGACAGGCGAGCTTTTCGACCGCCCTCAGCATCGTCTGGCGCAGACCCGGCGTGTGCTCCCAGTTGATCGCCGCGCCGGCGAACTCGACCGCGCATCGGAAACGGTTGGTCTTGGCGGCGGCCAACAAGGTGGTCGTGCCGCCAAAACTGCTCCCCATCACTCCAATATGATCGCTGCGTGTGATATCGAGGCTGCAGACATGATCGAGGGCGGCGAGCACGTCGTCGCTCTCGCGGTCGAGGCGCGGCGCCAACTGCGCGTCATAGTCGGGGGTTCCGAACTCGGCCGTCACCTCATCCAGCCACCCCGGGCCCGGCGAGTTGCCGTAGCCCGCACGGTGCGGCAGGAACGAGGCGACCCCCCACTGCATCAGCAGCGCCGCCGTGCCGGGCCGGCAGACATCGTCGGTCCCCTGATGGATCTGACTGCCGTGGTTGGTGATCATGCAGGGGAACGGTCCAGGACCCGGCGGGCGGTAGAAGTAACCGTTCAGCAGATGCCCTCGGCTCGGAAAACTGTGTTCTTCCGGGACGATAGGCCAATCTGCCAGGGCCGTCGCATGCATGGCGGACGCTGTCACAGGTTCATTGTCGTGTCGCTCGAACAGCCGTTCGAACCGGTCGACCAGACCTGCCATCCGCTGGCGCACGGCGGCGAACTCCGGGCTGGCGTCCCTGCGGTCAAGATCGTCCTGGTGGGCCGCCTCATCGGGAAACGCGCACTGCCATGCAACGTCGGGCCCGTCTCCGCCGGCGCTGACGTGGATGACACCCGGCGCCAAACCCATGGCAACGCGCACGCGACTGGCCTCGCGTCGGGTGGCCAGAACCGCGCCCGCCAAGCCGGATTTCGCGTAATAGTGGGTTCTCTCGACAATCATGAGGTGAGTCGACCTCTACAGCGTACGGCGTTACGATCCGTCCCCGGGACTCGGGTTACAACAAACGACCCCCAATCGTCAGCAAAGGAGAGCCTTCCTATGGGTCACGTCAACGATTTGCTTGAAAAGCGCCGCGAGTTCCTCGCGGGCAAGATAAACCGGCGTCAGTTTAACCAGGCGCTGGCCGCCGTCGGTCTGACGACCACGGCATTCCCCATGCACGCGGCGATGGCGCAGAGCGGCGATCACCCGACGGTCTTCACCTGGTCGGGATACGAGGAAGAGGCCTTTGTCGCGAGCTATGTCAACCTGCACGGCACGGCGCCCGATTTCTCGTTCTTCGCCGACGAAGAAGAGGCGTTCGCGAAACTGCGCTCGGGCTTCCCCGCCGATGTCCTGGTGCCCTGCACGTACAAAATCCCGCATTGGTACCGGTCTGGCCTTTTGGCGCCGATCGACACGTCCCGGCTGAGCCACTGGAACGACATCGTGCCCAGCCTGAAGAACATCCCGGGCACGGTGTTCGACGGCGAGCACTACTTCGTGCCGCAGGATTTCGGTTTCACCGCCATCACGTTCCGTCACGATCTGGCGCCTGAATATCTGGAGCCCGAAAACGCAAGCTGGGGTTTCCTATGGGATACCAACTATACCGGCCGCCTGTCGATGATCGACAGCCTGATTGACGGCGTCGCCGTTGCGTCGATCTATGGCGGGTTCAACCCGTTTGACATGAACGAGCTTGAGATTGAGGAAACCAAAAAGCTTCTGCAGGAACAGTTGCCGCTGCTGCGCTACTACGCGACCAGCATGGCGGATGTCGAACAGTCCTTGGCTGCCGGCGAAATGGTTGCCGCCGCGACGTGGAACGGCTCGCGCATTCGCCTCCTGGAACAGGGTGTGCCCGTCACGTTCATGAAACCGGATCAACCGGCGCTCAACGGCAACCCGCAGGGTCCGATGACCTGGGTCTGCGGCATCTGTCTGTCGGCGACAATGGATCCGTCGCTCGAGCAGCAGGCCTATGACGTCATGGACGCCTACATGTCGCCGGAAGCCGGCTTCTATGAGGTCACGGAATGGGCCGCCGGCCATGCCAACAGTAAGGTCTATGAGATGGTCGACGAAGAGCTGCTGCTCGACTATGGCCTGTCGAAGAACCCGGACGACGTACTGTCGAAGGGTATCTTCCAGGAGGAAATGAAGCAGGAAGCCCGGCTTCAGGAAATGTTCGAAGAGGTGAAAGCCGGCATGTAAGCGCACGCCGCGCTATCCATACAGGGCGCCGGGGCCTCGTGCTCCGGCGCCTTTATTCTGCCACGCTCAGAAGTCTTCTTTATGGCTACTTGTTGACCTTGATCTCCCCAGGCGCAATGATCCGCCTTGAGGGGATCGGTTTGCACCAACAATCCAGCGCAGAACTGCGCTAAAGGGAGACGATTGAATGAAAAACCTTGATGTTAATCGCATCTGTGACGGCATTCGTGGGGGCAAGATGTCCCGGCGCGAGATCCACCAGGTTCTTGGAGCCGTCGGCTTCGGTTTAGCAGTTGTGCCGTTGGCCCGAGGCGCGAGCGCTGACGAGATCAGCACGGAAGAAATTCCCGCCGTCCCGTGCGGCAGCGGCCATCCCATGACGTTCACATGGTCCGGCTACGACGAAGTGAACTTCCATAAGCAGTACATCAACGAACACGGTTGCGCGTCGAACTTCACCTTCTGGAGTGACGAGGAAGAGGCCTTCGCCAAAATGCGCGCCGGTTTCGAGCCGGATATCATGGCGCCGTGCACCTATGAACTCCATCGCTGGTACGACGCCGGTCTCCTGGCTCCGATCAACACCGACATGTTGACGAACTGGGATCAGATCATCCCGACGTTGAAGGAAGTCGACGGTTCGATCCAGGGCGGCAACCGGGTCTTCGTCCCGATGGATTGGGGTCAGACATCGGTCACGTTCCGCACCGATCTGGCGCCGGAGTATGTCGACGTCGAGAACCACACCTGGGGCATCCTTTGGGATCCCAAATATGCCGGTCGCCTGTCAATGATCGACAGCCTGATCGACGGCGTCGCCGTTGCGTCGATCTACGGCGGCATCGAGGACCCATACGATCTTTCCGATCCCGCCGACATGGAAAAGACAGCCCAATTGTTGCGCGAGCAGCTCCCGCTGCTGCGTTACTATTCCAGCACCATGTCGGATGTCGAACAGTCACTGGCTTCCGGCGAGCTGGTTGCCGCCGCGACATGGAACAGCTCAATTGTCGCGCTGCGCAACCAGGGCCTGCCGGTCATGTTCATGCAGCCCAAGGAAGGCGCGATGACATGGGTTTGCGGTTTGGTTCGCCACCCGTCCAATGACGGCCGCGGCGAGGAGATGGTGGAGAAAGCGCACCAGATTCTCGACTCCTACCTGAGTGCCGACGCCGGCGCGTGGGAGATCATCAACTACGGTTACGGCCACGCCAACCTGGGCGCCTATGAGAAGGTGACTGACGAGCAGCTGGCGGAACGCGGTCTGTCAAAGAACCCGGACGACCTGCTGTCTACCGGCATCTTCCAGGTCACGATGACACCTCAGCAGGAAATTCAGATCATGTTTGAGGAGGTCAAGGCCGGTCTCTGATCGACCTTACTTTGCGACAACAATTTGGGCCGGGGCGGCAACGCCCCGGCCCTTTTCTTTGTGCCACATGCTATAAGGCGCGACGATCAGTTTGAATTCTCGTCGTCGTGAAAGGGGACCGCGATGGCCGATGTCGAAACTCTGCATGTCGACGATTTCGTGGCCTTGACCGTCGGTATCATTGTCTACTTCGTCGGCGTGCTCTTGACCCGGCGTATCGCGTTTCTCCGCAACTTCAACATCCCCGAACCGGTCACCGGCGGCCTGATTGCAGCGAGCACAACCTATGCCATGTTCGTTGTCTTCGACCTGTCCATCGAGTTCAGCCTGTCGAACCGTGACGAGCTTCTTGTCTACTTCTTTACCGCGATCGGTCTGAACGCGCGGTTCTCCGATCTGCTGCGCGGCGGCCGCGCGCTCGCCATTCTGCTGGTCCTGACGATCGCTTACATCGTCCTGCAAAACCTTGTCGGCCTTGCCGGCGTGACCATCTTCGGTCTGCCGGAGCCGGTCGCGGTCCTGACCGGGTCGGCATCGCTGATCGGCGGTCACGGCACGGCGATCGCCTGGGCGCCGGATATCGCGGAGCGTTACGGCATCGGCAACGCCATGGAGATCGGCATCGCCTGCGCCACGTTCGGCCTGATCCTGGCGAGTCTGATCGGCGGCCCCATCGCCAAAATCCTGATCGACCGCAACAACCTGAAGGCCGATCCGAATGCCGCCGACATCGTCGGTATCGCCTATGACACCGATGGCGGGCGCACGGTCAACCACATCTCCATCATGGCCGCCCTGCTGGCGCTTAACGTCGCGATCATCATCGGCTACGCGATCAATGCCGAATTGGAGAGCCACGGCTTCAAGCTGCCGCTCTTCGTCACCTGCCTGCTGGTCGCCATCTTGATGTCGAACGCCGTGACCTATCTGCTGCCCCGGGTGCCATGGCCCGCGCGAACACGCGCGCTGGCGCTGATCTCCGATTATGCTCTCAACATCTTCCTGGCGATGTCGTTGATGAGCATGCAGCTTTGGACACTCGCCGGACTGGCGGGGCCCCTGCTCGGCATCCTGGTGCTGCAGACCGTGGCTGTCACGCTGTTCGTGCTGTTCCTGTTGTTCCGATGCATGGGCAGCAACTACGAGGCCGCGGTCTTGGGCGCGGGCTTCGGCGGTTTTGCTTTGGGCGCGACGCCGACGGCGGTCGCCAACATGACCGCGGTGACAAAGGAACATGGGCCCGCGCCCAACGCCTTCATCATCCTGCCCCTGGTCGCCGCGTTCTTCGTCGATCTGGCCAACGCCATCATCATCCGGACGTTCCTGAGCTAGCGGTCTGGCTAATCACACATCCCCAGCACATCGCGGCCTTGGAAGCCAAACGCCAGCGAGCTCGTCTCGTTGGTCGCGGACACAACGCCGACGATCTCGTAGGCGCCGTCCAGGTCGCGCAGCACCGGGGCGCCCGAGGTGCCGGGCGTCAACGGACAATCCATGCGGAACGCGCCGTCGACGGCGGTTTCCGTCACGCGGCACGCCGTCCGGTTGGCGACGTAGACCTGTGGTTTGCCGTAGCCGATGACGACGACCGGCTCGCCGCGGCCGACCGGCCGCGCAGCAAGCGCGAGCGGCGCGACCGCGCTTGGACGGTCCAGGCACAGCAACGCGGTATCGTCCGTCCCGGCGGCAAGCTGGGCCGAAAGCGGGCGCAGATGTTCGTTCCACTGTCCCCTGTCATAGCCGAGCAGCAGGTGCATGTCCGGAACGTTATCCTCGACCAGGCAGTGGAACGCCGTGACCGCGACACGCGGCGCCACCAGCGATGCGGTGCAGTGTTGCAGGTCGCTAAAGCCCGCGTAGTTAAGGCGGCCGATCGAGAGATCGATGGGTTCGGCGCGGGACGCCGCCGAGAGCGCCACCGACAAGAGCACGATCGTAGCGCTGAGCACTTGTCGGAGATGGCGGGTCGTCATGCCACAGACCTAGTCGCGCGCGCTCACCTGATAGGCCGCCTGATCGAGCCAGTCCGGATTGATCGTGACGCCCCAGCCGGGACCGTCGGGGATCGCGACCTTGCCGTCCTCAGCGACGAGAGCCGGCCGGTAGAGATCGGTTTGCCAGGGGTAGTACTCCGCGTCGGGCTCGATCGAGAACTCGACATAGGGACCGGCGTTGGCGATGGCGCCCATCATGTGCAGCGAGAACACCGTGACCATGGAAAGATTGGCCGAATGGGGCGTGCACGGCAGCCCGGCCGCCTCCGCCATGCGTGCGACCTGCAGGGTCCGGGTCAAACCGCCGATGTAACAGACGTCCGGCTGCACCACGTCGACGGCGCCGCTGTCGATCATGTAGCGCCAGATCGGCAGATAGTTGTCTTGCTCGCCGCCGGTGACATCCAGATCGAGCGCTTCCTTGACCTCGCGCGTCCAGTCGATCTCCCAATACGGACACGGCTCCTCGAAATGAATCACGCCGTTGTCCTGCAACATGTGGCCGACTTCAATCGCCTTCTTCGGCGAATAGCAGCTGTTGCCGTCGACCAGCAGGCGCATGTTATCGCCCAGGGCCTTGCGTACGGTGGGCACGACAGCTTCGGTCCGGCCCGGCCATTCGTCGTGATCGTGGCCGTATTCGCGCCCGACGCGGAACTTCACGGCCGTGTAACCGTGCGTGTCGCACAAACGCTTCAGGCGTTCGGCTTCATCGTCGGGCGTGATGTCGCGGCGCATGCTGGAGCCGTAGACGGGAAACGGCCGCGGCGTGCCGCCCAACAGTTCGCACACGCTACTGCCGTGACGCTTGCCGCGCATGTCCCACAAGGCCGTGTCCAGCCCGCCCAGAGCGCGGCAGATATAGGAGCCCGGAAACTTGTGCTCGCGTTCGGGGATCAGTTCGCTCAGGCCGTCGATATCGTCGGCATCGTGGCCCAGCGCATGGGGCGCCACCTGGCGATGCATCACCAGCGCGGCGATATCCGAATGATAGGTCGAGATCTGACCCCAGCCTTCGGCGCCGTCATCGGCGGTAACGCGGACAAAGCTGACGAACTCGGTCGAGAATGTCTCGACCTTGGCGATGACCGGAGCCTCAGAAGATGATGACATTGCGCAACGCTTCATGGCCACAGACTACCGACCAGGATCCACCCCAACCGCCATCCACAGAGTTGTGGTCGCTGTGGCAGTTTGCACTTGCACAGACGGCGAGTTTGACGTGGACCTCCCCCGGCCCCGCCGGTTCCAGAGTGACCTCTTCGATGATCAGCGGCGCACCAAACTCACGACAGACAGCGGCCTTCATGACGACTCTCCGGGCAGAAAGCGGCGGCACAATCTAGCGATTCCGCCGCCCGGCGCACCAGCAAAGTGCATGCCCGGCCGCAAAAAGTCAGGTGTCCAGGCGGTAGACCTCGATGGACGCCGAGCGTCCCTTCACTTCGTGGTGGCCGATGGCACGGGCGGCGGTCGAACCGTCCAGGGCGCGCCAGGTGACATCGCTGATCAAAACGACGACCTCGCTGTCGGCCTCGCCATCGAACAGTTTACCGAGCTGCTCCAGCCGCTGGCAGGTGTTCACCGTGTCGCCGACGATGGTGTAGTTGACCCGGTCGGGCGCGCCGATGTTGCCGACGATAACCGGGCCGGAGTGCAGCCCGATGCGTACACGCACGATTTGTTCACCCCGGGCCCGACGATCGGCGTTCAACCGGCCGATCGCATCGGCGATGGCGTTGGCCGCACGGCAGGCCCGCATGGCATGGTCGGGCTGTTGCTCGGGCGCGCCCCAGAACGCCATGACCGCATCGCCGATATACTTGTCGACCGTGCCGCCTTCCGCCTCGACACACGTTGTGATGAGGGCGAAGTGTTCGTTCAGAAACTGTGCGATGTCCGCCGCCGGCAGGCGCTCGGCAAACGACGTGAAGCCGACGATGTCGGTGAACATCACGGTGACCTCGCGCTCTTCGGAGACGAACTCGCGGTCTTCGACCATCAGGCGATGCACCAGTTTGCGCGGCACGTAGTTTTCGAACCAGCGCAGGCCGGTCAGCATCAGGTTGAAAGCGCCGTTGGCTTCATCCAGCTCGCGCATGCGGCTGCGTGCCAGCGGGTCGACCTTGTCGAACTCAAGCGCACCGATGCGCTGCGCCGAGATCGCCAGGCGATGGACGGGATCGGCGATACGATGCCCGATATAGAATGCCGCCGCCACGCCAAGTGCCAGGACGAGCAGGCCCGCGATAACTGCCATGTTGAGACGTTCGAACTCGTCCTCGAACTCGCTGCCCCGATAGTAGCTGCCCAAGAGCCACGAAACCGTGCCGAACGTGTCGATGCGATGATAGACGTAGAACCACTCCTCTCCGTCGATCTCGATCATGTGCGAGAGGACGCCGGAACCGGAGATATCCTCCGTCGGAAGGGTCGGTTCGTCCCATATCGCCGCAAGGATGGGGTCATCGACCTCGTCAATCAGCGGCACCGGCTTTTCGGGCGAAAGGCCGCGTTCGATCGCGGCGACATCGTCAGCCAGCGACGGATGCGCGACCACCATGTCGTCACCTTGAAGGATAAAGACGCGGTGTCCGAAATCGTCTTCCAACTCCGACGCCAGACGAGAGAGCTTCTGGATCGAAACACCGACGCCCAGAACGCCGATAACTTCGCCGCCGACGATGATAGGCCGGCGGATGGTCTGGACCGCGATCTCCAAACCCGGCGACCAGACCACATCGCCCCAACCGCCGCCTTGCAGGTTTAGCATGTCGTCGGTCAACGCCTCGACATCGGGTCCGCCGGCATAGTCCTCACTGATCCAGTATGCGCCGCCACCAACACGGCCGACGCCGCGAAGGCGCCCGTCCGTATCGACAAAGATGAGGCCGTCGACCTGAGGCGTCGCGGCCAGCGCACCGGTCAGGACATCCTCCATCTGCCGATCGTCATTGGGATCAAGGCGCCCCGCCACGATCAGGTCGTTGATGAAATCAAGCTGGTCTTCTGCGGGCATCAAGTGTTCTTCGAGCCGCGCCTCGACCGTGTCGATCGCGAAGACGGCCTGGTCCTGAAGCAGGTCGATGGTCGACTGAATACCGCTCCAGATGCTGATCACCAGAACGCTGGCGGCCGCCAGCAACACGAGCGTGCCCAGGCAAAGCCCCAGCAACATTGCGATGGGAATACGCCACGGCCGGCGCCGGCGCTGGGGCGCCGGCGCGGCATCGACCCGTTCTGAAGATGTCCTTACCGCCATGGACTCTTCGTTTGCGCCGCTCTGGCGCGAACGTCAAGTCAAGTCGACGCGGCCGCCCGAGCCGCCGCGCGTGTGCGGCGGATACTCCGGTCAGCGTTTCTCGACTCCCTTGATCGCGATGTCGATGAGCTCAAGACGCCGCCCTGGCGGGAATCGGCGCGGCCGCGCGATGACACACGAATAGATGCCGTCTGCCGCCGCGACCAGGCTGTCGGCGGCGTCGCGCAAGCTCAGGCCCAGCACCAGGGAGCCATCGTCGACCGCGCTCTCGATACGGGCTCGCACGATCTCTTCAAAGCGCTTGTACATGCGCCGCGAACGCTCGCCCATGGCGCTGCTTTTCGGCGCCGCCGCCAGCCGCAAGAAGAAAACGCTGCCGGACACCGCGTCGGCGAAAAGGCACAGGCGCTGAAGCGTGCGGCGCAGGGCGTCTCGTCCGTCGACGGCGTCCACGGCGATTGCCGAAAGGTCGTCAAACAGCCGGCGGTCCTGAAGGTCGAGCGCAAAGGCAATCAGCGCGTCCCGATCGCCGAAGTAGTGCGTCAGAAGGCCGGTGGTCGAGCCCAGTTCGGCCGCGATCTTGCGCATCGTGACTTGCTCCAGCCCATGACGCGCCATGACCGTCAGAACGGCCTCGGCAATCTGCGCCTTCTGGACCTCGTGATCGACATGTCTGGGCATGGCATTTCGTAACAAAACAGTTGTTGCGTAACAAGTGTTTTGTTACGAGTGATCGTGGTCAGACTGGTGGCGGCGCGGTCGCCACAGCCGCGCGTCATCGAAGAGGAACCGAAGCATGACCGAATTCGATATCGAAAAAGCCAAGAAAGAGATGGAGGCCTGGTACTGGTGGGGCATCCAGACATTCTTCAAGTGTCCGTGGAACGAGGACCCCAAGGACTGCGACATCGCGCTGATCGGCGTGCCCCACAGCTCCGGCAACGGCTCGACGGAGCGCGATCAGCACCTGGGTCCGCGCGCGGTGCGCGACGCCTCCGGCTGGTACCGGCGCGGCCATCAGGCTTTCGGCATCGTCCCGTGGGATGTCTGCCGGATCCACGATATGGGCGATGTGCCGCTGCCCCAGGCGATGGTCAACGACATCAGCGTCGAGCACATCGAAGCCTATTACAAGACCGTCGACGAAGCCGGCGCCCGCCCGGTCTCGATCGGCGGCGATCACGCGATCACCGGACCGATTCTGAAAGCCATCGCCGGCGCCAACGCCAAGACGACCGGCGGCGAGAAGACCGCGCTCTTGCATTTCGACGCGCACCGAGACGACTACATGCATATCCCGCACTGGCTCGGCAACATACGGTCGGCGGCCCATTGGGCGGCCTATACGGTAGTCGAGGAGCATGTCGACCCGTCGAAGAGCATTCAGGTCGGCATGCGCGGCAATCCGATCAAACCACGGCCGGATATCTATGAGAGCAAGCTGGGTTACCAGCTCTTGCCGGCCGAGGACTTCCACAAGATCGGCGTCGAGGAGACGGTCAGGATCATTCGCGAGCGGGTCGGCGACGCGCCGCTCTACATCACCTTCGACCTGGACGTGCTCGACGCCACCGAGGCGCCGGGGGTGGCGAACCTGGAGCCGGTCCATCGCGGCATGCGCGGCTGGCAGATCGTCGAGATCTTCCACGGGCTGCGCGGCATGAACATCATCGGCGCCGACATCGTCTGTCTGATCCCGACCAAGGACACTGCCGCCAAGCTCACCTCGATGACGGCGATGGTCCTGATGTTCGAAATGATCGCGCTGATCGCCGACCGCATCCAGGCGACGCGGTAAACAAAACGCTCCCGCGCCCCTGCCAGCGAGCCGGGGCCCATGAACACTGGCGTGCGCGTGTCGGCACCTTCCGCGCCAACGCCGCGCCGTCCCGTGTTCTTGGGTCCCGGGTCAAGTCCGGGACGTAAGGTTGGTTTACCTAGGCCGCTCCATCGGCAAGCACACGACCCATATCGCGCCCCGGCCAGCGAGCCGGGGCCCATGAACACAGGCGTGCGCGTGTCGGCACCCTCCGCGCCGACGAGGCGGCGTTCCGTGTTCTTGGGTCCCGGGTCAAGCCCGGGACGCGGGGGCTGGCTTCGTCAGGCCGCCTTTTCGGCCAACACCTTGGCGACGGTCGAGCCGAGCTCGGCCGGGCTTGGCGCGACGGCGATGCCGGCTTCTTTCAGGATCTCGACCTTTTCGGCGGCGCTCTCGCCGAACGCCGAGATGATGGCGCCCGCATGGCCCATCTTGCGGCCCTTCGGCGCGGTCAAACCGGCGACGTAAGCGACCACCGGCTTCGACATGTTCTCCTTGGCGAACTGCGCGGCCTCGGCTTCCTGGGGACCGCCGATCTCGCCGATCATCATGACCGCGTGGGTCTCGGGGTCCTGCTCGAACAGCTCCAGGATGTCGCGGAACGAGCTGCCGTTGATCGGATCGCCGCCGATACCGACGCTGGTCGTGACACCGATGCCGAGTTCCTGCATCTGCGACGCCGCTTCATAACCCAGCGTGCCCGAACGACCGACAATGCCGATATGACCCTGCGCATAGATGTGGCCGGGCATGATGCCCATCATCGCCTTGCCGGGGCTGATGACGCCGGCGCAGTTGGGGCCGATCAGACGCATGCGCTTCTCGTAGCGGTAGCGGCGCATGTAGCGCTTCACGTGCATCATGTCCTGGGCCGGGATACCGTCGGTGATCGAGACGCAAAAGCTGATGCCGGCGTCGGCGGCTTCCATGATCGAGTCGGCGGCAAACGGCGGCGGCACCAGAACCAGGCTGGCCGCAGCCCCGGTCTCGCGCACCGCCTCCTTGACGGTGTTGAAGACGGGCTTACCCAGATGGGTCGTGCCGCCCTTGCCGGGCGTCACGCCGCCGACCACGTTGGTGCCGTAGTCGATGGCTTCCTGGGCGTGGAAGGTGCCGGTCTTGCCGGTGAAACCCTGAACGATGACCGGTGTCGTTTCGTCGAGAAGAATACTCATGGTCTCACCCCTTCCCCTTCGCTTCTTTCCATGCGGCGACCGCCTTGTCGGCGGCATCGGCCAGCGTGTCGGCGGTAATGATATCCAGACCGCTCTCGTCAAGGATCTTGCGGCCCTGTTCCACATTGGTGCCGGCCAGGCGCACGACCAGCGGCACGTCGATCTTGGTCGACGTGACGGCCTGCACGACGCCTTCGGCGACCCAGTCGCAGCGGTTGATGCCGGCGAAGATGTTGACCAGGATCGCCTCGACCCCGTCATCGGACAGTACCAGGTTGAACGCCTTGGTGACACGCTCCGGCGAGGCGCCGCCGCCGATGTCCAGGAAGTTCGCGGGCTCGCCGCCGGCATGCTTGATCATGTCCATGGTCGCCATGGCAAGGCCGGCGCCGTTGATGATGCAACCGATATTGCCGTCCAGCCCGACATAGCTCAGGCCACGGTCGGCGGCGTCGCGCTCGCGGATATCCTCCTGCGACTTGTCGCGCAGTTCCGAGACGTTGTGACGGCGGAACAGCGCGTTGTCGTCGAACGT
The DNA here is from genome assembly GCA_028277285.1 of Alphaproteobacteria bacterium. Taxonomy (GTDB): domain Bacteria; phylum Pseudomonadota; class Alphaproteobacteria; order SP197; family SP197; genus JANQGO01. The sequence goes on along the minus strand of JANQGO010000044.1, from coordinate 6,207 downwards.
CATCTTGGCGTCGAGCGCCAGGAGATGGCCGTCAGTGGTCACCACGAGCGGGTTGATCTCCACCATGGTCGCGTCGAGATCGGTAAAGGCGCGATAGCAGCCCAGAAGGATCTGCGTCATCTGCGCGACCTGCGCGGTGTCGAGGCCCAGGCCAAAGGCGATTTCGCGCGCCTGGAACGCCTCCATGCCGATCGCCGGGTCGACGCTGGCGCGGATGATCGAATCGGGCTTCGTCTCGGCGATCTCCTCGATCTCCATGCCGCCCGCCCCGGACGCCACAACCATGACGCGCTCCGACTTGCGGTCGAGCACCAGACCCAGATAGATCTCGCGGTCGAACGGCGTCGCTTCCTCGACATAAAGCCGGTGGATCAGCTTGCCGCGCGGTCCGGTCTGGATCGTTTCCAGCCGTTTGCCGAGCAGCGCGTCGGCGGCATCCCAGACTTCGTGCTGATCACGGCACAGTTTGACGCCGCCGGCCTTGCCGCGCGCGCCGCTGTGGATCTGCGCCTTGACGACCCAGCCTTCGCCGCCCAGCTCCTGCGACCGGTAGGCGGCCTGTTCAGGGCTATAGGCGAGCCCGCCCCGCGGCACGGGCACACCAAATCCCGCCAAGAGTTCCTTGGCTTGGTACTCATGAATGTCCATCTGTCCCCTCCCCGGACCCGCATCGTTGGCGGGCACTGTTTAACCGGGCTTGTTACTCGGCGGCTTGCGCAACGGTATCGCTGTCTTGGCGGTACCAGGACTGGGCGGCGGCGACACCCGATCCCAACTCAACGGCAATGCCCGCGTCGCGCATCGCCATTTCAGCACCGGCAATAGCACTGATCAGCATCAGTTCGGTGACACTGCCCAGATGACCGATACGGAACACCTTGCCGGAAAGCTCGGCCAGGCCGGTACCCAGCGACAGACCGTAACGGTGATAGGCGCCGGCGATGACGGCGGTGGCGTCGCCGCCCTCGGGCACGCGGATGGCGCTGACCGTGTCGGAGCGCCACTGCGGTCCGGCCGAGACCAGCTCCATGTCCCAGGCCGCGACGGCCCGGCGCACGCCTTCGGCCATGCGGTAGTGGCGGGCGAAGACATTGTCGAGGCCTTCTTCCAGCAACAGGTCGAGCGAGGCGCGCAGGCCGCGCATCAAACCGACCGCCGGTGTATAGGGGAAGAAGCCCGTGCGGTTGAGCTTCAGCATGTCCTCGAAATCGAAATAGCAGCGCGGCAGCTTGGCCGACTTCGCGGCTTCCAGACCGCGTTGGCTGACGGCGACGAGCGCCAGGCCGGGCGGCAGCATGAAACCTTTCTGCGAACCGCTGACCGCGCAGTCGACGCCCCACTCGTCCATGCGGAAATCGATGCTGGCGATCGAGCTGACGCCGTCGACGAACAGCAGAGCCGGATGGCCGGCGTCGTCGAGCACACGGCGCACGCCGGGGATGTCGCTGGTAACACCGGTCGCCGTCTCGTTGTGACAGGCCAGAACCGCCTTGATCTCGTGGCCCTTATCGGCGCCCAGGATCTCGGCAAACTTGTCCAACGGCACGCCTTCGCCCCACGGCACGTCGGCGGTGATAACCTCGAGCCCCAGACGCTGGCACATATCGGCCCACAGCATGGAAAACTGGCCGAAACGGCTGGTCAGCACCTTGTCGCCGGGCGACAGCGTATTGGTCAGCGCGGCTTCCCAGCCACCGGTGCCGGATGCCGGGAAGATCAGGGCTTCGCCGGCCTCGGTCTTGAAGACGCGTTTCAGGTCGGCAAACAACGGCAGCGTGAAATCGGGGAAGTCGGGCGCCCGCTGGTCTTCCATCGGAACATCCAGCGCGCGGCGCACCGCTTCGGGAAGGTTGGTCGGGCCCGGAATAAAAATCGGGTTCTGGGTCGGCATGGCCAGCACTCCCATCGCGAGTCGTTTGGGGGATTTGCCTATAACGACTCGGGGGACGTTCTGCTAGGCAAACCAGTTTAAAAGTGGGGAAACAGTCACTTTCAGGTGCAATACACCACAAAACAAACGGTTTTCGGTCCGATCTGGGCCAAAAACCGCAAATTCTTCAAATCAACAACTGCCCCTTGGACCATATGAGCGATTCGGTTGTGGGAATCAACCAAAATATACCCGCTAAAGGCTAGGGCCTTTGGAATCACTGCGGGAATGGGGCGCCTACTCCAGGGATTTGGGGCTGAACGTCCGCCCGAGCCAGCGCGCGACAACATCCAGCAACGAGAGCGCCAGAAAGAAGATAAGGATGATGGGCAGGTATTTGAAGTCGCTGAGGAACGTTCCCTTGATCTCGTCTTCCATCGGCGTCCACAGCGCATGGCCGGCATAGGCCAGCCCGACGGTGACGACCGCGGCGATGACGATGCGCACGAGCCAATCCATGGCTAGAAGACCTCCGCCGACGACAGGTCGACTTTAAAGACCAGGATGTCGTCGCGCCGTTCGACCTCGCCCTCCAGGCTGACGCGAAGCGCGACCAGATCGTAGAACGCGTCCGGCAGCGGACCGCCATCGGCATTGGCGAGCCACATGAAATTCATGCCGTCGATCTCGCCGGTGGTGACGAACACCGGCGGCACGCCGCCCAACAGGCAAAGGTCGGCGCAGGCCAGATGCGCCAGGCCGTTGCCCGGACGCATGGCGCCGGCATAACACTTGCCGTCGCAGATCTCGCCTTCGAGGCGCCAGTAGCCGAGGGATTCAGCGGCCGCCGGCGTGAAGTTCTGCTGGTCGACGGAAAGCGTCGCAGCCGTCGGCGTCAGCTTCATATTGTTGACGCCACCGCGCACGACCAGCATGTCGAGATCGCCGCGCCTCAAAAAGAAACCTTCGATATCGACAATCTGCCCGTCGAGCGGCCCTGCCGCGTTCATGACGCCCCACTTGCCCTGGCCGGTCAGCGGAAGGGCGCGCGCCTCCTGATCGCCGTTCGGCATGACGCGCAGGATCGGATAAGGCTCAAGCTCGACAATGCCGGTCAGCGTCTGCAGGTTCGCCGCGCCGCCGATGAAACGACCGTTGCCGGGGTCCGCCGTGCCCGCGCCCAATGCGAAGGCGACGACGGCGGCGGTGGCCAGAAGCGAGCCGGCGACCGCCGCCAGGAACGCCATCAGGCGCGGCGGCACCTTGCGTGAATAACCGATGAAAAAGTCGTCGTCAGAACTGGCCATGGCTAGGCCTCTCCGATCGTCACCGGCTCGACATAGGTGCCGGGCGCCAGCGGGTTGGGATCAAGCAGGATGCGCGACCCCTCCAGTTTCAAGCGGTAGGTCGGGATCTTTTCGGTGAACGGCGCGGGCGCGCAGCCGTCGGCGGGGTTGTACTGGAAGCCGTGCCAGGGACAGGTCACGCAGCCGCCGACGATACGGCCTTCGCCCAAGGGCCCGTTCTGGTGTGCGCACACATTGCCGACGGCCGAGAGTTTGCCGTCGTAACGAAACACGGCGACGCGCTCGTCCTCGTTCAGCGGCACGACGGTCGCCCGGTTGTCGGGAATGTCGTCGACCTGGCCGGCGTCCAGCCACGGTCCCTCGCCGGCGCTTGTCGCTGCCCGGCGGTCGCGCCGTCTTTCCGCGATCGCGGCCGCCAGGTGCAGACCGACCACCGCCGTCACGCCGACGGCAACGATCATCGGCAGGACCGGGCCGGTCTCCGCCTGCAACGCGCCGAACGCGACGTGCAGGACAATGGCCAGATAGGCGGCATAGACCAGCATGTGGATCGCCTTCCACAAGGGCGGCGTCAGGAAGCTGAGCCAGAAGTCATGGCTGGTCACCGCCATGATGACCAGGATCAGCAACGCGACGATGCCGAACGCCTCGAACGGAAAGCCGAGCAACTGATCGTAGTTCGTGTTGGTGCCGAGCACCGCGACGTACTTGTCGAAGAACGGGCTGAACGAGAAATAGATGCCGATGACGAAGCTGACATGCACCAGCGCGATGATGCAGGTGATGACGCCGAAATGGCGGCGGTTATAGACAAGCGGCAGGAAGCGCCGGTCAAGCCGCGCCAGCGGACCCAGACACAAGATCAGGCTCAGCATCAGGAACGCGCACGAGCCGAACGCGCGCGCCTTATAGATGGCCCCGCTGACCGGCCGCGTCGTTGTTTGATAGGCCGGCGCGATTTCCAGAAACATCCAGATGTAGAGGAAGACGCCGACCAACAAAACGGCGTCGTAGATGATCTTGTTGCTGTTCCACAAGACCGGCTGGTAGCGCACGCTCATGGGTCAGCCGCCTCAGCCGACGGCGCTTCAATGCGCTCGGCGCGGGTCTCCAAGGGGCCCTGCTGACGGATCGCCATGGCGACGACGATGACCAGCGGCAGCAGCACGGCCAATGTCATCCAGATGCGCGCGTGGGCGCGTCGATGCGCGCGCCTCATGACGACCTCGCGCGTTCGAGCGCCAACCAGCGCACCAGCACCAGCGGCCACAGGACGATACAGCCGGGGATCAGCAGCGCGCGGAACACATAAGAACCACGCGCGCCCGGCTCGACACGATCGACGCCAACAATCAGAAATAGGGCCGCGACCCCAAGACCGATCCAGAAATAGATCTGGACGATCTCGATGATAAGGCTCGCCGTTTCCACGACCACCCCTTTCCCACGATCCCGTCTCACTTATACCGTGAGAGGATGCGGGAACCAACCGGCCGGCCGATCAATCCTTGTTGTAGGAACCGGTAGTCTAGAGTCCGTAGCGGTTCCAGGTCAGGCGCTGTTCGGCCTCGTCGGCGAGCGCCTCGGCAAGCCCCTCGCCCACCTTGCTCGAGCCCAGACCCAGACGGGAAAGCAGCGGTCGGGAGACATGCACCGCCTTGAACCTCACCTTGTCGCCGAACTTCTCGCGCATGACGGTGCGCACGTCGCCGATGCCGTCGACAAGGCCCAGGTCGAGGCTGCGCTGGCCGCTCCAGAACGCGCCGCTGAAGAGCTCTTCCTCGTCGCCCTTCAGGCGGCCGCCGCGCCGGTTGCGCACGTGCTGCTTGAAGACCTCATGCAGTTCGTCCTGCAGGTTGCGCAGGCGTTCGACATCGTCGGGATCCTCGGGACGAAACGGGTCGAGCATGCTCTTGCGCGTGCCTGCCGTGTGCAGCCGCCGTTCGACGCCGAGTTTTGCCATGGCATCCACAAATCCGAATCCGGAATAAATGACGCCGATCGACCCGACGATGGAACTGGGCTGCGCGTAGATCTCATCGCCCGCGCAGGCGAGCCAGTATCCGCCCGATGCCGCCACGTCCTCGCAGAAGACATAGACCGGCAGTTTTTTCTCATCCGCCAGCGCGCGGACGCGGTCATGCACCAGAGACGATTGGGTCGGCGAACCGCCCGGCGAGTTGATGACAACGGCGACCGCCTTGGCGCGCGCCACGCCGAACGCCTGTTCGATCGCGCTTGCATGGCTTTCGATGGAAACACCCTTTCCCATGCGTCCGCGCGGCGCGATGACGCCGTCCAGCCGCAGCACGGCGATCTGACCGCGGCGGCGCAGGAACTTAGGGAGCGGGATAAGCGACAACAACTTCTTCATGCCAGATCCGGCCTCTCAATTTCGATCCTAAGACATGGGATCGTGCGCTGCTTACTCAAGACCATCAGGGCTCAAGACCATCAGGACTCAAGGCCAGGCGAGCGCCTTGCCGTCGCGCAAGACGGCCTCCGCCGCGTTGGTGAAACCGCCGCCTGGGCCGTGCATCACGAGGCCCGGCAGCAGGCGAAGCGGCGCATTGACGCCCTTGCGCGCGCGCACCAAGACGCGGCGCGCCGGCTTGGCGGTGTCATCGCTTGACCACAACGGAAAGATCGTGATGTCGCCGGCCGGCCCCGACAACACGTCGAGCAGAACGTCCAGGCGATCGGTGCGGTGAACGACGGTCAATGAACCGCGCGGGCGCAGCCGTTCCAGTGCGAAGCCGAGCCAGGTCGCCAGATCGACGCTTTCGACCGTGGCCCGGTCGCGCGGGGTATCGTCTTTGCGCCTGGCGCGCCCGATCGGCAGATAGGGCGGGTTGGTCATGACGTGGTCGAACGGCCCATCGAGCGCCGGCGATGTCGTAAAGGGCAGCGTATCGGTCACGATGTCGACGCGCACCTCGACCTGGTTCAGCGCCGCGTTGGTGGCGGCCAGGGCGGCCAGCGCCTTGTCGCGCTCCAGACCGGTCACCCGGCACCCGTCGACCCTGGCGG
>JANQGO010000028.1 GCA_028277285.1 Alphaproteobacteria bacterium | reverse complement strand
GCGCCGCCATCAGCCGATCCTGTGGGATGCCGCCACCAACGACGCGCCGCAGGCGGTCGTCGTCGTTCTCGCGCGCGGCTTCGTAATCGACCGCCGGCGGCGCGTCGTTGATGGCGGCATCCCACAGGATCGGCTGATGCCGGCGCGCGGCGCGAGCTTCGTCATCATAGCGGTTCTGGCGCAGCCAAGCGGCGGAATAGCGCGATTGGTGATTGTCATGCGCCCAGATGACGGAGAGCTCGCCACCGTTACCGATGGTGAGCGACGACGGGCGTACGTCGAGCGGCACGTCGCTGGGCACGACGAAGCGTTTGCTGTCATAGCTGTCGCCGCAGAGTTCGCAGTAGCAGCAGTCGCGCAGCCAGACGAAGTGGAAGAAAGAGTCGAGACCGTCGGCCCACGAAACGGTCAGACCGTTAGCGTGTTCGGAAACGTCGCTGAGCGCGACCGGTTCGCTGGAGACATCCTGTTGAGCAAGACCCATAAGAGACCTCCTTTGCTTCAACGATTTCACACCCAAGGGGGCGTGGGCGCAAGGGCGATCAGGCCGAAAGCGACCTTGTCCAGCAGCTCGTCGGCGCGGCGTCGCCGAAGCCGAGGGATTCGTAGAGCCGGTTCGATGCTTCGTTATCCAGATCGGAACCGATGATGGCGCGGCGGGCGCCGAGGCCGTGCAGCCGGCGCAAGCCCTCGGTGATGACGGCGCGGGCCAGGCCCCGGCGCCGGTGGTCGGCATGGCAGCCGACGGGCTCGAAGACGCCGAAGCGGTTGTCGGCGTCGAGCCAGATTGTCGTGAAGGCGGCGATGTCGTCGTTGGCGTCGGCGACCACCAGATCGAGATCGGGGCGGTAGGTCGGCGAGGCCATGGCATAGCGATAGCGCGCCTCGGTCATTTCCGACGGCGCAAAGGCGCTGCGGTGCGCGGCGACGCGTCCGGCGACGTCGCGATCGCCCTCCAGGAGGCGAGTTGTGTAGCCGGCGGGCAAGGGAGTCGGCGTCGGCGGCTCGCCGATCGGACGCTGGCGGTAGACGATGTGGGGACGGTCATAGGCGTAGCCGCGCCGTTTGAGGATCGCTTGGCGCGCTGCGTCGCTGTCGAAGGTCTGGACTTGAAACGTGACAGTCGCGCCGTCGGTCTGCTGGCGAAGGCGGCGCTCCTCGGCCCAGGCGATCATGGTGTCTTCGAGGGCTTTGTGGGTGGGGAGCGCGAAGATGTCGACCTCGTCGTCGACGGGCCAAGCGAAACCGGCGAGGTCGCCGGAGGATGTGAACCACAGGTGCGCGGTCGCGATCTCCTGGTCGGGATCGTCGCTTTGGCAACGCCACCAGTCGAGATCGCCGATGGTGCACTGGACCGGGAAGCCGCCATCGGCGAACAGGCGCACGAGGAACCGGCGAAGAAGCGCGTAGTCGGCTTCGTCGCGATAGGCGCGTGCGGTATAGGAGGAGGCGTCCATGGGCCTGGCTAGAGAATGAGAGCGCTGACCAGGACAAAATAAAGGAAGAGGCTGGCGACGTCCTGGATGATGGTGCAGATCGGGCCGCTGCCCATGGCGGGGTCGGCGCCGAACTGCTGGAAGAGCCAGGGCAGGCCGAAGCCGACGACGGCCGAGACCGTGCCGCCGCCCAGCACCGCCAGGCCGACGGCAAGCGCCAGCACACCGTTGCCGAACACGACATAGACCGCGATGAAGGCGACAACGCCGAGCGAGGCGCCGATCGCGACACCGACGACGAACTCGTCGCGGATGAGGTCGCCGATGACCACGTGATCCGCCGCAAGGCCGCGCACGGCCACCGAGACCGCCTGGCTGCCGATCGCGCCGGCGATATAGACGAGCGCGGGCACGAAGAAGGCAACGGCGACGTTGGCGGCCAGAGTTTCCTCGAACCCGGTCATGACGAGCGTGATCACCGAGGACGCCAAAAGGCCGACAAGCAACCAGGGCAGACGCCGGCGATAGCGGTCGAAGATCGGCGCGTCCAGCGCGACGTCCGGCCCGTGCTCATGGGGCTCGATGCCGGCGAGACGCTGCAGGTCTTCCATGTGCTCGTGGCGCAGGATGCGGAACAGCGCCTCCGGCGGTACCGCGCCGATCAGCCGTCCGTCATGGTCGACCACCGGTACGGCGATCATCTTGAGCCGCATGGCCAGGACGGCGATGGCTTCCTGATCGTCTTCGGGCAGCACGGCTTCGTGCTCCGGCTCCATGATCTCGCCGATCGGGCGCTTACCGTCGGCGAACAGATCGTTGATGCGGACGATGCCTTCCAGGTGACCCAGGCTGTCGGTGACGAAAATCGTGTCGGCGCAGTCGAACCGCTGCCCCTGAAGCGTGTCGATGACATCGCTGATCGGTGTCGACGGCATCGCCCGGGGGATGTGATGCACCATGTGTGAACCGGCGGTCTCCGGCAGAGGTGGCGACGAGGCAAGCGGCGTCGACATGGCTCTAACCCGATTCGAGCAGCGCGGCGATGTCGACGCCGGTCTGGACGACATCGGTGTAGTAGTCGGTGTCGATGGCCTCGCGGTTTTCCAGGACCGAATAGAACGCCATCGCCATGTCGGTCGGCGGGTCGGCGAGCAGGAACTGGCCGCCAAAACCGCCGTGACCGAGCCAGCGGCCGTTGGTCATGAGCTGGTTGGAATAGTGCATCCAGTTGCGTGGCTCCGGCATGGCGGGGCCGGGATGGGCGATCGATTGGGCGGTGAAGGCGGCGTCGCCCACCTGGCGGCCTTCGACGCCGTGGCCGTGGCGCGCCAACAGCAGGCCGTAGCGGGCGAGATCGCGGGCGGTGAGCAGACCGCCGCCGCTGACGACCGGCACGCCGTCGCGGTCGCAGCTGATGTGGAAGGTACCTTCGATGCCGGCCGCCTCGATGATGTCGAGCAGCATGGCGCGCAGCGAGCGGCCGGTGATGCGTTCGGCGATCCATCCCAAGACATCGGTGTTGGCGGACTTGTAGTCGGCGGCGCCGGTGTGGTTCGTCGTGTCGTCGCTTTCGACGCCGACCACGAAAGCACGCAGGCTTTCTTCTGCGCTGCCGCTATAGGGCAGGCGCCAGCCCATGGCGACCTCCTGGGCGAACACGTCGGCGTGCACGTCGCCATAGTCTTCGGAGTAGTTGTTGATGACGTCCATGTTGGCGACCTGCTGGACGGTTGCCGCGGCATAGCCCGAGCCCATCTCCGGTAGGTAGTGGTCGACACGCTGGTTCATGTCGAGCAGGCCCTGGCCGGCAAGGTTGGCGATCATCAGATGGACCGTCGTCTTGGTGATCGACTGCATCGAATGAACCCGGTCGGGCCCGAAATCGGGCGCATAGCGTTCGTAGATGACCTCGCCACCGCGCACGACCACCATGGCCGAGAAGAACGGCGAGGTCGTCAGTTTCTGAATCCTCGGTAGGTCGAGAATGCGCATGTCGGCGGCCTTCTTCAGCGGCAGCACGGCGGGCGCGCGCAACGAAAAACTGGCCCGGGACAGGGTGTGGAGGTTGTGGAACCCCCAACGGCGCGTGTCCGCCCGGCTCCAGGACGAAAGATTGTCCGGACCGACCGCCAAGTCGGGATTGGGGAAGGCGTCGTACGCGTGTTTGGTCATCAGAGGTACTCCTATCGCTCAGGCCAGACCGCACTATGACGGACGTCCGGCTTTGCTATCATGACGCGTGTGCGCAGCCAAACACGGGAGTCGGAACGTGACGAACCTGAACGAGATGATCGAAGACCTGAAACGCCGCCGCGACGAGCTGGCCTTGAAGATCCACTTGGGTTCCAAGGACGCCCAGGACGAGTGGGACGAACTTGAGAAGAAGTGGTCGAAGTTCCAGAACGACGCGGAGCTGAATGAGAGCGGCAAGGGGATCGGTAGCGCTATCGATCAGTTGGGGACCGAGCTCGAAAAAGCATATGAGCGACTAAAGAAAGCCCTGTAGCGACAAAGGAGAGCGCGATGCCCACAAAGGAGGCGCTACGCGCCGAGATAAGAAACCTGCGCGCGGAGATCGATGAGATGCGCCGCGCGCGGGACGAGCAGGAGGCCGCGGAGGCGAGGCGCGAATGGGCCTCGTCAACGCATGGCTATGACGACGACAGCTCCATGTCGGGCATCGACGACAGTAACGGCCTTGATGACGAGGACGACGACAACGATGACCAGAACAGCGCGGACGAGCACGAGAGCCAGCTGAAGGATATCGAAAAGGCCCTGGGCGATCTGGCCGATGAGGCCGGCAAGGAGATCGCCGAGCGTCCGCTGGTCGCCGTGCTTGCCGCGTTCGTGCTGGGCATCGTCGCCGGCCGCCTGTTGAGCCGGTAGGGGGCGGGATCATGGATATGCTGATCCGCAACCTGCGCATCCTGTGGCGCACGGAACGCCTGCTGACCGAGCTCAGGCTGCGCGCCATGGTGCGGCGTACCAGCATGCTGCTGGTCGCCGGCATCGTCGCCCTGTTCGCCTTCGCCATGTTGAACGTGGCGGGCTATCTCTATCTGGCGCCGATGCTGGAGCCGACGCTGGCCGCGCTGGTCGTCGCCGCCATCGATGCGGTGCTGGCGATCATACTCTTCATCGGTGCGCAGCCGCAGAAGCCGGGCACCGAGACGCGCATGCTGGAGGAGGTCCGCGACATGGCGCTCGCCGATCTGGAAGCCGGCGCCAAGTCGGTGGAGGCCGACCTGCGCGCGGTCAGATCCGAAGTCGAGGGCATCACCGAAAGCGTCAAGTCGTTCGCCCACAATCCGATGGGCGCGCTGAACCCCCAGACCATTGGCCCGATCATGTCGATGCTGGCGAACCTGATCCGCGGCAAGAAGGGCAAGGGCGACGATTGATCGCTAGCTGCTGGTGAGCGGCGCCAGGATCTTGGCACAGGTTAGCGCGAAGCCGGGGTCGCCGTCTTCCATGTCCCAGCTTGCCGACAGACCGGCATAGGCGAAGGTCATATCGAGAATACGCTGGGGATCGATCGCCAGCCGCTCGCCGAACAGAGTGGCCAGCCGTTGGAAGCGATCGGCATCGTGCACGATGTCGCTATGGGTGTAGGGATTGCAGAGCTGGTTGGCGATGTCATAGGTGCGTTCGCCCAGCAGCGCCTTCGGATCGATCGCCAGCCAGCCGCGTTCGCCGCCGTCGAGAACATTACCGTGGTGCAGGTCGCCGTGGAGCGGTGTTGTGTCGGACGGTGCGGCAAGCAGACGCCGCGCCATGGCGGCGCAGCGGCCGAAGAGGGCGCTTTCGTGCTCATGCTCGAACAGCGACGAGAACCATTCCTCCAGCGGCCATAGTGTCGCCGGGACCGGCTGCGCCCGCGGTGCGTGAAGGCGGGCTGTGGTCTCAGCCAGGATCGCGGCGGCTTCGTTGTCGCGGCCGGATGTCGCCATGGTGACGAGCGAGCGCTTGCCCATCGCGCGTTCCAGAAGGACCGCGTCTTCGGCGGAGGCCAGCAGGCGTACGGCGCCGTCGCCATTGTAGTAGGCGAGCAGAGCGGCGGCGTACTCCTCGTCGCTGGTTTCCTTGATGAGCTTGAGCATGGCGGGTTGGTTGTCGTGCCGCACCGGCTTGATCCAGCTGGAGGGTGTTTCGATCAGCGAGCCGTCGGGTTCGAGCGACCATTGCGTCATCGCGCGTTGAATCTGTTCGTCGATGCCGGTGGTTCCCATGCGCGTGACGTTCCGCTCAGCGCTTCGGCCAGGCCCAGGCGGGCTTGTCGAGGCCTTGGATGACGGTTTCGCCGAGTTCCTTGTTGAGGGCGTAGACCGTGGCGCCGGCGAGGCGATCGAGGGCTTCGACCAGCGGAGCGGCATGGGAAACGACGATAATCTGTGAGCGCTCGGCCGCGGTCGCGATGAGGCGTGCGAGCGGTTCGAGGAGGTCCGCGTGCAGGCTGGTCTCCGGTTCGTTGAGGACCAGGAGTGGCGGCGGGCGCGGTGTCAGCAAGGCTGTTACCAGCAGCAGATAACGGAGCGTGCCGTCGGAGAGTTCGCCGGCGCGTAGAGGACGCAGCAGACCTTGCTGTTGCATGACGACCTCGAACAGGCCGTCGGTCACGGTGACGTCGACGGCGCTGCCGGGAAAGGCGTCCTCGACCGCCTCGTCCAGCGCGTCGCTGTCGCCGATCTCGCGGATGGTCTGGAGCGCGGCCGCCAGGTCCGAGCCGTCCGAGGACAGGACCGGCGTGCGGGTGCCGACCTGGGGACGGCGCGCCGGCGCGTCGCGGTCGGTGCGGAAGTGATCGTAGAAGCGCCAGCCGCGCATGCGTTCGCGCAGGGCCAGCAGCTCGCGCGCGCCGCGCGGGTCGGCGGCGTGGGTCATCATGCTGTCGAAGCTGGAGAGGTCGCCCAGCACGTGGGCGCGTTTGCCGCTGTCGTCGAGCACCTGGACGGCCGGCCCGTTGCGCGTCGCGATCTCGCCCCGGCGCTTCAGGACCTCGCCGACCCAGAGTGCTTCGGCCTTGATTTCGGGATCCAGATTGAACAGCGAGCGGCCGGACCGGACCGGCAGGCCGAGATCGATCGCGTAACCGTAGTCTTCGTCGGCGAAGCCGAGCTTCAAACTGACGCGGTCGCGCCGCATCGTGCCCTGGACCGGGACGTCGCCGGTCTTCATGGCGCGCGAAAAGGTCTCCGGTCCGGCCCACAGCGTCGACTGCAGGCCGCCTTCGGACGCCAGCGCGCCGACCGCGCGGCCCTGGGCGACATCGGCCAGCAAGCGGATCGCGCGGTAAAGGCTGGACTTGCCGCTGCCGTTGGGGCCGGTGATCACGGTCAACTGCTCGAGGGGCAGAATGATCTCGCGCAGCGAACGGTAGCCGGAGACGGCAAAGGTGAGGATCATGAATGCGGTCCAAGACGAGGGGCCGCGGAGTATAGCGCCTCGTGTGACCGCGTCTCCTACGTCCGAGCGCATTCCCCGCTCGCGCCGGATCTGCGCGGCGCTTGTCCGGCATGCGAGGGCTGGACGGGGGCGCGACCGTTACCACGCAACTCGAGCCTGCCCTAGCCGTAACGCCCGGTGATGTAGTCGGCGGTGCGGTCGACACTGGGCGCCATGAAGATCTGCTGGGTCTCGCCGGTTTCCAGCATGCGGCCGAGATGGAAGAACGCCGTTTGCTGTGAGATGCGCGCGGCCTGCTGCAGGTTGTGGGTGACGATGATGATGGTGAACTGCTCACGGATCTCCTCGATCAGCGCCTCGATGCGTGCCGTCGAGATGGGATCGAGCGCCGAGCACGGCTCGTCCATCAGCAGGATCTCCGGCGACAGCGCGATCGAGCGGGCGATACACAGGCGCTGCTGCTCACCGCCCGAGAGGTTGGTGCCTTGCTCCTTCAAACGGTCCTTGATGTCGTCCCAGAGGCCGGCCCGGCGCAGGCTGCTCTCGACGATTTCGTCGAGCTCGTGGTGATCCCTGGCGTAACCATGGATGCGGACGGCATAGGCGATGTTCTCGTAGACCGACGAGGGGAACGGATTGGGTTTCTGGGCGACCATGGAAACGCGGCGCCGAAGCGATTCCAGATCCGTGTCGGGCAGGTGAATGTCGGTGTCGTTGATGTGCACGTCGCCCGTGGTGCGAGCGATGGGGATCAGCTCGTTGGTGCGGTTGATGCAGCGCAGAAAGGTCGACTTGCCGCAACCGGAAGGGCCGATCAGGGCCGTTACCTCATACTCGGGAATGTCGAGGTCGACATCGATCAGGGCATGCTTGTCGCCGAAGTGAACGTTGAGCTTGCGCGTGCGGACCTTGTGCAGGTTGGCGCCATCGGGCAGCTCCACGGGCTCGTGAAACTGGTAGCGCTCGTCGGTCGGATTGAGGATCGTCTGTGTTTCATCCTGCGTCATGGCTCAGTGCACCACCAGGCAGGGGCAGGACGCCATGGTCACGACTTTGTGGGAGACGCTGCCGAGCATCAGTTCCTTGATGCGGCCCAGACCGCGCGACCCCATGACGATGAGGTCGGCATTTTCGCGCCTGGCGACCTCGAGCAGATGGCTGGCGGGGTCGCCGTCTTCCATCGTGCAATGAATGTCCTTGGCACCGGCGCTGCGGGCCAAGGCTTCCGCGCGTTCCAGAACCTGCGCGCCGAGTGTTTCCATGACCTCGCGCATGGACGCCGCGCCTTCCTTCTTGCCGAGCGCGTCGTCGAACCAGCCGGGGATGCCGGCGATGTTGGGGTGGGGATCGTCCGGCTCGGCGACCGCGACATGTTCGGTAGAGGCGAGGACCGCCAGATCGTCGTTGGCCGCGCCGGGATCGGCGACAAAGACCAGAATGAGTCGCGCGCCACACAAGCCCGCGAGTTCACCGGCATGCCGAGGTACGCGGTCGCCGGATCCATCGACCGCGGCCAGGATCGTCCTGTACATGACTGCTGCTCCATCGATGACGCGCCCAAGGCGCCCTACCAGGCCGATCACATCAAGCGCGCGGGCCCGCCACATTGATCGGCGTCAAGATGTTAAACACCGTTCTGTTAAACGTTTGTGACGGTGTGCGCCGTGTCATCGACGGATGTTGTTCTAACAGGTTGCCGCAAGACGCCAGTCGCGGCGCATGTGAAGGGCCACGGCGGCGAGCACGACGGTGCCGCCTAGGAAGGTCGCGACGGGCGGCAGTTCGGTGAGGATGAGCCACGCCCATAGGGGTGCCAGCGGAATGTCGAGGGAGCCGATCAGTGCGGCTTGCGGCGCGGGGATGAGGCGCGTGCCCTCGGCAATCAGGATGGCGCCGGTCGCCTGGACCAAACCGAACGCGATCAGCCACCAAAGCTCTGCCGTACTGACCGCAAACGGTTCGGCAACGATCAAGGCGATGATTGCGATCTGCAGCGACGACAAGGCCATGGCCGGGACCGCAGGCGCGTCGGGGAAGCGGCGGATCTGCACCATCATCGCGGCCATGAAGAACGTCATCGCAACGGCCAGAAGGTCACCCAACAGGTTGGGCGTGCCGAGCGAACCGCTCATCATGATGACGACCCCGACCAGCGCCGCGGCGGCCGCGATAAGCGTCGCGGGCCGGGTGCGCTCGCGCCCGAACAGCCAGGCAAGCGCAGCGGCGGCAAAGGGCGCGGTGGCGTAGATCACCACCACGTTGGTGACGGTCGTGTGTTTGAATGCGGAAAGGTAGGCGACGGTGGCGATGGTGCCGGTCGACGCGATCAGCCAGCCCGGCCGGCCCATCAGACCGAAGCAGGCGAGGGTCGCGGCGCGATCGCGCCAGGCGACATAGAGCGCAATGAAGGCAGCGCTGAACACACCGCGCCAGAAAAGAATGGCCCAAACATCGGCGGTGATGCCCTTGGTGAAAATGCCTGCCGTGCTCCACGCGACAGCGGAGATCGCCACGAAGACGACGCCGAGGTGATGGGACGCGGTGCTTGAGGGCGGCATCAGCGCACGCGGCGACCAGCAGACGCCGCAGCCGCGTACCGGCCAAGCGAAGCGCAGAGCCGGTACCCATGAACACTGGACGGTGACGCGGAGGATGCGATGGCGGGAACGGGGAGGGTTCCGTGTTCATGGGCCCCGGCTCTCCCGCTGGTCGTCCGGGGCGCGAGGTCTCCAAATGGTCGATGGGACATCAGCGCACGCGGCGACCAGCAGGCGCCGCAGCCGCGTACCGGCCAAGCGAAGCGCAGAGCCGGTACCCATGAACACCGGAGGATGACGCGGGGGATGCGATGGCGGGAACGGGGAGGGTCCGGTGTTCATGGGCCCCGGATCTCCCGCTGGTCGTCCGGGGCGCGAGGATTCTTGATGTTGGATGCGGCACGTCAGGTCTCGAAGATGCCGGTTGGCTTGCCGTCGAGGCTGACGGTGTTCTTCTTGGTCCAATAGGCCTTCAGCCCGGCCTCGCCCATCTCGTCATAGAACGGCAGGAGCTGGTCGGTGGCGCGGTCCCTTTGGAAGGCGAACTCCGGGATGCCGGTGCCGCAGGAGGTCTGCACCAGGTCGACCGCCATGTCGAAGATCTGGCGGGTGCCGGGGAGCGAAGGGAACAGGGTAACGAGCGCGTCCCATTCGCTGTCGCGCGGATGAATGGCGCGGGCGTGGCCGTAGACGCGGATGATGCCGGGCTTGCCTTCGAAGCCGCAGAACATCAGCGTCATGCGGTCGTTCTCCAGAAGATGCGCCGCTGTCTCGTTGCCGCTGCCTGAGAGACTGAGCCAGACGATGCGGTCGGGCGCCATGACCTTCAGCGTGTCGAGGCCCTTGGGCGACAGATTGACGCGCCCGTCCGGCGCGGCGGTGGCGACAAAAAAGAGCCGCTGGCGGGCGATGAAGTCCTGCTGTGACTGGCTGAGCGATGTCGTCGGTCTGGCCATGGCGATTGGCCCTCGTGGTCGGTGGGAGGGTTGGCATATCAAGATACTCCTGACACCATGGTGTCAGGAGTGTGGGTCTAGTCTTTCGGCCAAGGAGAGAGAATGCGGCGCGCCGACAGGCTGTTCGACATCATCCAGATCCTGCGTCAGGCGAGCCAGCCGGTGACGGCGGCGATGCTCGCCGAAAGGCTGGAGGTCAACCTGCGCACGATCTACCGCGACATGGCGGCGCTGCAGGCGATGCGCGTACCGGTCGAGGGCGCGGCCGGCATCGGCTATGTCATGCGGCGCGGCTTCGATCTGCCGCCGCTGATGTTCTCGTCCGAAGAAGTGGAGGCGATCATGGTCGGCCTGTCGCTGGTGACGCGCACCGGCGACCGGGGGCTGCTGGATGCCGCTGACGGCGCCGCCGCCAAGATCGCCGACGTTCTGCCGGAGCGCCTGGCCGGCGGGCGTGAGAGCGAGTGGCTGAAGGTCTCGGGCTGGGGCACGCCGCATCCAAGCGTCGATCTTCGTGTTTGCCGCCAGGCGGTGCGTGAGGAGCGCAAGCTGGCGATCACCTATTGCAACGAAAAGGGCGAGACCAGCGAGCGGACGATTCTGCCGTTGGCGGTCGTCTATTACATCTCCGTCACCGTGATCGCCGCGTGGTGTGAATTGCGCCAGGACTTCCGGCACTTCCGCGCCGACCGGATCGAGGCCATGGACGCGCTGGACAACCGGTTCACGGGTGAGGGTGACAAGCTGCGCGCCGAATGGGCGGAAAGCACCGATCCGCTGTTTACGTCATAAGGAGTTGGTGAGGCGCTACTTCAGCCCCTTCTTCCACAGCTTGGCCTCGGTCTCGCGGCGTTTGCGCAGGCCCTTGGAGTTGGGCCATAGCCGCCGCATGGAAAGAAACTCATCGGGC
>JANQGO010000130.1 GCA_028277285.1 Alphaproteobacteria bacterium | reverse complement strand
CGACGCCCGCAAGGCGCGCGACCTGCCGCTCCCCGTGCGCACCCCCACCGACCTCGACAGCTTCGGCGACGATGAGGTCTTCGACGCCGTCGTCCATCTCGCGGGCGCGCCGGTCGCGACGCGGCGCTGGACCGCCAACCGCAAGGCGGTGCTGCGCGCCAGCCGCATCGACACGACCCGCGCGCTGGTCGCCTTCATCGGCCGCCTCCAAACCAAGCCCGAGGTGCTGATCGCCGCCTCGGCGATCGGATACTACGGCTGCGATAGCGAACGCCCGGTCACCGAGAACACCAGACCGCAACCGGGGTTCTCCAACGCCATGTGCGCGGCCTGCGAGGCCGAGTCACGCAAGGCGTGCCGCTACGGCGTGCGCGTCGTGCAGCTTCGGCTGGGACTGGTGCTGGCCGCCCATGGCGGTCCGCTCGGCATGATGATGCCGGCCTTCGAGTTCGGCCTGGGCGCGCGCCTGGGCACGGGCCGGCAATGGATGTCCTGGGTCCACCTGGACGACGTCA
The DNA here is from genome assembly GCA_028277285.1 of Alphaproteobacteria bacterium. Taxonomy (GTDB): domain Bacteria; phylum Pseudomonadota; class Alphaproteobacteria; order SP197; family SP197; genus JANQGO01. The sequence goes on along the minus strand of JANQGO010000130.1, from coordinate 10,954 downwards.
TCGCCATGATCGCCTTCCTGATCGCGCGCGACGACCTGAGGGGCCCGTTCAACGCCGTCGCCCCGGTGCCCGTGCGCAACGCCCAGTTCTCCGCCGCGCTGGCGCGCCAGTTGGGGCGGCCGTGCCTGTTCGCCATTCCGGCACGGCTGATCCGTCTGGTCTTTGGCGAGATGGGGCAGGAGCTCTTGCTCGCCAGCAAACGGGTTCAGCCCATACGGCTGTGCGATGCCGGTTTCGGCTTTCGTTGCCCGAACCTTGAAGAGGCCTTGCGCGTCTCCCTGGCGCCGGAGCCGCCCTCGGTCAATCCAGCTGCTTGACCAGATCCGCGGCGCAGTCTTTGGCGAACTGGGCGAAACTCGTCGCCGGGCGGCCCATGACCTGCTCGAACTCGTCGGTCAGATAAGCGTACCGGCCGGCGCGGATATTGGCATAGAGCTGCAGCACGAGATCGATGTACCAGCCTTCGTCACCGGCGGCGCGCTGCTGTTCGCGATAGGTCTCTGGTGTCATGTCCTCGTAAACGAACTCACGGCCCGTCGCGTCCGACATCGTGCGGGCGAGATCGCCATAGGAAAGCGCCTCCGGCCCGCTGATCGTGTAGCACTTGCCCTCGTGCCCCGGCTCGGTCAGCGCCTTCACCGCCATGGCGGCGATATCGCGGGTGTCGATCCAGCCGATCCGTCCCTCGCCGCCGGGCAGCGCCATGCGCCCGCCGGGCGCGTATTCGAACATCATCTGCATGAACCAGCTCGGCCGAATATGGGTCCAGGCGACACCGGACTCCTCCAGCGCTTTCTCCGCCAGCCCGTGCCGGCGCGCCAGATCGTCCGATGACGTGATATCCGCCGAGCGCGCCGAGAGTCGAACGACATGGCGAAGACCGGCCGGCTTTCCGGCGGCCAGGAAGTTCTCCAGCATGACCACGTTGTCCTCGGGATCGGGCGTTGCGTAGTAGGCCTTCTCGACACCGGAAACGGCATCGCCCAGGGAATTGGACTCACGCAGGTCGCCTTCGACCACCACGTCTGCACCAACACCCAGGTCGGCCGCACGCGAAGCGTCCCGGGTCATGATCCGCATGGCATGACCGGCGGTCTTCAATTGATCAACGACCTCGCGCCCGACATGGCCGGTCGCGCCGATCACCAGAATGGGTGCTGTCATAGGTATCCTCCGTGGCGGCGCGGTTGTGTTGGCTCTGGCGCTATGATCCGATGGCATCCGCTGTACGTCCAGGCACTTGGAGGTTCAATGGCAGACCGTACCGCGCTGACGGCGCAAATGATGCGTGATGGCGAGGCCATGACCGGCCCCGTTGCCAACGGCGCTTTTGAGCCGCGCACGGATGCGGCGACGGCGCGGCGCGGCTTTGCCGGCACGCTGCATATCGACGAGACGGCGCTCACGAGCGATTGCGCGGACCTCGACAAACCGACCCTTCTGGGCGGCGATCCCCGCCTCTTTCCCGGTATCGCCATCGGCTTCACGACGCAGGACGGCGCGCTGATCCCCGACAACCGCGGCTTGCGGCGATCCAGCGGCGACAGCTACTGGGATCTGGCGGCTGGACCCGGTCAGGTCTGGTCGGAGCCCGGTGACGGCGGGCTGTCGCGCGCATCGTTCCCGTTTCAGCTTTCCAACGAGCGCGAGAACGAGACCCATCACGGTCTGGCGTGTTTCCTGTTCGACGACACGACGGTCACGCCACTCGCTGTCCAGAAGATCACCCACACCCAGCCCGATCACCTGCCCAACGCGTTTGAGCTGTGGGGACGCGTGCCCGTCCGCGTCGAAACCGGCGAGCCATCCGCCAGCGAAACCGCACGCCGGGATCACACCGCCGACCGCAGCGAGGAGTTCGCCACCCGCCCGATCGACGAGCTGGCGGTTCATTGCGGCCATGATCTTATCGATGCGCTTGCCGAAGGTCCGGGGGCTCACAGCGAAATCGTCGCCGGCCTGGTTGTCGGCGATGTCATCTACGCCACACCCATGCGGGCCGCGCACGGCGCCGCCCCCTATCCACGCGCCATGCGCTTCGGCCTGTGGTCGGCGACCAAGGCGGCGTTCGGCACCACGGCCCTGATGCGCCTCGCCCATCATCTGGGGCCTGAGATCGGCAACACGCTTGTCGGCGATGTGGTCGAGGTGGCGGCCGCGCACGACGGCTGGCTGCATGTCACAATCCGCGACTGCCTCAACATGGCAAGCGGCATCGGCACGGCCTCGCCGAGCCGTGACGTCCTGGACATCCACGCCGACAACCTGACCGGCCCCGAAAACATCGGCACGGATGGCGAGGCCTGCTACCGCGCCTATCAAGCCTGGTACGCCGCCAAGAGCCGCGATGACAAGCTGGCCGCCGCCTTTGCCTGTCCAAGCTATCCGTGGGGGCCGGGCGAGGTGACGCGTTATCGCGATCAGGATCTCTTCATGGCCGGCGTCGCCATGGACGCCGTCTGGAAACGGCACCGGGGACCGGACGCCGACCTCTTCGCCATGGTCGCCGACGAGGTGTACCGCCCGATCGGCATTCGCGGCGCCGACACGAACCGCACCCTGGAACCGGACGGCGCATTGGGCGTGCCGGTGACCGCGTTCGGCTTTTTCCTGGGCCTCGACGATATCGCGAAGCTTGGCCGCCTGCTGAACGACGGCGGCGTGCACGATGGCGAGCAGTTGCTCGATCCGTTGCTGGTTGGCGAAGCGCTCGACCCCTCGCCCGACAAGGGCTTGCCGACCGGCCACATGACCACCGACGGCGATATCACCTATCACCTCGCCTACTGGATGCAGGGCTACAACAGCCGCGACCGCGGCTTCATGCGCCTCGCCACCATGCGCGGCTATGGCGGCAACATCATCCAGCCCCTGCCCAACGGTATGACCGCGTTCCGCCTGGCCCACGACACACCGGACGCGGACGAACGCTACGACGCCCTCAAGCTCGCGCGCATCGCCGATGCGATAAAACCGTTCTAGGCAGCCCATGACCGATATCAACCTCGCGGAGATACTCCGCGACGATGTCGAGGCATTGCGTCGCGAAGACGATGGTATTGGCCCCGACGACGCCCGCGATGTCATCGCACGACGTTACGGGTTCGAGAACTGGCCGGCGTTGGTGGCATTCTCGCCCTTCTTGGGAGAGCTCACCGAACCCGGCATGTTGACCTTCCGGCGCAAGCTGCCCGTCGACCGCCAGCGCGTCTGGAGCGCCATCAGCGATCCCGCCGAACTGTCGCAATGGTTCATGGAAACGACCATGGAGACCCGGGTCGGCGGCCGATTCGCGTTCAAGGACGGCTGGGATGGCGTCGTTTCCGCGCTTGAGCCCGGTGCGGCAATCGCGTTCACGGCCGATCAGGGCGGCCAAACCCGTTTCGAGGTCGCCGATAGCGAGGACGGCACGCGTTTCCGCTTGGTTGACCGCATGGCGCCGGGCGCGACGGCGCCCGACGGTGAACCTGGCGACCCCGCCGCCCGTCAGCCCGGGGGGCCCGGCACCCACTGGGTCGGCATTGCCGCAGGCTGGCACGATTTTGTTGATTCGCTGCTGGACTATCTCGGCGCCCCCGTTTCGACGGTCGGCGAACACGAGATGACGCTGCTTTATGAACGCGTTCTCGCCGCCCAATACGACCGATCAGAAACCAGCTTGGGCGCGCGAACGTTGCCTCAGTGACATAGATTCCGGTGCCTTTGATCGCTAATCTCTGAACTCAGGGAGGCAGGGCATGCAGCGACGCCTGGCGGCCATACTTGCGGCGGACGTGGTCGGCTATTCGCGCCTGATGGGCGCGGATGAAGTCGGCACGCACGCGCATCTGAAGGACCTGCGCCACGACTTCCTGGAGCCCGTCATCGCCAAGCACAAGGGCCGGATCGTCAAGCTGATGGGCGACGGTCTGCTGCTGGAGTTTCAGAGCGTCGTCGAGGCCGTCGAATGCGCGGTCGCCTGGCAAAAGGGCGTCAGCGAACGCGAGCGGGACAAGGAGCGGGATCAATCCTTGCAGTTTCGCATCGGCATCAACCTGGGCGACGTGATTATCGAGGATGAGGATATTCACGGCGACGGCGTTAACGTCGCCTCGCGCCTGGAAGGTCTGGCCGAGCCCGGCGGCATTTGCGCCTCGCGCGCGGTGTTCGAGCAGATCAAGAACCGCCTGGACCTCGACCATGTCGATCTGGGCGAACAGACGGTCAAGAACATAGCCGAGCCGATCCACGCCTACCGCATTTCCAGCAAGGCCGCACCCGCCGACCGCAAGCCGTCGGACCAGCCGGCGCCACCGCGCCCGGAGGAGGCGCGCGGTTCGATCGCCGTCTTTCCGTTCGAAAGCCTGTCGCCGGATTCCGAGGACGCCTATCTGGCCGACGGCATCGCGATGGAAATTATCACCATGCTGTCGAAGATCCCCGACCTGCGCGTTGCGTCCAGGCCGGCGACCTTCGCGCACCGTGGCCGCGGCGACGACATGTGGCAGGTCGTCCGCGACCTGCAGCTTCGCTATGTGCTGACCGGCAGCATCAGGCGCGCCGGCGACCGCATCCGCGTCACGGCCGAACTGACCGACGCCGCCGACCGAACCCAGCTGTGGTCGGAGACCTATCAACGCCAGATCGACGATCTTTTCGCCGTGCAGGAGGAGATCGCCGAATCCATCGTTATCGCCTTCGGCGGCGAGTTCCTGCGCGCCGAGTGGCATCGCGCGAGGCGCCGTCCGACCGAAAGCCTGGACGCCTGGGGCCTGGTGCAGAAGGCACGTGCACAGAACCTACCGATCAACCGCGACGCCGGCGACGATGCGCTTGCCCTGGCGCGCGAGGCGATCGCCATCGACCCGAACTATGCCGGCGCCCATGCCAGCTTGGCCTCCGTCCTGATGCAGCGGGTCATGAATGGGTTAAGCGACCAGCCGGACAAAGATCGTGCCGAAGCGCTCGCCGCCGTCGAGCGCGCGAGCGAGTTGTCGGCCGACGATCCCGTCGTCCTGCGGGCGCTGGGCAATGTGCTGAGCAATTGCGGCGAACACGACAAGGCCGTCCGAGCGCTGCGCCGCGCCGTCGAGATCGCGCCGTTCGACTTCCACAGTTGGGGACGCCTGGGCCGCACGCTGGCCTATGGCGGCACGGGCGACGAACTCCAGGAAGGCCATGCGGTGCTCGATCGCATCCTGGCGGCCGCGCCCAACCACCCGATGGTGCCCTATTGGCAGTACTTCAAGGCCAATGCCTGCGCCCGCGAGAACCGATCCGAGGAGGCCGTCGCGTTCGCCCGCAAGAGCGTCGAGGCCCAGCCCGGCTATGCCGGCGCCTGGGTGACGCTCGCCAACGCGCTCGGCCAGCTCGGCCGCTACGACGAGGCCAGAGAGGCGATGGACCGCGCGCTGCGCGCCAACCCGGCCATGACGCCGCAACACCTGGCGGCGCAGATCGAGAACCTCGCCGGCAACCGTCCGGAACTCGCCGAGCAGTCGCTGTCCGGCCTGAAGGCCGCGGGCCTCCTCGACTGACGCGGCATCTGCGTCGACCCTATCGAGGCCGCTCGACGCACTACCTGAGCAAGACCAAGTCGTCTGCCGCGCCACGTCGCTTGACGCAGGTCAATGTGATGTGCCTCCAGGTTGCCTACCACATTGAAGGCACAGAACCGCGGAGGTCCCATGGCGGAAGTAGATGATCTCTTGAAACAGTCGGTGGGCGAGCTCGACAAGCTCTTGAAGGTGCAGAACGTCATCGGCGAGCCCACGACCCATAACGGTGTGACCATTATCCCGCTTGTCAGCTTCGGTTTTGGTTTCGGCGCCGGCGGCTCCAAGCGCAAGGAGGATGCGGCCGGAGCCGGTACCGGCGGCGGCGGCGGTATCCGCCCCGTTGCCGTGATCGTCATCGACGAGAACGGCAGCCGCATCCAGTCGATCCGGGATAGCCGAGCGACCGTCGTCGAGACGCTGGGCGAGGCCGTCGGCAAGGTCGTCGAGAGCACGCGAAAGTCCAGAGGTGAGCCTGACGAAAAAGAGGGCACCTGACACGCCGGGTGAAACCGCATGCTCGAGGTCCTGCTGTGGACCGCACTGGGACTTGCCGGCGTCACGATCGGTGCGCTTGCCGTGCCCGTCGACATCGTCGCGCATTTGGAGGCGCGTAAACGTCTACGCCTAACGCTTGAGATCGGCTGGCTTTTTGGCCTTGTTCGTCTTCGCACGTCTAGAGGCGGTAAAGAGCCGTCCGCTGCACCAAAGCCGAAGCCCAGAAAGAAAAAGCGACAGGGCCGAAAGCCGAGCCCGGCCGTTGTGCGGCGCGGTCTCGGAGTTTTCGGCGACCTCCTTGAGCGTGTCCAAATCCGCCGCGTCGAACTGGACCTCACCCTAGGAACCGACGATCCCGCTTCGACCGGAGAAATGGCCGGCTATGCGGCGCCGGTCGTGGCGATGGCAAATGCACTGCCGCGAACGCGCGTCAGCCTGACTCCAGACTTCTCAGGTCCCTACTTCGAAGGTGTCGGCATGGGCGAAATCCGCGTTGTTCCGTTAACGCTCGTGTCACCGATCGCCGCGTTCGCCTTTTCGCCCGAGGTTCGGCGATGGTTTATGAATCGCCACTAGGCACCGCAAGAAGGCGGTTGCGGCGCGGACCACCGCTGGCGATTGGCGATTTCGTCTTCACGCCGGTCGTTGTGGAGGAACGTGCGGCCGGCACGACACGGTGCGGCCCCTGGCTGTTTGCCGCCAAGCGACCCGTCGCGGTCATTGTCACCAGCCCGTCCGGCCGCCGCCTGGTGCGCCTGGATCAGGAGACACCCGCCTGGTCGGGCACGGCATCCGAGTCCACAGTGTAAACTTGCGGCGGTCAGTCCAGATCAGACGCGTGCCGCCGTGCCTCAGCCACCCGCAACGCGGGGCATCAGGTAGACCTCCGCGCCCTCGGGCACCTGTTGCAGCTGTGCGTTGCGGTAGAGCTGGCCGTCGATGGCGACGGCGACGCCCTTGTCCAGGACCGGCTTGAGCTCGGGATAGCGCTCGCCGAGCTGGCGAAGCACCTGCATGATGGTGCCGGCCTCGACCTCGAACGACGTCTTGCCGCCAGCCTTCGACCGGAGCGTCGCGCCGAGCCTGACCTCCACCAAAGCGTCAGCCCTTGGCCGCCTCGATCGCGGCCAGGATCTTGGGCGGCGACATCGGGATATCGCTCAGACGCTGGCCGATGGCGCGCGATACCGCGTTGGTCACGGCGGCCAGCGGCGGCACGATCGGCGTCTCGCCGACGCCGCGCACGCCATAAGGGTGACCGGGATTCGGCACCTCGACGATCACCGTGTCGATCATCGGCACGTCCGAGCAGACGGGAATGCGGTAGTCCAGGAAGCTCGGGTTCTGCAGCCGCCCGTCCTCGCCATAGACGTACTCTTCGTTAAGCGCCCATCCGATGCCCTGGACCGCGCCGCCCTGGTACTGGCCCTCGACGTAGTCGGGATGGATCGCTTTGCCGGCATCCTGCACCACCAGATAGCGCAGGATCGTTACCTGCCCGGTTTCCGGATCGACCTCGACATCGACCAGATGGGTGCTGAAGCTGTTGCCGGCACCCTCGGCGTTGATCTCCGCGTGGCCGGCGATCGGTCCGCCGGTCTGGGGCGCCATGGCGGCGAGTTCGGCCAGGCTCATCGGCTCGAAGTCGCCGGCGTTGTGGCCCGACGGATGGGCCGCGCCGTCGCGCCAGACGACGGCATCGGGATCGATGCCCCAGATCTGGGCGGCACGCTCGCGCATCTTGGCGATGGCGTCCTTGGCGGCATCGATGGTCGCCATGCCGGCGGAGTGGGTCACCCGGCTGCCGCCGGTGGTGTCGTTATGGCCGAGCGCGCTGGTGTCGGCGATGATCGCCTTGATGTTCTCATAAGGAATACCGAGTTCCTCCGCGGCCATCAGGCACATGGAGGCGCGGCTGCCGCCGATATCCGGCGTGCCCAGCGACAACAACGCGGTGCCGTCGGCGTTGATGTTCAGCGTGACGCAGGTCTGGCCGCCATAGTTGGGCCAGAAACCGGACGCGATGCCGCGGCCCTGGTTGGCCTTCAGCGGCTTCTTCGCGAGGTCGTGGTTCTCGACCGCATCGAGAGACTCGATCATGCCGATCGGCCCATAGGTCGGCCCGTAGGCCGATGACGACCCTTCCTTCACCGCGTTCTTTCGCCTGAGTTCGACCGGATCCATGCCGATCTTTTCGGCCAGTTCGTCAAGCAGCGCCTCGACCGGCAGGCACGCCATGGGCGCGCCTGGCGCGCGGTAGGCGGCCTGTTTGGGCCGGTTGGTCACGACGTCATAGCAGCGCAGCAAGACGTTGGGCGTATCATAGGGTGCGAAGGCGCAGGCCGCGCCATAAGGCACTGGCGATCCGGCAAAGGCGCCGCCCTGGAACTTATAGACGCCCTCGCCCGCGGTGATGCGGCCGTCCCGGGTAACGCCGATCTTCATGGTCATGCTGGTGCTGGATGTCGGGCCAGAGGCGCGCAGCACCTCGTCACGGCTCATCACCATCTTGACCGGCCGGTGCGCCTTCTTGGCCAGCGCCAGGGCGACCGGCTCCAGGAACACCGTCGTCTTGCCGCCGAACCCGCCGCCGATCTCCGACGACGTCACCCGCAGGCTGGCGAGATCCCAACCCAGGATCGCCGCGCACATGGCGCGTACGGTGTAGTGGCCCTGGGTGCAGCACCACAGCTCCGCCAGGCCGTCCTCGGAGACCGAGGCGAAGCAGGCATGGGGCTCGATATAGCCTTGGTGGGCCGCTTCGGTCCGGAACGAACGCTCGATCACGACATCCGCCTCGGCGAAACCCTTCTCGACATCGCCGATGGCGATCTCGGAGTATTCGGCGATGTTGGAGGGTTTCGTTGGCGCCGGCTCCATGCCGGCGGTGAACATGTCGTCGTGCAGAACAGGGGCGTCGGGCGCCATCGCCGCGTCGACATCGGTGACGTGGGGCAGGACCTCGTACTTGACCTTGATCAGCTTCAGGGCCTCGCGCGCGACCGCCTTGCTGGTCGCGGCGACGGCGGCGACCGCGTGGCCTTCATAGAGCACCTTGTCGCGCGCCATGACGTTCTGCGCGACATCCCACATGTTTTCCTCTTCCTCGCCCTTGATCGTCTGATCGCCTTTCAGGTGCGGAAAGTCGTCACGTGTCACCACGGCTTTCACGCCCGCCAGCTTCTTCGCCTTCTTGGTGTTGATGGAGACGACGCGGGCATGAGCGTGCGGGCTGCGCAGCACCTGGCCGACCAGCATGTTGGCATCGGCGACATCGGCGCCATAGCGGGCGCGCCCGGTGACCTTGTCGACGCCGTCGGGGCGCAGCGGCCGTGTGCCGACCTTGTCAAACGACTGGCGCGGGCTGAGTTCGTTATCGAGCGGCATCAAGCTATCTCCTTCGGCGCGAGCCTGTTTGGAGGATTCCTACCCCGTCACGATGACGTCCGTCTATCTCATCGCAGCCCCAATTCACATTCTGTGATATAGCGAGCCCAGCGGGTTGGGGCGCACCCGCGCTTGCCTAACGCGGTGCGAGATAGCGTTTTATGTCGGTCAGTACTGTTGTCGCGATACTGATCTTCGCGATTATTGCGATCCGTCAGTGGCTGCCGTCCTGGCTCAGGATCTGGCATGTCATGCTGGCGGGCGCGGTCGTCATCGTGGCGAGCGGACAGGTCAGCCCGATAGGCGCCGTCGACTACGTCGACTGGAACATCATCGCCTACTTGTTCGGCGTCTTCTCCATCGGCATCGCGCTCTATCACGGCGGCGCGCCGCATCAGGCAAGCGCCTGGCTGGCCAAACATCGCCACGGCAGACCGGCCGCGCTGGCCGGCTTCATGGTGCTGACCGGGTTGGGCGCGGCGGTCTACACCAACGATGCCGCCGCGGTGATCGGCACCGCCGTGGCGCTGACGCTCTCCCAGGCGTTTCGCGTGCGCCCGACGATCTTTCTGATCGCGCTGTGCGCCGCCGTCACCATCGGCAGCATGCTGACGCCGATCGGCAACCCCCAGAACATCCTGATCGCCGCCGAGCCCAACTTCAGAAACCCTTTCGTCGCGTTCGTCACGTGGCTGATCGTGCCGACCGTCGTCGCCATGGTCTTCGCCTTCGCCTGGTTCGCCGTGCGCCTGGCCCGCGAGCCGGAGATCGACACGTCCGAATGGCAAGTCCCCGAGCCGGCGACAACCCATCAGACCTGGCCGGCCTACACGGCGGCGGCGCTTCTGGTCGTCCTGATCGGCGCCGACGCCGTCATCCGCGAGGTCGCGCCTGACCTGGCGATCGAACTCGGCTGGCTCGGCCTGATCGCCTGCCTGCCGATCTATTTGTTCAGCAACCACCGCATCAAGCTCTTCTTCGAGGTCGATTGGGCGACGCTGATCTTCTTTGTCGCCATGTTTGTGGTCACCGGATCGGTGCTGGCCTCCGGCGATGTCGAGAACGCTCTGGGCCCATTGATGGAGCACCTGGACGACCCGAACGTCATCACGGCCGTCGGTTTCGGCGCCAGCCAGCTCTTCTCCAACGTGCCGACGGTCGAGATCTATCTGGGCCTGTTGAGCGAGCCCGAAACGCCGGAACTGATCCTGCTGGCGGCCATGAGCACGCTTGCCGGCAACCTCTTCATCATCAGCGCGGCAAGCAACGTGATCGTCGTTCAGCAGACCGAGAAGTTCGGCCAGAAACCCTTCACGTTCTGGCAGTTCACATTGATCAACCTGCCGGTCACCGTCGTCTCGATGATCATCGCTTATGGCTGGATCGTCTGGCTCATGGATTAGCGCGTTTCTGCTATCGCGAGCATCACCGGCCCACTCCCCCTCCCGGCCACCCCGAGGATGCTGCCATGGGTGGCCTCGGCGAAAACGCCTCGCGGCGTTTTGCCCCGGAGGAGGGGGAGCGGGCTGGCGCCG
>JANQGO010000294.1 GCA_028277285.1 Alphaproteobacteria bacterium | reverse complement strand
CGCCAACCACGCCGAGCGCCTGCAGGCGCCGCCGGACACAAGGACAACGCCCGCCCCCGACCCGGAGCCGACGCCGTCGGTGGCGGCGTTCCGCGACATCATTGGAGACGTGGAATGAGAACACACATCGGGTACCGCATGGAGCGGCACAACGCGCACATGGCCGCCGTCTGGGCGTCGCAGCGGCGCGGACAGTTGCAGCGGGTACAGCGGGTCATCGCTCAGCACGAGGCTTGGCGCCGCGCTGGCATCCTTGGCGAGGGCGAGGCCGACACTCTGAAGACGCTCTACGAACTGCGCGACGAGCTTGTCGGCGAGATGCGCGCCAACGGGCAAGAGCCATGACGACGCAGCCTCAGCTATGGAACCTCCGGCGCCGACGCCAGGGCCGTGAGGCCATCACCGCGCTGCAGCCGCTTGTCGACACCCCCCACGACCTGGGTTCGGGGCCGCTGCGAATGCCGGCCGGCGCGCGGCTGGCGATCAGTCACAGCGCCGGCCTCTCCCAGGGCGACGTCACCGTGTCCCTGGGCAACGGGGCGGGCTTCACACACCCGGCGCTGGCGGCCGACCAGGTGTTCAGGGGTGTCTGGGCAGAGCGCGGTCAGGACGTGACGGTCACGGGCGTGCCGAGCGGTACGCTGACAGTGCACGCCATCGATCCACTCGACGCCGGCAGGACGCTTGTCATCGCGACGCGAGTTGTGGCTTGAGCAGCAAGACGCCGCCGCGACCGCGTCCGCCCACCACGACCAGGAGATGCATGTGCTGCGGTCAGAAGTTTCAGAGCGAGGGCGCGCACAACCGCATGTGCAACAGCTGCCGGGCGCTCGAGTCGAGCCCATACGAGCCGGACTTCGGCTCTCTCAAGGGGTCAGGAATCCTGCATTTTGGGTCACAACCTTTTGATCTAACTGGATAAGTTTTCCAGCGCCGAATAGGGTTGACGACAAACCCACCCGGGCGCATGAAACGCCATCCTTGTCACCGCGCGATCTTGCGCGAGGCATGGCAAGGAGTCCCCCAAGATGAGTAACGAAGACATCCAGGCACGCCATCGGCGCTGCCCGAGTGAGTGCCGCCCCGTGGCCGCCAGCGTGATCTCTGAGCGCGACCTGGGCCATCAGTTTGTTCGCAAGATGCATTGTCACAGGTGCGGCGTCCGCTGGACGCAGCATCGGTACGTATAGAATCGACCTCATGCAATTGGGCCCTCCCCGGACAGCTGGGGAGGGCCCGATCAGCGCAAGTTGAAGTTAATATATGCTCAGACCTTGAAGTTCATGATTCAGTGCATACTTAAAGTGCATGTCTCAAGAAGGAACTTGCATCATGAACCAAATTGCCAACGACGAATTTGAGGCCTTCAAGAAGGTGCACGACGCTCTGCAGCCTCTGGACGACGAGGCGCGAAGTCGTGTCGTCAATTCTGTGGTCACCCTCCTTGCAATCGACGCGCACGTGCAATCGACACTTGAAGTTGACGAGGATATCGATGACGGCGCGGCCCAGACATCGACAATCGACGCTGCCAAAGGTTCGCAGACATTCGCGTCGTTCGCGGAACTTCATGCCGCCGCCAATCCCACCACCAACGGTAACAAAGCTCTCGTCGCTGGATACTGGCTCCAGGTTTGCCAGGACAACGATAGCTTCACATCTCAGTCGGCCAACAAGGAACTCACCCACCTTGGGCATAAGATTGCCAACATCACGGCCGCTCTCGATCCCCTGAGAAGTGCCAAGCCCGCGCTTGTCCTGCAACTCAAGAAGAGCGGAACTAGCAGGCAGGCCCGAAAGACCTACAAGCTCAGCGATGCCGGCGTGAGGCGGGTCCAGGAGATGATAGGTGGATGAAGCGCGTCTGGCCGACGCGCTAACCGGCCTGGTGGGTAGCACGCTCGCCAATGGGCTGGCGTCGGACTTTGTCAAGATACGTCAAGACTACGCGACCAAGACACTTGAGCGAGCGTCACCAGGCAAGTTCGTGGAGACGTTCGTTCAGTGCCTACAGCAGATCTCGCAAGGCAGCTACGACGACGCCCCCAACGTAGACAGCTATCTCAACACACAAGTCGAGAACGATGCGGCTTTGGCAGATGGGTTACGCGTCTGCGCTGGCCGCGTCGCTCGCGCGATGTATACATTACGCAACAAACGCAACATCGCGCATAAGGGTCAGATCGACCCCAACACATTTGACCTAGCCTTCGTACACCAGGCGGCGGCTTGGATCATGGCCGAGATGATCAGATGCGCAACGGGCGTGACAATGGAGGAGGCCGGCGCGCTGATCGCGTTGGTGCATGCCCCCGTCGGCTCTTTGGTAGAGGAGATCGATGGCACCCGGCTGGTACACGCCGACGTGTCTGCACGAGTCGAGATTCTCATATTGCTGCACAGCCACTATCCGGACCGCGTGTTGGTCACAGATATCCAGACCACCATGAGAAACCGGAGTGCTGCTTCGGTTAGGAGTCGCCTTAGCGAACTTCGGGCTGAGAAGATGATATTCGGCGATGGAAGGACCGGTTACCGGCTGACTTCAGCCGGCTACGATGCCTCTGTCGTGGAGATTCGAGGGCTGCACGCTTAGGAAGCACATGCTCTGTCCAGCGATGCTACGGGCCAGCCATCGCGGTTCTCATAGCGGTTCGTGAGAGACCCGAACACGGTTCTCGCGACCTAACCCTTTGAAAAATATGGCGCGCCCTCCAGGATTCGAACCTGGGACCTACGGCTTAGAAGGCCGTTGCTCTATCCAACTGAGCTAAGGGCGCGCGGGGCCGCCGGCTGCCTTACGGTCTCTGCCAGCGGAAGTTGTCGGCGTAAGACTTGGGTCTGACGCGGCGTTCGTGCATGTCCTCGACCCGGTAATCGATACCGTTGCGCTCGGCATACTCGATCGCCGCCTCGCGGGTGTCGAACTTGAGCCGCAGCTGATCGGCCTTCATGTCGGACGAGCCGGTCCAGCCCATCAGGGGGTCGGCGACCTTGCGCGAGCGCGCCTCGTACTCCAGGACCCACTGGTGGGTCTTGGCGCGGCCGGACTGCATGGCCGTCTTCGAGGGCCTGAAGATACGCGCGGTCATGGATCACGTTCGCCTTTCATCATCACCCCATGGCGTGTCTGCGGTCTATAGCGAGCCTGGGTGACGGACGCAAGCAGCGCCGATAAATCTTTACATATGAGGCACATAACATCATTTTAGGCACGCTCTTAGGGGGAGAAACGGATGCTTCGCCACATGGTGCCCATGGTTTTGCTCGCCGCGGCGGTCACGCTCGGCGGCTGCGGCTATCACCTTTCGGGACGGTCCTCGACCGCCAGCGGCGTCATCGCCGCGGCCGAAGACGGCGATCCCGTGGCCCAGCGCACCCTCGGCGACATGTACTACTGGGGCGAAGACGTGCCACGGGACTGGGCGCTGGCGCTGGCCTATTGGGAGCTTGCCGCCGAACAGGGCGAGCCGCTCGCGATCGAGCGCGTCGCCGACATGTGGACGGGCGAGCCGGTCCTCGTCGTCTCCGACGGCGGCGCCGGCCGGCGGGCCTTTGCCTCGACGGTCGAGGCGATCGAAGGCGAACCGCTCTAGGACGCGAAATCCTGTCGTGTCCGGACGGCCAAGCGCGCCTCTGGACCGGTGAACCCGGCGCATCCCTTGATCAAACTCTTCAACAGCCCGGCTTCGACCGCCATGTCGGCGCACGCCGCGCTGGAGGAGATCGGCTGCGCCTACGAAAACCGCTGGGTCGACATCGACATTCCGCTCGCCCAACGGGACCCGGAGTTCCAGGCGCTGACGCCCCACGGCTCGGTTCCGGTGCTGGTCGACGATGACGGCACCGTCGTGTTTGAGGGAACGGCCATCCTGATCTACCTCACCGACCGGTTTCCCGACGCGCATCTTGGTCCCGCCGTCGGCGATCCCAAGCGCGGCGACTTCCTGAAATGGCTGACCTACATGACCAACACCCTGCAGGTCGCCATGCAGGTCTTCTTCATGCCCGACCGGTTCACCACGTCGCCTGACGGTCACGACGCCATTTCCGCCAACGGCATCGAACGGCTCGACGAGAGCTGGCGGCTGATCGACGCGACCTGCGGGGCGCCCGGCCCCTATGTGCTGGGCGAGACCTTCAGCGCGTGCGATCTGCATCTGCAGATGCTGACCCTGTGGCACCGGGACCCCCAGGCGATACGCGCGCGCTATCCCAACGTGAAGCGCTGCGCCGAGCTCGTCGAGGCGCGCCCGGCCGTCCAGCGCGTCATGCGCGACCACGGGCCCGACTGGACCACACACCACCCGGACTACCCGGGACCGCCGTAACCGGACCGGCACGGCGGCGCGATGTGATGATGATGGTCGGGGCGGGAGGATTCGAACCTCCGACCCCCTGCTCCCAAAGCAGGTGCGCTACCAGACTGCGCTACGCCCCGACTCTAGGATTTCTGCGTTTTTTCGTACTTTCTGTCAACGAGTGTTACCAGAGCAATCGGCCGTTTAGGTGGAGTTGATTGAGACGCAATAGACGGCTTGCTGGCCGTCTTCATCGGCAGCTTCTTTCTCGCTTAACTGAGCGTGATAACATGATTTGTTGGCTTACGAGGTCGAGATGCCCATCGATCCCCCAGATAACCTCAAGAAAGGTTTTGTTGAAGCACCAGCTTGCGTAACAAGAGCCGCCCACGCTTACATGGAGCGGATCATCGAGCTCCGAAACTTCGTCGCCTATCTGTTCAAGATTGTTGGTGCTCACAAGAAGCTCTGCGACGAGCAAGATGACGAAGAGCTTCTGTACAGACTCGAAGCTCTTCTTGGCGACGCCCTGCGTGCACCATACAACGCACACCGACAATTCGTGAACGAGATACTTCTAGCTAGAGCGGTGGAAACGTTCGAGCTTTACATCCTTCAAGTATTACGGGAGATCTTTTCCGTTCAGCCAAACCTGTTGATGTCTGAGAGACCAATCGCGGCGTCAACGGCACTTGAACTTGGATCGTTCGAACAGATTGTGCTTCACCTGACTGAGCGCAAACTCCACGACCTCTCGTTTGGCGCGCTTTCGGAACGCCGGGCCTATTTCTCGAAGAATATCGGGATTGAGTTGTTCTCTTCTGACAAGGCTTACGAGATGGTTTTGCTAGCCATCGAAGTTCGCAACGTTATCGCTCACAACGACTGCAAGGTAAGCGAGAGATTCTCTGAGAGAACACGGGACATAGAAGTGCCTCTCGAGATTGGATTTGAGCAAAAGCTGTTGATAAATGATGTATGGCTTCGGAGCACGAGCTACGTGCTCGACAGCGTAGTCTTTGACTTTGACACTACGTCAGCCGAAAAGTTTGAGCTAGAGACATTCCCTGCAGCCAAAGTCTCCCTGCAACCGCGTCACGTCGACCCCAAGGACTTTCGCGATGTTCTCGACGAAATTGTGGAACCGAGAGTGCGTGAGATGCTTATGCAGGCTTTTTGGCCATATCGGGACACGAAGAGTGAGTGACAGCGCAAATGTGCTGAAGTGGGTTAAGATCAAAGCGCAATTGAACAACGAGAATTGAGCTTACGCTTTTTGGCCCTACGGCGTGTTGCCGAAAGCCTTGTGCTCGACCACCGTCTCGCCGTCGATGCCCAGGCGGCCTGTGGTGCCGGCGATCACCTCAAGCACGGCCTGGGCCGGCACGCCTGACGGGATAACGACCTCGGACTGAGGCTCCGCCGCTTCGGCGATGGAGAGGACACGGCCGTCGGCGCCCAGGAACAGGATATCCAGCGAGACATAGGTGTCTTTCATCCAGAACGCCCGTTCCTCGGCCCGGTCGAACAGGAACAGCATGCCGGCGTCATCAGCCAGCGAGCGGCGGAACATCAGGCCCTGGCGGCGCTGTTCGGGCGTCACGGCCAGTTCGACGTCGAAAATGTGGCGTTTGCCGTCCGCCGTCGCTATCACAACCTGATCGGTCGGAAACACCACATCGCCGCCGGCAGCGGCATTGCCGAGGCCGGACGGCAACCAGAGCGCGATCAACAGGACGAGCCCCGTGGCTGAGCCCGCACAGAGCAGCAAGACCTTCCTCAGTCCCGCCTTTATCGTGGGCTTTCCAGGCGCTTGCCTGATCATCGTTGCGAGCTTTCTGCCGTTCATCGCGCGCGCCGGGGCGCCGCCACTCCTGCTTTTTACGGGCGAGATCGATCCCGGTCTAGCGGTGATCGTGCTCGCCGTGCTGTCGATCATACTATGCCTGATCCAACGCTTCGGCTGGCTGCTTATCACGGGGCCACTGACCGTCGTGGCGGCGCTGATGGCGATCGCCGAGCAGCTCGCGGCGTTGGCCGGCCCCGATGTCGGCGCCATCGCGCTGTTCGACGTCTATAACGGCATCCTGCCTGCCAGCATGACAACCACCCGCATGGTGGAGGTGAGCGCCCTTCTGGACGGCATGGCGCTGGGGCTGGGCGCCTGGCTCTTCGTCGCCGGCCTTGTCCTGACCATCCTGGCACCGGCGGTGCGCTACATCGTCGCCGGACGCGAACGGACGACACCCGCGGTCGAAGGCTTCACCACGGCACCACGCAGCAGCACGATCGAAAACGCCGGCGCCACGCCGGACGACACCGAAGAGGACGACGGAACCGACATGCTGATCGACGATCTCCACATCTTCGCCGACAACATGAACCAGGAGCTGAGCTTCGATCACCGCGACCCCGCCGGCGGCGAAACAAGCCACAAGGCCGCACTTGTCGCCGCCGGCTACCGCGGCGAGACCTATTTCCTGCGCTGCCGCTTGGACGAAACCGGTGAAATGCGCGATTTCGCCGCCGATCGGTTGACCAACGTCGTCGACCGACAGAGCGGCGAGGCGATCGCCACCGACGAACTGCTCGACGACCTCGCCCGGGTCGCTCATGAAGCCTATGAGGCGTCCAACCGGTAGTCCGCTCGTTCACGTGCATTTGGCGGCGCTCTTGCTTGGCGTTAACCGGCCTCTCGGGCATACTCCGCCGGCGCGAGGGGCGCGATGCATGATGGGGGTGGTCGGCATCGCACAGGGAAGCAGGGACGAATCACAGGAGGTCTGATGTTCTCGGCACGCTCGGTGAGCCTGTTCGCCGTGCTCTATGGCGTTTGGCTGTTGCTTTCAGGTATCTGGGAGCCGTTTTTTCTGATCTCCGGCGCGGTCGCCAGCCTTCTGGTCGTCATTGTCGCGCACCGCATGGACGTCATCGATGGCGAAGGCCATCCGGTCCAGCTGTCATGGCGCGCGCTGACCTATTTCCCCTGGCTGATCTGGCAGATCGTCAAGTCGAACGTCGATGTCGCCCGGCGCATCGTCTCGCCGCGCCTGACCATTGAACCGGCCGACGGCTGGGTCGAAGCGAGCCAGAGATCGACGGCCGGTCTGGTCACGTTCGCCAACTCGATCACCCTGACGCCCGGCACGGTCTCGATGACCGTTCACGAGGACCGCATCCATGTCCACGCCCTCTCGAAGGCGGGGTTCGACGATCTTCAGGCGGGCGAGATGAACCGGCGCGTCACCCAGATGGAAGGCCGCCGCTGATGGTCGCGTTTGCCATGCTGCTGGTCGTCGTCGCGATGGCGCTGACGCTGGTCCGCACACTCAAGGGCCCGACGCTCTATGACCGCATTCTCGCCGTCAACGTCCACGGCACCATGACGGTCATGTTGATTGCACTGGCGGGATTCCTGGTCGACCGACCCGATTTCCTGGATCTCTCGCTCGTCTACGCGCTGTTGAACTTTGTCGGCACCCTGGCGGCGCTGAAGTTCTTCAAGCACGGCCATCTGGGCGAAGAACGATGAGCCTGGTGATCGATATCGCGAGCGGCGCGCTGCTGGCGATTGGCGGCATCCTGATGCTGATCGGCGGGATCGGCATGGTGCGCCTGCCAAACTTCTTCACCCGCCTCCACGCCGCGGGCCTTACCGATACCGGCGGGGCGGCCACACTACTGCTGGGTCTGGCGCTGCAGGCCGGCTTCACCATGGTCACCGTCAAGCTGCTGCTGATCGGCGTGTTCCTGTTCTTCACGGCGCCGACGTCAAGCCACGCGGTTGCCCATGCCGCGCTTCTTGGCGGTCTGGAACCGGGCAAGGGCGAAGCACCCGACGAGCCGGAAGCCCAGCAAGCAGACGAGGCCTGAGCCGATGGAGGTGCTTCACGAACTGCTGCTCCTTACCCTGTTGATCGCGCTGGCGCTCGGCATGCTGCGCCTGACCAACCTCTTGGCTATTGCCATCATGACCGGTGTCTACAGCCTGATCCTGGCTGTCGTTTACGTGCTCATGGACGCCGTCGACGTTGCGTTCACCGAGGCCGCGGTCGGCGCCGGCGTGACCCTCGCGCTGATGCTGGCAGCGATCTCGATGACGACGCGCGTCGAAAAGCGGCGTATCGGCAAAGGTCCCGCCGCCCTGCCGCTTCTGGCCGCCATCATCACCGGGATGGCGCTTGTCTACGCACTCTCCGGCATGCCGGGTTTCGGCGATCCCATGGCGCCGATTCACACCCATGTCGCGCCGCGCTATATCGAGGTGTCGCCGCAGGAGATCGGCATACCCAACATGGTGACATCGGTGCTGGCGAGCTATCGCGGCTTCGACACGCTGGGCGAGGTGACCGTGATCTTCACCGCGGGCGTGAGCGTCGTCGCGCTCTTGTGGCGCTGGAACCGGGACGACCGATGAGGGAGCATCTGATCGTCCGGGTCATCGTCAAGATGCTGGTGCCGTTCGTTCTGTTGTTCGGCATCTATGTCCAGATGCATGGCGATTTCGGCCCGGGCGGCGGCTTCCAGGCCGGCGTCATCGTCGCCACCGGGTTCATCACCTATGCGCTGGTGTTCGGCGTGACCGCCACCATTCGCGCCCTGCCCTTGGCGTTCCTGACAATCATGATCTCGCTCGGCGTGATCCTCTATGCCGGGGTCGGGTTCGCGGCGATGTTCTATGGCGGCGAGTTTCTGAACTACAGCGCCTTTGCCCCCGGCCATCCCCAACACGGCCAGCATATCGGGATCATCCTGATCGAACTGGGCGTCGGCATCACCGTCGCCTCGGTCATGGTGGCGATCTTCATCACCTTCGCCGAACGGTGGCATCGCTGATGGAGACGATCACCTTCCTGATCGAGCACGCCAACTATTGGGCAGCGGTGATCCTGCTCATGATCGGCCTCTACATCCTGACCACGCGCGGCAACCTGATCAAAAAGGTCGTCGGCCTGAACATCTTCCAGAGCGCCGTCTTCCTGCTCTACATCTCCATGGGCTATGTCGACGGCGGATCGGCCCCGATCGTCAAGCCGGGTATCGAGGTCTATTCCAATCCCCTGCCCCACGTCCTGATCCTGACCGCCATCGTCGTCGGCGTCGCGACGTCGTCCCTGGCGCTCGCCCTGATTGTCAGAATTCGAGAGGCCTACGGCACCATCGAAGAAGACGAAATCATCGAGCTCGACCAGCCCTGATGTCGTTCGTGACCGCCAATCTTCCCGCGCTGCAAGTGGCGGTGCCGCTGATGGCAGCGCCTATCTGCGCGCTGCTGGTGCGCGGCCGCTACGCCTGGGTTTTCACGACCTTCGTGGCGTGGCTCACGTTCGGGATCTCGCTCGCCTTGATGGGCGAGGTCCTCAACAAAGGCAGCGTCAGCTACAACATGGGCGGCTGGGAACCGCCCTGGGGCATCGAGTATCACATCGACGCGCTGAGTGCCCTGCTGCTGGTCCTGATCTCCGGCATGGCCGCGATCATCACGCCGGCCGCGCGCCATGCCATCGGCGTCGAGGTGACGGAGCGGGCGCGCCGCCTGTTCTTCACCGTCGCCCTGCTCGCGTTGACCGGCATGCTGGGCATCGTCGCCACCGGCGACGCGTTCAACCTCTATGTCTTCCTGGAAATCTCGTCGCTCGCCAGCTACGCGCTGATCGCCATGGGCAACTCGCGCAGGGCGACGACGGCAGCCTTCCACTATCTCATTCTGGGTACCATCGGGGCGACGTTCATCCTGATCGGCGTCGGCCTGATCTATAGCGCGACCGGCACGCTCAACATGGCGGACATGGCGGGCCGGCTGCGCGCCGTCGGCGTCACACCCACCGTCGAGGCGGCGTTTGCTTTCATCATCATCGGCGCGGCGATCAAGTTCGCGCTGTTCCCGATGCATTTCTGGATGCCCAACGCCTACACCTACGCCCCGTCTCTGGTATCCGCCTTTTTCGGCGCGACGGCGACCAAGGTCGGCGCCTACATCCTGATCCGCTTCATCTTCACGGTGTTCGGCGAGCACTTCGCGTTCGGCGAGATGCACCTTTCCTGGGTCCTGATCCCCATCGCGATTGCCGGCGCCTTCGTCGCCTCGCTGGTCGCCTGCTGGCAGGACGACCTGAAACGCATGCTCGCGTTCTCCAGCGTGGCGCAGGTCGGCTATATCGGCCTGGGTATCGGGCTCGGCAACCAGGACGGCGTGGTCGCCGCGGTGGTGCACGTCTTCAACCACGGCCTGATGAAGGGCGCCCTCTTCCTGGTCATGGCCTGCGTCATCCTGCGCCTGGGCAGCGCCGACATGACGTCGTTCCGGGGACTGGGCAAACGCATGCCGGTCGCCATGGCGGCCTTCGTCATCGCGGGCCTCAGTATGATCGGCGTACCGCTGACGGTCGGTTTCATCAGCAAGTGGTACCTGGTCGTCGGCGCGCTTCAGGAAGGGTTGTGGCCGGTCGCCGCGCTGGTTCTGATCAGTTCGCTGATCGCCGCCGTTTACATCTGGCGCGTGGTCGAGGTCGCCTACTTCACGGAACCGGAGACTGACGCGCCGGTGGAACCGACGCCGCCGCTGCTTCTGATACCGACCCTGATCCTTTCCATCCTGTGCATCGTCTTC
>JANQGO010000250.1 GCA_028277285.1 Alphaproteobacteria bacterium | reverse complement strand
GGCGACGAGGTGCTGGCCAACGCCTATACGCTGGCGCCGGTGCCGGGCGCCATCCACGCCGCCGGCGGCGTGCCGGTGCTGATCGAGATTGACGCCGACTATCACATCGACCTCGACGACTTGCAGGCCAAGGCCGAGGCCAGCGGCGCGCGGTTCCTGATGCTCTCCCACATGCGCGGTCATATCGGCGACATGGCGGCCATCGTCGCGATCTGCGAAGACTTCGGCATCACGCTGATCGAGGACTGCGCCCACACCATGGGCGCGCGCTGGGACGGCGTGCGCTCCGGCAATTTCGGCGCGGTCGCCTGTTTCAGCGCGCAGACCTACAAACACATCAATGCGGGCGAGGGCGGCCTGTTGACCACCAACGATCCGGAACTCGCCGCGCGCGCGATCGTCCACTCAGGCTCCTACATGCTCTATGAGCGCCATGGCGCCCACCCGCCGGAGGAGGTCTTCAGGAAGGTGCGGTTGGAGACCGCCAATTTCAGCGGCCGCATGGACAACCTGCGTGCTGCCATCTTGAACGCCCAGCTCGGCGATCTCGACCATCAGGTCGCCCGCTGGAACGCGCGCTACCGTGTGCTGGAGGCGGGACTGCGCGCCGTCCCCGGCGTCCATGTGCCCGAACGCGACAGCCGCGAAGACTATGTCGGCAGTTCGATCCAGTTCTTTGCCGACGGCCTGCCGCGCGATCGGGTGCCGGTGCTGGTCGCGCGCTGTCTGGACCGCGGTGTCGAGCTCAA
Organism: Alphaproteobacteria bacterium; assembly: GCA_028277285.1. Taxonomy (GTDB): domain Bacteria; phylum Pseudomonadota; class Alphaproteobacteria; order SP197; family SP197; genus JANQGO01. The sequence goes on along the minus strand of JANQGO010000250.1, from coordinate 6,496 downwards.
ATGGTTCGGCGATGACGAGCCCCACGGTTTCACCAGCCGCTACGACAGCTGGCATTATCTGGGCGAACAACCGGCCTTGCCGAAGACGTTGGCCGTCCTGTCCAAGACATGCGACATGCGCGTGCCCTTGACCTTTGACGAGGACGATTGCCGATTGATCGTCGAGATTGTTGCTGAGGAAATGGCGAACCTGACATGACGCAGACATTCGTATCCCATCTGGAGTGCTCGATGACCGGCGAGCGTTACGAGGCAGGCCAAGTCCATGGTCTTTCCAAGGTCGGTCGCCCGTTGTTGGTACGCTACGATCTCGATGCGTTGGCGTCCGCCGTGTCGAAGGACGACATCGCGGCATCCGATGCGCCCGGCTTCTGGCGTTACGCGCCCTTCCTGCCGGTCACGAAGCCGGAGAACCGGGTGTCGCTGGGTGAGGTCATGACGCCGTTGATCCCGCTTGATCGCTCGGCGTCCGGCTTGGGCGCGCAGCCGGGCAAGGCGATCGTCAAAGACGAGGGACGCCTGCCGACCGGCTCGTTCAAGGCGCGCGGGCTGTGCCTGGCCGTGTCGATGGCAAAGGAATTCGGTCTGGAGCACATCGCGATCCCGACCAACGGCAACGCCGGCGCGGCGCTGGCCGCCTATGCCCGGCGCGCCGGTCAGCGCGCGACCGTCTTTTGCCCCGCCGATACGCCCGACATCAACGTGCGCGAGATCCAGCAGCAGGGTGCTGAGGTCTGGAAGGTCAACGGCCTGATCAACGATTGCGGCCGCATTGTCGGCGAGGGCAAGGAGGCGGTCGGCTGGTTCGACGTGTCGACGTTGAAGGAGCCCTATCGCATCGAAGGAAAGAAGACGATGGGTCTGGAGCTCGCCGAACAGATGGGCTGGCGTTTGCCCGATGTCATCTTCTATCCGACCGGCGGCGGTACCGGCATGATCGGTATGTGGAAGGCGTTTCACGAGCTGAAGGCCATGGGCTGGATCGACGGTCCGCTGCCGCGCATGGTCGCGGTGCAGGCCGAAGGCTGCGCGCCCATCGTTCGCGCCTGGGAGGCCGGCGAGGAACATGCGCCGCTATGGGAAGACGCCCATACGGTCGCCGCCGGTATCCGCGTGCCGATCGCCGTTGGCGACTTCCTGATTATCCGCGCGGTCAATGAATCCGGTGGCTTCACCGTGGCGCTGCCGGACGAGGAGATCCTCGCCGCCCGCGACAAGGTTGCCGCCGAAGACGGCCTGCTGCTGTGCCCTGAAGGCGCGGCAACGGTCGCCGCCTATGCGCGCGCGCTTGCCGACGGCAAGGTGAAGCCGGACGAGACCGCCGTGCTCTATAACTGCGCGACGGGCTTGAAGTACCCGATGGCGCCGGTCGACCGTGCGCTCGACAAGGATGTCCCCATCGATTACGCGCGGTTCGGTGCCGCGTAACGACTCGACGATGAGGCTTCCGCCGGCATAAGCCGTCGTTATGGCTTTCTAACCTATTGAAACAAAAGCATTTGATCGAAATCAAACCGCACGGGCAGGGTGTGGGTTAAGATTTCTCCTGGCATCTGAAGCTACAGGTGGAGGGTGTCGCGATTGGTTTGTCGAGCGCATTTACCCGCTGACGGCGGTATCGGCGCAAAGACCGGTCAAGCAAGGCACATCGCCGCGGCGGCGCATCTTTCGGGGGATGCTCGCCGATGATTCGACAACTGGATTTCCTGACCGGGTTTGCCTCGCGCGCCGAACGCGGTGCCAAGCGGCCGCAGCAGAAGACAGCGGAGTCGTCGCCAGATGATGAGAAGTTGGATGCGCTGGTTCGCCAAGCCCAAGGACGCGACGCGTTGCGGCGCGAACCCGCGCTTGACGATGTCCTCGCGGACCCGATCGTCAAACAGCTGATGTCGAGCGACGGCGTCACATCAACAGACGTCACGCGTGTCATGGGTAAGGAGCCGGACGACAAGGACTGACGCCGCAACGGCGTGACACGACGAAGGACAACACCCCGGAGCGCGGGCGGTGAACCCAAAACATCGGTTTAATCTTGTCTACCTGATCATCGCGTTCGCGATGATTTTTGCGTTCCAGTTCTGGTTCGCCGCACAGCAGGTCGTCGACCTTTCCTATAGCGCGTTCATGACCGCGCTGCAGGACGGGAAGATTGCCGAGGTGACGGTGACGGAGACGCGTATTGAAGGCCGCTTCGTCTCGCCCCAGGACGGCAAGGAGTACTTCCGGACCAATCGGGTTGATCCCGACTTCGCGGCGGAACTTGAAAAGTACGGCGTTACGATCACCGGCGGGACGGACCAGAACTGGCTCTCGTCGATCCTCGCCTGGGTTCTGCCCATGCTGCTGTTCCTGGGCTTGTGGCTGTTCATCTTCCGCAAGGTCGCCGACAGGCAGGGTTTCGGCGGCATGATGAGCGTCGGCAAGTCGAAGGCGAAGGTCTATGTCGAAAAGGAGACCGGGGTCACGTTTGCCGACGTCGCCGGTGTCGACGAGGCGAAGGCCGAGCTGCAGGAGGTCGTCGCCTTCCTGACCGACAAGACGAAGTATGAACGCCTGGGCGCCCATGTGCCCAAGGGAACGCTCCTGGTCGGGCCGCCCGGGACCGGCAAGACACTGCTGGCGCGCGCCGTCGCGGGCGAGGCGGGCGTGCCGTTCTTTTCCATCTCCGGCTCCGAATTCGTCGAGATGTTCGTCGGCGTCGGTGCCGCGCGCGTGCGCGACCTGTTCGAACAGGCGCGCAAGGCCGCGCCCTGCATTATCTTCATCGACGAGCTCGATGCCCTGGGACGCGCGCGCTCGGCCATGGGCGGCATGGGCGGGCACGACGAAAAGGAGCAGACGCTGAACCAGCTTCTGGCCGAACTCGACGGGTTCGATCCGCGCGGCGGTATCGTGCTGCTGGCGGCGACCAACCGGCCGGAGATCCTGGATCCCGCGCTGCTGCGCGCCGGGCGTTTCGACCGTCAGGTCGTGGTCGACCGGCCCGACAAGCGGGGACGCGCGGCCATTCTGAACGTGCATCTGAAGAAAATCGAAGCCGCCGGTGATGTCGATCCCGACACGATCGCCGGCATTACGGCCGGTTTTACCGGCGCCGATCTCGCGAACCTGGTCAACGAGGCGGCGATTGTCGCCACCCGGCGCGGCGCCGATGACGTCACCATGGAAGACTTTACCCAAGCGGTCGAGCGGATCGTCGCGGGTTCCGAACAGAAGAGCCGATTGCTCAAACCCGAGGAGCGCGAGCGCGTCGCCTATCACGAAATGGGCCATGCGCTGGCCGCCGCGTCCTTGCCCGGCATGGACCCCGTGCACAAGGTCTCGATCATCCCGCGTTCGATCGGCGCCTTGGGCTACACCCTGCAGCGGCCGACCGAGGATCGCTTCCTGATCACGACCGATGAGCTGAAACACCGCATGACCGTCCTGCTCGCCGGCCGCGCGGCCGAGGCGATCACGTTCGGCAACATCTCGACCGGCGCCGCCGACGATCTGGCCAAGGCGACCGATGTGGCGCGCCAGCTCGTGACCCGCTTCGGCATGACCGAAGAACTCGGCCAGGCGGTGCTGGAAGGCGAACGATCAAGCTATCTGGGCGACAACGTGGTCAACCTGCGCCAGAAGGACTATTCCGAGGCGACGGCGCGCGAGGTCGATCTCGCGGTCCGGAGGCTTCTGGACGAAGCTTATGACAGAGCAAAAGCGATACTGGGCGACCGTGCCGGCGACCTGAAAACCGGCGCGCGGCTCTTGCTCGAGAAAGAGACGATCACGCCCGACGACTTCCCGCCCATCCAGGCGGAGTCGATGGCAATGGCGGCCGCGGACTGACGCGCCCTAGCGCGTGCCGATCGGATCTTCGGTCGAGCGTGGCGGACGGCCGTTGTTGCGCGCGACGCGGTTGCCCCAGCGCAGCAGGTTCTTGTTGCAGTCGTCGCGGTCGATGACGACCTCGATAAACGACAACCCGTCATGATTGGTCGCCTTGTCGATCGCGGCGTCCAGTTCGGCCTCTGTCGTCACCTTGGTCGCCCAGCCCTTGCCGCTGTCGCTGTTAAAAACGTCGATCAGCCCTGTGTAGTTCCAGTTGTTGATGACGTTGTAGGGACCGTCGTGGATCTCGACCTCGATGGTGTAGCCGCCGTTGTTGATCAGGAAGATGATCGGCTTCATGCCGTAGCGGATCATGGTCGAGACTTCCTGCGCGGTGAGCTGGAACGACCCGTCGCCGATACAGGCGACCAGGCGCTTCTCGGGGTTCGAGATGGCGTAGCCGAGTACCGCGCCGACGGACCAGCCGATCGAGCCGTACTGCATCTGGATCTCGAAGCGCGCCCCGCCGGGCAGCGGCACGTCCATGCCGTTGAACCAGGAATCGCCCGTCTCGACCAACAGCGTGCTGTCGCTGGTGATGAGGTCGCGCACGCGATCGAAAAGAAAGCGCACGGTGAGATCCTTGTCGGCCGCGTCGCCGGCGCGCGGTTTCGGCGCATCGGCGATGCGGCGGTAGTTGACCAGCGCGCTGTCGTTCTTCTTCAGCTTCGGCGTCAGCGCCGCCAGGAACTCCGCCATGGCGACGCGGCTGTAGACCATGTTGGGAAAGCGGACGCACGTCGGGTCGACCCGGATGACGTGATCCATGTTGAGCGCTGCGCGATGGCCGGTCGTCGTGTAGTCGGTGAAGACCGGCCCGACGGCGAGGCACACATCGGCGGATTCGACGATCTCGCTACAGCCGGGATCGCTGACCGGGCCCCAATAGATGCCCATATAACCGTCATGATCCTCTTCGATCATCGATTTGGCGTTGGGCATGCTGGCCGCCGGGTAACACACGGCATCCAACAGCTTGCGCGTCGCCTGGATGGCGCCGGAAGGCCGCATCTTGACACCGGCGAGCAACACCGGCTTGTCGGCATCGTTCAGCAGCCGCGCCGCATGCTCGACCGCGGCCTCCAGCGCCACGGGATCGCTCGGGATATGCGGCGTGAACGTCCGCTTCGGCGGCTCGGAGGTGAGCGCGCCGGCGATGTTGCAGGCGATCTCGATATAGACGGGCTTGCGCAGCTTCAGCGCCGTCTCGATCGCCCGGTCGATCTGAATCGGCGCGCGCATGGCGTCGGTCACGATGACGCTTTCGACCGTGACGCGCGAGAAGATCTCGCGCTGGTACTTGTAGTCGAGCTCGCCGAGCGAGTGGTGCAAGTACTCGTACTCGGCCTCGGAGTTGGTGTTGGGACCGCCGGAGATGGCGATCAGCGGCATGTCTTCGGCATAGGCGCCGGCTACCGCGTTGACGGCGCTCAAGCCGCCGACGCTGAACGTCACGACAAGGGCCGACGCACCGTTGCGTTCGCGCGCATAACCATCGGCCGCATAGCCGGCGTTCAGCTCGTTGCAGCAGCCGATCATCTCAAGGCCGTCGACCTTCAAGAGCTCATCCAACAGGATCAGGTTGTAGTCGCCGGGAACCGCGAAATAGTGCTCGATACCGATGTCGCGCAGTCGTTGGCCGAGATAGTGGCCAATCGTGGTGTGGCACTCTGCCATGCTGTCCCCCCTTAGCCCTATGGTCCGAACTTGTCGTGCTGCGGCCCCCAAGGACCCTATCGTGACCGTGAGTGCGGCGCCACCCCCGCAGGTTGCCGCACTCTACCGGCCGATCGCGTAGCATTGTTCGCGGCGCGGGCTGGCGCCGGCGCGCAGCGTCTTGCCGCGTTTCGACGCCATGGTGATCGAGTTGTAATGGCCCCACTTGCCGAAGATCTCCAGCTTGTGGCCGCGCCGGTCGAGCTCTGCCATTGTCGCGCGCGGCAGGTCGCTCTCGACCGCCAGGTGGCCGGGCAACCATTCGCGCGGATAGAACGAGCTTGGCAGATGGTCGGTATAGAACGACGGGGCGTCACAGGCTTCCTGCAGGTTCATGCCGTGATGCACGTGACGCAGGAAGGCATGCAGCGCCCATTGATCCTGCTGGTCGCCGCCCGGCGTGCCGAACACCAGATAGGGTTCGCCCCGGTGCAGCGCCAGCGTCGGGGTCAGCGTGGTGCGCGGGCGTTTGCCGGGCGCCAGACCGTTGGGATGGTCATCGTCGAGCCAGAACATCTGGCCGCGCACGGAAACCGGAAAGCCGATACCCGGCACGACCGGCGAGCCGGAGAGCCATCCGCCGCTTGGCGTGCCGGAGATCATGTTGCCCCAGCGGTCGATAATGTCGAAGTGGCAGGTGTCACCATGATTTTCGGCGATGAACTCAGCCCAGGTCGGATTCTTCTTGCTGCCGTCTTCGCCCTCCATGGTCATCTCGTGATGCGCGACGTTGGTCGAGCCATGGGCTCTAAGTTTGACCTCGCCACCAAAGCCGTCGATATCGCCCGGCGGCAGATCGAGGCGGGCGTCGGCACGGACCAGCTTGCGCCGCTCGGCGTTGTACTCGTCGGACAAGAGCTGGCCGAGCGGTACGTCGACAAACCTCGGATCGCCATAGAACGCTTCG
>JANQGO010000199.1 GCA_028277285.1 Alphaproteobacteria bacterium | reverse complement strand
GATCCCGTTCAAGCGCCGCCGCGACGAAGCCTACGCGGTCATCGCCCAGGGCCAGGCCGCGATCGGCGACAGCGACGCGGCGCTCGAAACCGCCGAACTGATCGGAGACGACGCGTTGAAGGCCGGTACCCTGTTCGCCATGGCCGACGACAACGCGCCGCTTGCGCTCGCCGCGCGCCGTGCCCTCGACGACGTCAACCAGGCCTATCGCCGCTCGCTGCTGCAGCTTCATCTGGCTGTCGAACTGGCCGATGCCGGCGATCAAAACGCTGCCGATGACAGCCTGGACGACGCGGTCGCCAGTGCCTTCCAGGTGGCCTCCGACGCCGAACGCGCCCTGGCGCTGGCCCATTCGGCCGAGACGCTGGCCGCCATTCACCGCTAAACCGCGGTTCCCGACACTGGCTTTGTAGGCGCAGACACAGCGCCCACGCATGCTTGCGCGGCCTCGCAATCCTTAGAGATGTTTGCTCTAATGGGGCGTTGACCTGAACTGCATTCAGCTAATGCCATGGCGCCCAGGCTTGGAATCAACCATCTGCAGATGCTGACGGCCATCGTTGAGACCGGCACGGTGGCCGACGCCGCGCAGCTTCTGGGCGTCACGCCGTCGGCGCTGAGCCACCGGATCCGCGAGGCAGAGCGGCGCCTGGACCTCGCCCTCTTCACACGGCTCGGCCGGCGCCTGCGCCTGACGCCGGCGGGCGAGCTCCTCCATCAAGCGTCCGCGCGCCTGCTCGACGAACTCGAACAGGTCGAGACCGCCGCGCAGAAGATGGGCCACGGCATCGAAGCGGTGGTGCGGCTGGGGGTCGCGACCTATAGCAGCTACCACTGGCTGCCGGACTTTCTGAACCGCCTGCACGAAGCGGCACCGGCGATCGAGGTCGAGCTGATGGCGAACGCGGTGCAGCGGCCGCTGGCCGCGCTGCAGGAAGGCGATATCGATCTGGCGGTTGTGCCCGATGCCTTGATCCCGTCAAGCATGACGTCACTGCCGCTATTCGATGACGAACTGGTCGCGATCATGTCGCCGGAGCACCGGCTGGCGGCGCGCGACAACGTCGAAGCCAGTGACTTCCGCGACAACGATGTGCTGACCTATAGCTTCACCAACCTGCCCGGCCACGAACTGGACCTGTTCTGGCGGCCGGCCAACGTGTGGCCGCGCCGTATCATCCGCGTCGAACTGATCGATGCGATCGTCGACCTTGTGAAGGCCAATCTGGGTGTCGCCATCGTGCAGCGCTGGGCCATCGCCCCGCATCTGGAGACCGGCGCGCTCGCCGCCTGCCGGTTGACCGAAGGGGGCCTCAGCATTCCCTGGAGCGTGGCGCGGCGCAGCACCGGCGACCAGAACGAGGCCGTCGCCACCGTCGCCGGCCATCTGGCCGACTGGTGCCGGACTCGTGACGGCGGTTTCGCGGCGAGCGGTTGAACATCATCGCCGCGGCACTCTATAGATTGATGCGGTAACGCAACGGAGAGTGCCGCCATGGCCGACAACAGCGCCGACGACGTGTCCCGCTATGCCGAAGAGAACTTCCCGAAGACGCTGAAACGTCTGAGCGACTACATCGGCTTTCCCGCCATCTCGTCCGACCCCGATCACGCCAAGGATGTCGTCGCCTTGGCGCACCGCATCCGCGACGACCTCGATACGCTCGGTTTCACCAACGCGCGCGTGCTTGAACTGGACGGCGCGCTGCCCGCGGTCGCGGCGGAGCGTATGGATGGCGGTCCGGGCAAGCCGACGATTCTGATCTATGGCCACATGGATCTGCAGCCGGTCAAGGGCGAGCCATGGAACACCCCGCCCCATGATGCGGTCGAGATCGACGGCAGACTCTACGCCCGCGGCTCCGGCGACGACATGGGTGGCTGGGTCAGCCACCTCGCCGCCGTCGAAGCGTGGCTCGCGGTCGCCGGTGCGTTGCCGGTCAACGTCAAGCTGATCATCGAAGGCGAAGAGGAAATCGGCTCGCCCAACCTGGTCGGTTACATGGATACCTATCCCGAGGTGTTCGACGCCGACGTCATGGTGCTGACCGACTGCGACAATCCGTCGACCGACATCCCCGGCCTGACGACCTCCCTGCGCGGCCTGCTGGAACTGGACGTAACGTGCGAGGCGTTGGCGTCGGACGTGCATTCCGGCATCTGGGGCAATGTCGCGCCGGACGTGTCGACCGCGTTGATCAAGGCGCTGGCCCGCCTGGTCGACGATGACGGCCGCTTCGTGCTGGGCCGTGTCGACGTGCCGCAGGCCTGGCGCGATGCCGCCCGCGAACTGCCGTTCAACGCGGCGACCGTGGAGAAAGGCGCGCACATCATCGACGGTGTCGCGGCCCTGCCCGAGCGAGACCGCACGCTCGCCGAATGGGCGTGGCGCCAGTCGGCGCTCACCATTCTTTCAACGACCCTGCCACAGCCTGACCACGAGAAGAACGCGCTGCGCCATGCAGCGACCGCGACGCTGTCGATCCGCGTCGCACCGGGTCAGGACCCCGATGCGCTGGTGGCGGATGTCACCGAGGCGCTAACAAGCGACCCGCCCGGCGGCGTCAAGCTGACGGTCCGCGAGCGCCCGGGGCATGGCGATGCATGGCTCTATGAGCCCAAGGGCCCGGCGTTCGAAGCGGCCGGACGCGCGTACAAGAAGGCCTGGGGTCACGAGCTCGTGCAGATCGGCATTGGCGGCTCGATACCGTTCGTCTCTCTGTTCGCGGAACGGTTCTCTCACCTGCCGCTGATCCTGAACGGCGTTCTCGATCCCGCCAGCTCGATCCACGGCCCCAACGAGTCCATGGACCTCGGCGTGTTCAAAAAGGCGATCGCGACCAACGTCTACCTGCTGGCGGAACTGAGCGCGCTGGACGACCTGACGCCCGCTTCCTGACACCGTTTTTTGCGGCATTGCCGATATCACCGGGTCAACACCTGCCATCAAGCCCCGGTGAGGTCGCCGTGCACGCCGTTGATGTCGCCGTCTTGTCGCTTACCTGGAGGTCGGGACCGGGATCGCTTTGACCCAATGGACCGGCACGATGAACGACAAACCGACTTCCTCCCTCTCCAGTTGGCGAGACTTGATCGTCTACTGCAGCTTCACCACCGTCGTATCCGCCGCCAATATCGGCGTCACCATGCTGGTGTTGTTCTGAGTTAATCGCTGCTGCCGCAGGACCGGCACCGGCCCACTCCCCCACCCGGCCACCC
>JANQGO010000092.1 GCA_028277285.1 Alphaproteobacteria bacterium | reverse complement strand
ACGATCACAAAGACGGCGGCATTTGTGATCGTGTCCTTCGTCTACCCCCGCTGCTTGAGGCCCTTCAACAAACTGTGGTTTCGCTTCGGTCTCCTGCTGCACCGGGTCATGAGCCCGCTGGTGATGGGTTTCATGTTCTTCGTCGCGGTGACGCCGACCGGCTTCATCATGCGCACCCTGGGCAAGGATCTGCTTAGACTGCGTTTCGATAAGGACGCGACGAGCTACTGGATCGAGCGCACGCCGCCGGGCCCGGCCCCGGACACCATGCGGAACCAGTTTTAGGCCAGCCGCGCAACCATGCGCATTCTCGGCATCTCGGCCTTCTACCACGATAGCGCCGCGGCCCTGGTCGACGAGACCGGCATCGTCGCCGCCGCGCAGGAAGAGCGCTTCACGCGCAAGAAGCATGACTCCGTGTTCCCCGACAACGCGATCGCCTATTGCCTGGAGGAAGCCGGCATCACGCTGGACGATGTCGACCACGTCACGTTCTACGACAAGCCGTTTCTGAAGTTCGAGCGCCTGCTGGAGACCTATGTCGCGTTCGCGCCGCGCGGCTTCCAGTCGTTCCGCATGGCGATCCCGGTCTGGCTGAAAGAAAAGCTCTTCTTGAAGGACCTGCTGCGCAAGGAGCTCAAAGCCTATAACGAGGAATTCGATTGGGCGAAAAAGCTGTTGTTCGCCGAGCACCATCAAAGCCACGCGGCCTCCGCGTTTTTTCCCTCGCCCTTCGACGACGCCGTCGTGCTGACGATGGACGGTGTCGGCGAATGGACGACGACGTCGGTCTCGATGGGCGAGGGCAACAAGCTTGAGATCGTCCGCGAGCTTCACTTCCCCCATTCGCTGGGGCTGCTCTATTCGGCCTTCACCTATTACACAGGCTTCAAGGTCAACTCCGGCGAGTACAAGGTGATGGGCCTGGCGCCCTATGGCGAGCCGGCGTTCAAGGACTTGATCCTCGATAACCTGATGGACGTGAAGCCGGACGGCACGTTCCGGCTCGACCAGTCGTACTTCGATTACTGCACCGGCCTGACCATGACGAACCAGAAGTTCGCCGACCTGTTCGGCGGACCGGCCCGGGACGCCGACGAGTTGCTGACCCAACGCCACATGGATCTCGCCGCCTCGATCCAGGCGGTGACGGAGGAGGTGGTGTTGCGCATGACGCGCGCGCTGGCCAAGGAGACGGGATCGAAGAACCTGTGTCTGGCCGGCGGCGTGGCGCTCAACTGCGTCGCCAATGGCAAGGTGCTGAAGGACGGTGCGTTCGACAACATCTGGACCCAGCCGGCCGCCGGTGACGCCGGCGGTGCGTTGGGCGCGGCGCTGGCGACCTATTACGGTCTGATGGGACAGCCGCGCCAGGTTGAGGCGGGCGGCGATGCGATGAAGGGTTCGTACCTGGGCCCCGTCTTCAAACAGGACGACATCGAAGAGCGGCTGGCTAAGGCGGGCGCCAAGTTTCAGGTCATCGACGAAGCCGACCTGATCGAGACGACCGCGCGCCTGCTGGCCGACCAGAAGGCGGTCGGCTGGATGCAGGGGCGCATGGAGTTCGGGCCGCGGGCGCTTGGCGGGCGCTCGATCCTGGGCGATCCGCGTTCGCCGACCATGCAGAAGACGCTGAACCTGAAGGTGAAGTACCGGGAATCGTTCAGGCCTTTCGCCCCGTCGGTGTTGCGCGAGGATGTCGCCGACTGGTTCGATATCGATGTCGACAGCCCCTATATGCTGCTGGTCGCCGACGTGAAGCGCGAACGCCAGCGCGCCATGAGCGCCGATGAACAGGCGCTCTTCGGCATCGAAAAGCTGAACGTTCAGCGCTCGGAGATTCCGGCCGTCACCCATGTCGACTATTCGGCGCGCGTTCAGACCGTGCATGCCGAAACCAACCCGCGCTATCACGCGCTGCTGAGGGCGTTCAAGGCGATCACCGGCTGTCCGGTCCTCGTCAACACCTCGTTCAACGTGCGCGGCGAACCCATCGTCAACACGCCGGAGGACGCGTTCCGCTGTTTCATGGGTACCGAACTCGACGCGCTCATCGTCGGCAATTGCGTGTTGTTGAAAGACGATCAGGACCCCGCGCTCAAGCTTGAGTACAAGGATGCCTTCGCACCGGACTGAGGCGCCGTCGCGCTGGCGCCGCATGGGCAAGACGCTCGGTATCAACCTGATCGTGCTGCTGGTGCTGCTCATCGTTGTCGAGCTGGTGCTCGGCAGCTGGATCTTCGGGCCGGGGTTCGGCTCGCTCAATGTCGGCATCAACGCCAACCGTGTCGAAACCGACAGCCCCTACTATCCGGCGGGCACGCCGCTGATCTACCAGCGCGACGAGTATGGTCTGCGCGGCGACCACGGCGACCCCTCGGCGATCACCATCCTGGCGGTCGGCGGCAGCACGACCAACGACCGCGTCGCGACCGAGGGCGACACCTGGCCCGATGTGCTGGAGGAGGCGCTGCGCGCGCAGGGTTATGACCATGTCGTCGCCAATGCCGGCGTCGACGGCCATTCCTCCATGGGCCACATCAAAAGTTTCGAGCTGTGGTTCCCGAACATCCCCGACCTGGCTCCGGACTATGCGCTGATCTATGTCGGCCACAACGATCGTGGTGTGGCACCCGGCCAGGTGCCGCAACCCGACAGTCTGACATCGCCGTCATGGTCGCGGCGGGTGAGCACCTATATCCGCAACCACAGCATCTTCTCGCGCGCGTTCAAGAACCTCCGGGGCTGGATTGCGGCGCGCGACATCGATGTCGTCTATGGCGATGTCGACACCAATCCCGAGACCATCGCCTATGAACCCGTCGCCGCGATCACGCTCAATCAAGAGGCGCTCGATGCCTATGGCGAACGATTGCGGCTGCTCGATCAGGTCGCCCGCAACTATGGCACCACGCCCGTTTACGTGACCCAGCCGGTCGGATTGGTCCGTGGGGGCGAGGGCGGGCTGGAAGAGGTGGTCGGCAGCGGCGCCGGGCGCATCTACCTGGAGATGGAGGCTTACAACGACGTCCTGCTCGCTTTCTGCCGCGAGGCCGGAGCCATCTGCATCGATCTGGCCGGCGAGCTCGTCTTCGAAACCCGTGACTTCTACGACGCCATCCACACGACCCCCAGCGGCTCGCGCAAGATCGGCACCTATCTTGCGGAGCAGTTGCCGGCCCGCGTCGAATAGATCTGCCAGGCACTTCCCGTCAGGGTGACTTTCGGTAGAATGCGCGCCCGCCCGCGGCCTCGCTGCCCGACAGAAAGACAACCGAAGCCAAATCGAGGACACCATGGACTTTGCCTTTGCGACGACTATCCCCGATGACGCCGACGCGCTGATTGTCGGCATAAGCGAGAACCGCGTGCTGCGGCCAGGCGCCGAGGAGATCGACGGGTTGACCGATGGCGCCATCTCCAAGGCGGTGGCGACGGGCCGGTTCACCGGCAAGCGTGATCAGATCCTTGATATCGTCGCACCGGCAGGCATCAGCGCCAGCCGCATCGTGGCCGTCGGCCTGGGCGATTTCGACGACATCACCGACCTCGGGCGCCAGCGCCTGGGTGGCAATGTCGCCGCGCATCTGAACCGGGTTGGCGTCAAGCACGCCGCCCTGCTGTCGGTCAAGGCGGCCCACGGCGCCGATTTCTCCCATGGTGTCCGGCTGCGCAGCTATCGCTTCGACAATTACCGCACCAAGATGAAGGACGACGACCTGCCCAGCCTGGAGCGCCTGACGATCGTCAGCGCCGACCCTGAGGCGGGCGAGGCGCGCCTGGCCCGGCTGGCGCCGCTCGCCTCGGGCGTCGAGCTGACCCGCGACCTGGTCAGCGAGCCCGCCAACACACTCTACCCCGAGGAGTTTGCCAGAAGGGCGAGCGAATTGAGTGCCTTAGGCGTCGATGTTGAGGTTCTGGGCGAGGCTAAGATGACCGAGCTGGGCATGGGCGCGCTGCTTGGCGTGGGCCAGGGCAGCGCCCGTGAATCGCAGCTCGTGGTGATGCGCTGGGAAGGCGCCGCCAACGACGCACCGTGGCTGGCGGTGGTCGGCAAGGGCGTGTGTTTCGACACCGGCGGCATCTCGATCAAACCGGCCGGCGGCATGGAGGAGATGAAGTTCGACATGGCCGGCGCGGGCTGCGTGACCGGCCTGATGCACGCGCTTGCCGCGCGCAGCGCCAAGGCGAACGTGGTCGGCATCATCGGCTGCGTCGAGAACATGCCGTCCAGTACCGCCCAGCGCCCGGGCGACGTGGTGACCACCATGTCGGGCCAGACCATCGAGGTCATCAACACCGACGCGGAGGGCCGGCTGGTGCTGGCCGACGCGCTGCACTACGCGGTCGAGACCTTCAAGCCCAAGCAGGTCATCGATCTGGCGACCTTGACCGGGGCGATCATCGTCGCGCTGGGCAGCTACAAGGCGGGCCTCTTCAGCAACAACGACGAATTGGCCTACGCCCTGGTCGCCGCCGGTGACAAGATGGGCGAGGAGCTCTGGCGCATGCCGCTGGGCGACCGCTACAGCAAGGACATCAAGTCCGACATCGCGGACATGAAAAACGTCGGCAAGGCGCGCGAGGCCGGCAGCACGGCCGGCGCCGTCTTGCTGGAGCGTTTTGTCGGCGAGACACCATGGGCGCATCTCGATATCGCCGGCACCGCGTGGGTGAAGTCGGACGAGCCGCTGACGCCCAAGGGCGCGACCGGCTACGGCGTGCGCCTGCTCGATGCCTTTGTCGAGGAGCAGTACGAAAGCTAGGGCCCGATGAGCGAGATCGGCTTCTACCATCTGCTGCGCACGCCTCTCGAACGGGCTTTGCCGAAGATCGTGGAAAAGGCGGTGTCGCGGGGCATGCGCGCGGTGGTCGTCGCCGAATCCGACGAACGGGCCGAGCACCTGAGCGCGGCCTTGTGGACCTATGATCCCGCCTCGTTTCTGCCCCACGGCACCGCGGCCGACGGCGATCCGGAGGACCAGCCGGTCTATCTGACCGATCACGTCACCAATCCCAACGGTGCCACCGTCCTGGTCCTGACCGGCGGCGCCGATGCCGGCGAGACGACGGATTTCGAGCGCATCATCGACATGTTCGACGGCCGCGACGAAGCCGCCGTGGCCGCCGCCAGGCTGCGCTGGAAGGCGTTGAAGGATGGCGGCCATCACCTGACCTATTGGCAGCAGACCGACCAAGGCGGCTGGGAGCAAAAGGCCGAAGCAGGCGGTGAGGCTGGGTAGTGGACGCTGGCGGATGAACGCCCTATAAGGCGCGCGAAATTCACACGACCCCTCGTTTTAACCAGCAAAAAGACCGCACACCATGGCCACTGAACGCACGCTTTCGATCATCAAACCGGACGCCACCCGCCGCAACCTGACCGGCAAGATCAACGCCAAGCTGGAAGACGCCGGGCTCCGGATCGTCGCCCAGAAGCGCATCGCCATGACGAAAGAGCAGGCCGAGGCGTTCTACGAGGTCCACCGCGAACGCCCGTTCTATGGCTCGCTGGTCGACTTCATGACCTCCGGTCCGGTCGTCGTGCAGGTCCTGGAAGGTGATAACGCCGTCGCCAAGAACCGCGAGGTGATGGGCGCGACCAACCCCGCCGATGCGGACGCCGGTACCATCCGCGCCGAGTTCGCCGAATCGATCGAGGCCAACTCGGTGCACGGCTCGGACTCCGCGGAGAATGCCGCGCGCGAGGTCGCGTTCTTCTTCTCCGACGACGAAATCGTCGGCTGAAGACGATCAGGGGAGGGCGCGGCAAGCATGCGTGTCCTCGTTCACGAGGCTAACCCGCGGCCGCTCGTCGAGCGGCTGGCGGCGCGCTTCCCCGACATCGAGGTCCACGGCTGCGACAGCTATGCGGCACTGCCTGACGCGCTCGCCGAGCTAAAGCCGCAGGCGCAGTTCCACATTCGCTTCGAGGAGCGGTCCTATCCCGCTGACGTGCTCAAGGCGTCACCCGGCCTGGAGTGGATCGCGATCGGCGGCGTTGGTGCCGATCACCTGGGCACGTGGGACCCGGCAAGCCTGACGGTCACCAACGGTGCCGGCGTCGCCGCTGAATCGATGGCCTGGTACGTCATCGGCTCGACGGTCGCGCTTGCCATGCGGTTTCCCTTCTTCATGCGTGCCCAGGCGCGCCACGAATGGTCGCCGGGTACCGTCCGCGATCTGCGCGGCCTGACCATGGCGATCGTCGGTCTGGGCAGCACCGGCCAGGCGCTTGCCGCGAAGGCCTCGGCGCTCGGTATGCGCGTGGTCGGCACACGCGCCCGGCCGCAGGACATGCCAAATGTCGACAAGGCCCATGCCGCCGACGACCTGCACGCCGCGCTCGCCGATGCCGATGTCGTCGCTGTGTGTGTGCCGCGGACGTCGCGGACTCTGGGCATGATCGACGCGGCGGCATTTGCGGCCATGAAGCCCGGCGCCTTCTTGGTCGATGTCTCGCGCGGCGGCGTGGTTGATGCGGTGGCCTTGGAAGAAGCGCTGAACAGTGGCCAGGTCGGCGGTGCGGCGCTGGACGTCTACGATCCCGAGCCGATGCCCGAAGACGCGCCGTTCTGGGATATGGAGAACGTGATCATCACGCCCCATAGCTGCGCGGTCTATGAAGGCTGGGAACAGGCCGCGCTCGATATCTTCGCCGACAATCTGGCCCGTCATCTGGCCGGCGAGGAACGCTTCAACATTGTCGATCCGGTCAGGGGATACTGATGCCGCTCATCCCGCAATCCCATGTCGAGGCCCTGTCGCCTTACGAACTCGCCGAGATGGGCAGGCCCGGCGCCATTCAACTGGCGTCGAACGAAGCCGCCATTCCGGCCAGCCCGCACGCCATCGAGGCCGCGCGCGATGCCATGGCGCGGCCGCAACTCTATCCCGACACGGAAGCGCGGGCGCTGCGCCAAGCGCTTGGCGAGATCCACGGTAT
>JANQGO010000272.1 GCA_028277285.1 Alphaproteobacteria bacterium | reverse complement strand
GTCGTGCCGGTGCCGGCGACGGGTCCGGAAAACCGGCTGGTCTCGATCTCCGTCGTCGACACGGTGCCGATCCGCGACGTGCTGATCGAATTGGCCCGCGCCGCCGAAGTCGACCTGGAACTCGACCCCGCGATCGAGGGCGGGATTATCTTTTCGGCCCAGAACCGGCCTTTCATCGAGGTCATCGACCGCATCTCGGGCATGGCCAACCTGCGTTACGAGTACAAGGGCGGCATCTTGAGGATCGAGATCGACCGGCCCTATCACGCGACCTACAAGGTCGAGCATCTGGCCGCCGCGAGGAGCGCCACCAGTTCCGTCGACATCTTTACCGATGTCTTCTCGGCGGTCGGCGACAACTCGATCAGCAACGGCTCGGCCGCGCGCATCGAACAGATTACCGAGAACGACTTCTATGGCGAGTTGGCGACCAATGTGCGCCAGATCCTGACCAACTCCTCGCCGGCCGAGGAAATCGAGGAAATCCAGCTTGCTTCGGTCCAGCCGACCTTGGACGGCGAAGGCGAAGAAGTGACCGACGCGGTCGCCGAACCGGTCGAGGACTTCTCCATCAACCGGCAAAGCGGCCTCTTGTCCGTCTTTGCGACCCAGCGCCAGCACCGTCTGGTGCAGGACTATCTTCGCGAACTGATCATCCGGTCGTCGTCGCAGATCGTCGTTGAGGCCAAGGTGCTGGAAGTCCTGCTGAGCGACGAGTTCCGCAGCGGTGTCGACTGGAGCGTGGTGGTCGGCATGCTGGGCGGTCAGGCCGGTTTCCTGCTGAACACCGGCATCGCCAACATTCCCAACAATTCGCCGGATCTGGCGCAGCTCAGCTTTGTCGGCGGCGATGTCGACGCGGTGGTCAACCTGATCAGCGAGTTCGGCACGACCCGCACGCTCGCCAACCCGCGCCTCTCGATCACCAACAACGAGCCGGCGGTCCTGAAGGTCGCCCAGAACCAGGTCTATTTCACCCTGGAGTTCGAGACCAACACGACCCAGGGCGTGGTGACGGAAACGGTCGAAAGCACGGTCAACACGGTGCCGATCGGCCTGGTCATGCTGGTCCAGCCGTCGATCGATCTGGACACCGACCGCGTGACGCTCAGCCTGCGCCCGACACTGTCGAACATCGTCGATTTCGTTGATGATCCCGCGGTCTCGATTGAATCCAACAACACGGTCGTCTCCCAGGTGCCGATTGTCGAGGTGCGCGAGTTCGATTCCATCGTGACCGCGCGATCCGGCGAGGTGATCATCCTGGGTGGGCTGATGCAGGAGACAGCCCAGAACAACGAGGCCGGCCTGCCCGGCTTCCAGGACATTCCGTGGGTCGGCAACGCCTTCAAGTCGAACGACGACGATCGCGAGGTCCGCGAACTCGTCATCTTCCTGCGCGCGACCATCGTGCCCCAGCCGGTGCCGGCGCCCGCGGATATCGATCTCTACAACACCTTCGCCATCGACCCGCGGCCGCTCACATTCTAGAATCGCGGCCGTTCGTCGGCGGACTTGTCTGGGGTTGGGCAAGCGGCGGGTTTAGGGCGCTCGGGGTAAAGGGGAAGTTGGGTCTTAAGCCTTGGTTACGACGTTCCGCTATATCGTGCTGACGGCCGTGCGCGACCGGTTGCTGATCGGCGTGGCCGTCGCGCTTGTGCTTGCGGCCCTGCTCGGCGCGTTCCTGGGCGATGCGACGGCGCTGGAGCAGCGTCAGATGTCGTTGGCGTATGCCGGTTTCATGACACGTCTGATCCTGGCCATGGGCCTGATCCTGTTCGTGTGCTTTCACGTGCAGCGCAGCTATGACAACCGCGAGATCGATCTGATGCTGTCGCGCCCGATCTCGCGCGCCCAGTTCGTGCTGATCTACTGGCTCGGCTTTTCCGGTGTCGCCGTGCTGCTGTCGCTGCTCGCCACCGTCGTGTTGCCGCTTGCCGCGCTGCCGCAAGGCGCCGGCCTTCTTCTGTGGATGATCAGCCTGATTCTGGAGTCCCTGCTTGTCATCGCGATCAGCCTGTTCTTCGCGCTGACGCTGAAGAGCGCGGTCGCCTCGGTGATGGCAAGCTTCGGTTTCTATCTCCTGGCGCGCATGACCGGTCTTTTGGTCAACATCGCCGAGGCGGACTGGTCCGTCCTGCAGGAAACGACGCTCGGCATCTTTGTCGGTTATGCCGTCTACGTGTTCGGCTTCGTCATGCCGCGGCTCGACCTGTTCGGCCAGACCTGGTGGCTGAACTACGGCATGCCGGCCGAGTTGCCGGCCGGGCTGATCGTCGCGCAGGCGGCGATCTATACCGGGCTGCTGCTGGCGGCGACGATTTTCGACTTCAGGCGGCGGCGGTTCTGATGGCCGGCCAACGCCTGACGCTCGCCCTTATCGCGCTGCTGTTGGCCGCGCAGGTCGCGCTCGCGACCCAGACGATCGCGCGCCACGATATCGACGACACGCTCACCATACCGCCGCCGCGCCAGGTCGCCAGCGTGCTCGCCCTGGGCGATGACCAGTTCTTCTTCCGTCACGGCGTTCTGGAGATAACCCATGCCGGCGTCGCCGACGGCGATACCATCTATCTGCGCGATTTCGACTATGACGTGCTGGTCGCCTGGCTTTTCCTGCTGGACGAGCTCGACCCGCGTTCCGGCGTCGTGCCGTTTCTGGCAGCCTACTGGTATGGCCGCACGCCGGTGGTCGCCGATGCCGCACTGATCGTCGACTACCTGGAAGCCCGCGCGCTCGCCGATCCGGAAACCGGCTGGCGATGGCTGGTTGAAGCGGTTTATCTGGCCCGCTACCGCCTTGACGATCCTGACCGCGCACTCGAACTCGCCCAGCTCGCGGCCGACGGCAAAATCGAGAACGCGCCGTTCTACGTGCAGCACCTGCCGGCCTTCATCCAACTTGATCTCGGCGAACGCGACGCGGCGCTCGTCCTGCTCCGCGCGTTGCTGGAGGAGAACCCGGATCTGCCGGAAGACGAGCTCAATCTGTTATTCTTCATGATCGACCGGATCGAACGCGACGGGCGTGACGGCATGGCCGAGCCCGGCGCCGCATCCGGCGAAACGGACGGAACATGAACGACATCACACTCTCGCTCTCGCAGATCCTGCAGCTCGTCGGCGTGGTGCAATGCGTTTACGTGATCGCCCTGACCCTGGTGCGCACCGACGACTACCGTTTCGCCGCCCTGCCGGTCATGCTGTTCGCCGCGATCGCGGTCGGTTTTGGCGTCCAGCTCTTGATGACCCTGACCGACATCGGCGAAAGCCCGTTCCTGAACGGCGTCTACCTGTTCGTCG
>JANQGO010000198.1 GCA_028277285.1 Alphaproteobacteria bacterium | reverse complement strand
CGTCTTGCCCCCGGTGACGCAGGGAATGATCCATACGTCGACATCGTCGACGCGCGGGGTGGCGCGCGACGCCTCGATGCGCCCGAACTCGCCGCGCGGCCCCATGGCCACCCAACCGACTGGCTCGCCGTGGCCAAGACGGCACGCGGTCGTGGCATTGCTGTGGCGCTGATCCGCGCCGCCGTCGCGTATGCCGCCGAAAAAGGTGCACCGGCGGTCGAGGCCTATCCGCGCGCCGGGACAGCGCGCGTCGGTGATGACAACGTTTACTTT
Source organism: Alphaproteobacteria bacterium (assembly GCA_028277285.1). Classification (GTDB taxonomy): domain Bacteria; phylum Pseudomonadota; class Alphaproteobacteria; order SP197; family SP197; genus JANQGO01. Next base: position 28,830 of record JANQGO010000198.1, on the reverse strand, counting down.
GGCACCGAACCGCTGTTCCGGCGCGCCGGCTTCAAGGTAATTCGCAAGCCGCTCAAGGACCGTCCACGCAACTGGCTGCCGCGCGTCGTCATGCGTGTCGATATGGCATGACGACGCGGGCGCGCACGTAAACGCGGTCGAGCGGTCAGCGTCATCATGACGTGAAGTGTGGGCGGTTGGACCTCAGATCCGGTCCATCCAGTCGGCGCACCGGGCGGCGACCGTATCCCAACCCGGCTCCAAAAAGATGAAGTGGGCCTGGTTGGGCGCCTCGTAGTACGTCGCGCGGTCGCCGTAGAGTTCGGCAATCTGTTTGCCGACGATCGTCGGCACCGCGCGGTCCTCGGCACCCGACACCACGAGCACGGGACAGGTCACCTTGTCGACCTCGACCTCGGTCGCTCGATGATCGTCGAACATCCAAAAGAACATCTCGAACATGACGCGTCCGGACTCCGGTCCCAGTCTGTCGAACACGGCGTGCTGTGTCTCTTCGTCGAGCTTGTTGAGCGCGAACGGCGCGATCAAGTCGAAGTCGATGCGCATGGGCGCTTCCCAGAACGCGCCGCCCGCCATCAGCCCGCGCGCTACGGCGCGCTGATCGTCGGTCGACGGCAAGACGCCCCACGGCGCGTTCGAATTCAACAGCACAATGCCCTTCGCCAGGCCGCGCGCCGCGAGCTTCTGGGCGATCAAGGCGCCGACCGCGTGACCGCCAATGATCGGCGGCGAATCCAGCGTCTCGACAAAGGCCGCGATGTCGTCGGTGTAATCCAGGATACTGGTATCGGCGAACGCGGGGTCCGGTTCGGCGTGAGGATCGCCGTCATGAAAGCGCAGCGCCGGGGTATGGCTCGTCCAACCGCGGTTCTCGAAATAGCCGGCGAACTTCTCCATGCACCAGGGTCCGGCGAAGGCGCCGTGTATCATGACAAAGTGCTTATCCATTCTGGTCCTCCGGGTCGTCGCAAGCCCCAATCCTAAGGGTCGCCATCGCTTGCCGCCAGCGCCGCCGCCGCGTGTACCGACGTTCTGGCGCTGACGTGTAGACATGTGATCTACCTGTCAAATATCCGCGGACCCGGATTCGGCCGTCATGCCATGGGTTTCGACGCCGTCCAGCGCATGGCTTTTTCGTCGGGCTTGGCGAGTCGCCACCCCACACGCTAGCTTCGGGGTTCGTCGAACGACCGCCAGGGAACCGATGGCGAAGTCCAAGGAATCGGCTGCCAGGGTAGAACGCCTGGTCGAAAACCTCGTCAACGATATCACCTATGGTGCCTACCAGACCGGTGATCGCCTGAAACTCGTCGACCTGCAGCGCCGTTACGAGGCCACGCAGTTCGAGGCGAGGAAGGCGTTGTCGATCCTGGCCAACCGCCGGCTGGTCGAGCATGTGCAGAACGCCGGATTTCGCGTTCGCGTCAACGACGACAAGGAACGTTCCGACTTCGACTACGTTCGCGTCCTGCTCGAGACGACGGCCGCCCGCTTTGTCATCGCCCGCGTCACGGACGAGGACATCGCCGAGTTGCGCCGGCTGGCCGACATCTTCGAGCAGTCTATCGATCACGTCGGCCGCAAGGATCAGATCGCGGCCAACGAGAACTTCCATACGCGGTTCTATGAGATTTGCGGCAACGATGTCCTGGCCAAGACGATCTCGGATCTGCGCAATCGCTACGACATCGCGACATCCGGGCGTTGGCGGTCCCTGGAAGGCCTGAAGGTCTCGGCAGCCCAGCATCACCTCCTGGTCGACGCGGTCGAAACGCGCGATGTCATGCTGCTGGAGCGCCAGATCGTCGAGCACGTCCAGGGATTCTGAGGTTTTTTTGCGCAAAAAACTTGGATTCTGTTGATCAGCTTGTAAGATTTCCCCGATTTATACGCAAATACGCGCCACCAAGGGGGATTCTCCATGCACCTGATGAAACAGCCCAACGTTGATCGCCTGGTTGGCGACCTCGTCCATGGTCGTGTCGACCGCAGGGAACTCATGGGTTTCGTAGCGACGGCGGGTCTTGCCTTCGCCGCCTTGCCGACGACGCGCGCCGCCGCCGATGCGGACATGGTCACCTATTACACCTGGGGCGGCTACGACATCCCGGAGCTGCATCAGCCGTTCATTGCTAAGTATGGCGAACCCAACACCGCGCCGTTCGGCGGCACGGAAGAGGCTCTGGCGAAGATCCGGGCGGGCTACGAACCCGACGTCGCCCATCCCTGCCTGGAGGACATGCGCACCTGGTACGACGCCAACGTGCTCGCGCCCATCGACACCACCAAGGTCGCCAACTGGGACAACATCTTTCCGCAGATGCTCGATGCCGGCGATGTCTCGTTTGATGGCGCCTACTACATGGTGCCGTTCGACTGGGGCAACAGCTCGATCCTCTATCGCACCGATCTCATTGAGGTCGAAGAGGAGAGCTGGTGCATGATGTTCGACGAGAAGTACGAAGGCAGAATCGCTGCGCGCAACAGCATCGCCAACGTGCGCGCCGCCGCCGCGTGTCTGGGTTTCGATATGTTCACGCCGACCGACGAACAGCTCGGTGGTCCCATCGCCGACCTGCTGCGCGTGCAGCGCCGTCTGGTACCCTTCTTCTGGGACGATCAGACCACGGCCGAGCAGGCGGTCGCCAACGGCGAGGCGGTCATGATGTACGCCTGGAACTCCGCCGTCGTCGAACTCAAGAAACAGGGCCTGCCGATCGCCTACGCCAACCCGAAGGAAGGGCGGTGGACATGGATGTGCGGCATCGTGCGTGTCGTCAGCGGCCGGGCCGACGAGCAGATGCAGTACGACTTCATCGACGCGATGCTGGCGCCGGAGACCGGCAAGTGGCTGATCGAGAACTATGGCTATGGCCACGCCAACAAGCAGTCGTTCGAGATCGCCGATCCCACGACTCTCGACGAGTTGGGGCTGACCGATCCGATCGCCGTGTTCGAGCGGGGAGTCTTCCTGGCCGCCGGCGATCCGGCGACCGAGGCGAAGATGGTCGAGCTGTTCGACAGCGTGATGGCCGGCTTCTGAGCCTGCGCGGCCGCCTTCAGGCGCCCGTGTCGCACCGTTCGAGGACGTGATATGACGGGCGCCTGAGGCCTAAGCGTGCTGTGATCTCGGTATGACCACTCCCTTTCCCCTGATCGAGGCAGGCGGGACACCGCTTGAGCGCGGTCGGCAGATTGGCCGTCAGGCCGGCGACCGTATTGCCGTCAGCGTCGGCATCTATGAACGCGCGTTGGCGCGCGGCAATCTGACGTGGCCGGAGGTGCAAGTGATCGCGGGCCGTTATCTGCCGCGCCTGGAATCCTATGAGCCGCGCTATGTCGAGGAGATCAAGGGCATCGCCGAGGGCGCGGAGCGGCCGGTCGAGGACATCGTCGCGCTGAACGCCCGCACCGAGCTGCTCTACGACAAGAGCCTCAGGGGCGACCCGACGCCCGACGGCTGCACCGGCGCCATCGCTCTGCCCGACATCACCGCTGACGGCCACATGCTGCACGGGCAGAACTGGGACTGGATCGACGAGTGCAAGGAGTCCGCCATCGTGATCCGCCACGAGTTGGAAGACGGCACGCGCCTGCTGGTCTTTGTCGAGGCCGGCATCGTCGCGCGCGCGGGGTTGAACAGCCACGGCATCGCGGTCACCGGGAACTTTCTGGCTTGCCCGCAACCGCCGGCCGACGGCGCCGTGCCCCTGCCGCTGATGCGGCGCAAGATCATCGAGTCGCGTACGTTCGCCGAAGCGCTGAAGCATGTTCTGCGCACGCCGCGCTCGTTCGCCAACAACCTCATGATCTCCGATGCCGAGGGCGAAGCCGTCGACCTGGAGACGACGCCCCAGGAGGTCTTCTGGGAAAAGCCGGATGCCGGGCTTTTGGTGCACGCCAATCATTTCCGCACGGATGCCGCACGGGCCCGCGTCGTCGATACCGGCCTCGCGATCTCGCCGAGCTCGATTTATCGCGACAGCCGGGTCGAACGCCGGCTGCGCCAAAGCGCCGGCAGTATCGCGCGCAGCGATCTGGAAGACGCCTTCGCCGACACCTATGGGGCACCGTCCGCCGTGCTTGCCTCGCCCGGCGCCGACGATGAGGCCAACGCCAAACAGCCCTCATCCACCGTCGCCACCGTCATCATGGATACGACCGCCGGCGTCATGTGGGTGGCGCCGGCGCCCTATGCGGGCACAATCGCGTTCACGGAGTACCGCCTGGACGGCTGATTGTCGAAAGCGGTCGATCGCGAGCTCTTTCGTCTTGCGCCATCCGAAAGCCGGGTTAAAGCAGATCCTGTTTTGATGGAATCGCTTCGCGATTCCGTCAGGACTGGTGAATCTGCTCTACTCATAGATAGGAAGCGGTTCCACCTAACCATGATCCGCTCTAGCGGCCAGAAGAAGCCGTTGATCCGCATCAATGCGGCCTTTCCTGAGTTACGCTAGGCAAAATCGGCGATCATGTTCCGTTGCAAAACTGTCATGGCGGGCGGCTAGCGTCGTCAGCGCCTCCGCGTCACCTCGTTTTGGACCATGCCGGCATGCTCAAGATCCCCGTGGCGACACGGGTCCCCACGACACCAGATCCCCATCAAGGTAGCGTCCATATGTGTCTGGCGATCACCGGAGATAGAGCGGATCGCGTCCATATGGAACCGGTTTACGGTTCTATCTGGGCGCGTGAATCCGCTCTACATCACATAGTTAGAGCAGATTCACCCACTTGGTTTGGATCGCCAAGCGATTCAATCCAAGTGGGATCTGCTCTAGCGTAAGATGATCTGCCAGACGGACTCGGGTTATGCCATCGGAGGGGCAGGATGACGTTGGATCTGGTTCGGTACTCGCGCGTGCTGGAGATTGTCGGCGACATCATCAAGGTGCACGTGCCGATGCCCGACGCCGGTGAAGCGCCCGTGGTTCGCCTGCGCGACCTGGCGATGGTCGAAGATGCGGGGTCGGCAACGTCACTCGCCCAGGTCATCTCGATCGAGCGCGACGCCGTCGCCCTTCAGGTCTTCGCCGGCACCAAGGGCATTTCGACCCAGGCCTCGATCCGGTTTCTCGGTCATCCCCTGAACGTCACCTACTCGTCCAACATTCTGGGCCGCGTGTTTCGCGGCGACGGCCAGCCGCTGGGCGCCGGGCCGGATCTGGCGATGGACCCCAAGGTCCCCATCGGCGGACCGTCGGTCAATCCCATGCAGCGCAGTCTGGCGTCCAAGATGATCCGCACCGACGTGCCGATGATCGATGTCTTCAATTGCCTGGTCGAAAGCCAGAAGATCCCCATTTTCTCGGTCGCCGGCGAGCCCTACAACCCGCTGCTGGCGCGGATCGGCATCCAGGCAGACGCCGACGTCGTGGTGTTCGGCGGCATGGGCCTGATCTTCGACGACTATCATTTCTTTGCCCGTTCGTTCGAAGATGCCGGCGTCTTTGCCCGCACGGTCATGTTTGTGAACCAGGCTTCCGACCCCATCGTCGAACGCCTGCTGGTGCCGGATATGGCGCTTGCCGTCGCCGAACACTTTGCCGTCGAAGAGGGCAAACGCGTGCTCGTCCTGTTGACCGACATGACCTCGTTCGCCGACGCGCTGAAGGAGATCGGCATCGCGATGGAGCGCGTGCCGTCCAACCGCGGCTACATGGGCGATCTCTATTCCCAATTGGCGCGCCGCTACGAGAAGGCGTGCAACTACACCATCGGCGGATCCGTGACGATACTGAGCGTGACGACGATGCCGGGCGACGACGTCACCCATCCGGTCCCCGACAACACCGGCTACATCACCGAAGGTCAGTTCTATCTGCACGATGGCGCATTGGATCCCTTCGGGTCGCTCTCGCGCCTGAAGCAGCATGTGATCGGCAAGGAGACCCGGGAAGACCATGCGCAGATCATGAACACCATGATCCGCTCCTATTCCGGCGCACGGGACGCCGCCCAGAAACAGGCCATGGCGTTCGAGCTTTCCGACTTCGACAGACAGTTGCTGAAGTTCGGCGATCTTTTCCGCGAGCGATTCATGGATATCAACGCGTCCATGCCGCTGGAGGACGCGCTTGATCTGTCGTGGCGGACGCTCGCGGAGTGTTTCAGGCCCGAACAGCTCCTGATGCGCCAGTCACTGATTGAAAAGTACTATCCCGGTGCCGGGCAAGACGTGGCCCGAACCGAAGCGTCAAGCGGCGCCGATGCCGCATGACCTGAGCGCAGGCAACCGATTGCTCAGGTAGGAAGGAGAGGTCAGGAAACGGTGGCGCGATTACAGCTCAACAAGGCGGCGCTCGCGAAGGAAGAGGGCAAGCTGGATTCGTTCAGGCGTTTTCTGCCGTCCCTCGACATGAAGCGGCAGCAATTGAACGCCGCGCAGGCCGAAGCGGTCGAGGCCGCCGCGGCGACGCGCCGCGAGATCGAACGCCTCAAGCGCCATGTCGAAAAGAACCTGCCCATGCTGGCCAACACGAACATCGACCTGACCGGTATCGTCAAGGTCAGCCGGGTCGACATCACGACCGAAAACGTGCTGGGCGCGCCACTGCCCGTGTTGCAGAACGTGGCCGTCGACGTTCTGCCCTATGCGCTGATGGCCCGGCCCCATTGGGTCGACCGCGTGGTCGACGATCTCCGTCTGATGCTCGAACTCAGGCTTCGTTTGCGCGTTGACGAACGCCGCGTCGATCTGCTGGCCGCGGCTTTGCGCACGGTTACCCAACGGGTCAACCTGTTCGACAAGATCCTGATTCCTCAAGCCGAGGCGAATATCAAACGCATCAGGATCTATCTGGGCGATGCCGAGCGCGCGGCGGTGGTGCGCTCGAAGATCGCCAAGAACAAACACCGCAAGGCGCGCGCGGCATGACGCTCATCGCGCTCAAGAAAGTCACCCTATGCGGCCTGCTGAGCGAAAAGGCGGCGATCCTGGATCGTCTGCAGGATCTCGGCTGTCTGCATCTGGTCGCGCTGCGCCCGCCGCCTGCCGAACCGGAGAAGGCAACGCCGCGACGGGCCGAAGACTCATACAGGGCGTTGCGTTTCCTGATGAACATGCCGAACAAACGACGGCAAATCTCCCGAGATCCCAAGTTCGACATTCGAGACGTCACCCGCGCGGCGCTCGACATTCAGCAACGGCTGCGCGAACAGTCCGACCGGCGCGACTTCCTGGAGCAGCGCATCAAGGGACTTGAACCATGGGGCGACCTCTTCTTCCCGCCTCATGAGGCGTTGGCCCATCACCGCCTGTGGTTCTACGTCCTGCCATCGGGAAAGGCGCGTTTGCTCAACGACCTCGATATGCCGTGGCAAGTCGTGCACAGGGACCCGCGGCGTACCTATGTGGTGTTGATCGCCCGCGAGGAACCGCCCAGCGACATCTTGCCCGTCGCCCGCACCCATACCGGCGCGCTGCCGCTGAACGAGCTGAGGCTGCAACTGGAGGAGTGCGAGAGCGAGATCGAGTCGCTCACCGCCGACCGACAGGCATTGACCCGCTACATCTACCTGATGAGCGTCCATATGGCCGAGGCCGAGGATGCGTCGGCGCGCGCGTTTGCCGGCGAACAGACGCTTGATGCGGACGGTATCGTGGCCATACAGGGCTGGGCGCCGGCGGAACGGGCGGGCGCGTTACAGGAGTTCGCCCGTCATCATGACCTGGCCTGCCTGATCGAAGAACCCGGGCCCGACGACGATCCGCCCACATTGCTGGAGAACCCGCCGGAACTGGCGGCGGGGACCGATCTTTCGCTGTTCTATCAAGTGCCGGGTTACCGGACCTGGGATCCTTCGATCATCCTGCTGTTCTCGTTTGCTCTGTTCTTCGCGATGATCGTCGCCGACGCCGGCTACGCCCTGTTCATGCTGCTGTTGCTCGGTCTTTTCTGGAACAAGCTAGGCCGGACGCCGGTCGGCAAACGATACCGGTCCTTCGGGCTCATCGTGCTCGGCGTGGCGCTGGTCTATGGCATCGTCGCCGGCGGTTACTTCGGCATCACGCTTCCACCGGGGTCGTTGCTCGACAGGATCGATCTCATCGACATGAATGATGTCGAGAGCATGATGCGGCTTTCGATCATCATTGGCGCGTTCCATCTCGTTCTCGCCAACGGCGTCGTTGCCTATCACAACCGACGCCATCCAACGGCGCTCGCGCGGCTGGGCTGGATCGCTGCGATTATCGGCGGGCTGGGCCTGTGGCTAGCCGACGGCGGCAGCCCGCTGGAGACCGCCGCCGGCGCCCTGTTGGGCGCCGGTCTGCTGACCGTCTTTCTGTTCAGCAGCCAACGGCCGATCGACAGACCGGCCAGCGTTGCGCGGCGCGGCATCGACGGTCTGCTCGCGCTGACCAAGGTAAGCGGCATGTTCGGCGATGTCCTAAGCTACATGCGCCTTTTCGCGCTGGGTCTTTCAAGCACGTCCCTGGCGCTGACCTTCAACCAGCTGGCCGTCCAGGTGCACGATGCCGTGCCCGGCATCGGGCTGCTGTTCAGTTTGTTGATCCTGCTTCTCGGCCACACGATGAACCTGGGTTTGTCGGTGATGAGCGGGGTGGTGCATGGGCTCAGGCTCAATTTCATGGAATTCTATAACTGGGGGATGCCGGAAGAGGGCCACACGTTCGAGGCTTTCGCCCGCACCAAGGTGAGTCATGAATGAAGTTGTCATCGCGCTGGGATGGTTCGGGATCTACGGGCCCATGGCGCTTGGCGCGATCGGCAGCATTATCGGCTGCGCCATCGCCGGCCAGGCCGCGATCGGCGCCATGCTGGAGACCGAAGGTGGATACGGCCGCTATGTCGGCGTCTCCGCCATGCCGTCATCGCAGATCATCTACGGCATCGTCATCATGTTCACCTTGAACCGCGACGTCACCGTGGATGCCGCCGGCGGTCTTTTCGCTGTCGGCATCCTTGCCGGCGTCGCACTGATGTATAGCGGCATCAAACAGGGTCAGTGCTGCGCCTCGGCGATCAACGCGACCAAGGAGAAACCTGAGATCTTCGGCCTGTCGCTGGCGCCGGCCGCGATCGTGGAAGGTTTCGCGGTCTTCGCGTTCATCTTCGCGCTCGTCATCAGCGCAGGCATACCGGGAGTAGGCGGATGAACAACAACGATCGCCAGGAGATCATTTCGTCCGGCGTCGATTCGCTCATCAAGCGTCTGCGTGACGAAGGCACGTCGGCGGGCAAGCAGGAAGCCGAGAAGATCGTCGCGGCGGCCGAAGCGAAGGCGCAAGCCATTCTTGAGAAAGCCAACGCCGAGGCACGCGCCACCGTCGTGGCGGCCCGCAAGGAAGCCGACGAACTGAAGAACGCCGGCGCGGACGCCCTGAAGGTCGCCATGCGCGATACGGTTCTGGACATGAAGATGACGCTGATGCAGCGCTTCAGCAGCGACGTGGAGCGCCTGGTATCCCGCCACCTACAGGACAAGGACGTCTTGCGGCAGATGGTGATCGAGGTCGCCGGACGGGTCGCCGACGATGCGCGTCTGAGCGAGGACGAGCCCATCGAATTCGTGCTTCCCCGACACGTCGTCGGTTTGGAGGAACTTCGCCAGGATTCCGAGGAGCTTGAACACGGCAAGCTGACGGAACTGGCGCTCGGGCTAACGGTCGACCTGCTGCGCGACGGCGTGACGTTTTCGGTCGGCAACGACGACCAGTCGGGCATGCGCATCCGCCTTGTCGGTAACGACATCACACTCGACCTGACCGACCAGGCGGTCGCGAGCCTCTTGCTGCAGCACTTACAGCCGCGCTTCCGCTCGATCCTCGACGGTGTCGTCAAGTGAGGGGGAGATAGCGCACGCATGGCCGACGCCTACCTCTACGTCATGTTGATCTCGAGCTTGCCGCACCCGGTTTCGTTGTTCGGCGCCAAGCAGACGCCGATCTCGCGCATCAAGCTGGAGCGCAGGCTGCGCATGCTGACGCCGGAGGATGCGGCGACCTTGACGGTCATCGTCGGTGCCCTCGCCTGGTTTCGCCTGCCCCTGAGCCTGACAGAGGAGGAAACGTTGGAGCGCGGGCGCCGCGCGATGGCGGAGGTCGAGCACGCGACCCTGCGCGACATCATTCGCGACCGCCTGGAGCTGCGGACATGTGTCGCGGCCCTGCGCCGCCGGCACAGAGGCGAACCGGCGCCAGAAGCGAACCCGCCATGGGGCTACGGCCGCTGGACCCGGCGCATCGCGGCGAACTGGGACGAACCGGGGTTCCGGGTCGAGGGTGCTTTCCCCTGGATCCGAGAGGCGGACCAGCTTCTCAAAGACGGGGACTCGCTGGGTCTCGAACGTCTCCTGCTGCAGCAGGTCTGGACCAACCTCAATCGTTACCGGGCGCACCACCTGTTCGACTTCGAGGCCGTCGTCATCTATGCGCTGCGCTGGCATGTGATCGACCGATGGACGCACTATGACGGCGCTGTCGCCGGCGAGCGCTTTGACAGGCTTGCCAATGCCGCCATGGGTGAAGGGGCGGCGCTGCCATGGGACAACAAGCGATGACGGACCGTCAGTCAAGCACCCTCGCTTCCCAAGCGGGCGACGGTCCGATTATCGCGAGCGCGCGTGTCATCAACGTGCAGGACGACCTCGTCACGATCGAGGCCGTGCAACAAGACGACGGATCCTTCGCGCGGCTGGTCAAGAACGAGGTGATCTATATCTGCCCGACCAGGCTCAACGCCGCCGGCGAGCAGGAGCGCCTGGAAGCGGAGATCCTGCGCGTTCGCGGCCGCATGGCCGATGCCCAGGTCTACGAGAGCACGGACGGCGTGGGCGCCGGCGATCCGGTCGAACAAAGCGGCCAGATGCTCTCCGTCACGCTGGCGCCTGGCCTTCTGGGGGAGGTCTACGATGGTCTTCAGAACCCTTTGAAGAACCTGGCCGACCAGCATGGCGTCTTTCTGCCGCGCGGGGTCCAGCTTGCCGCCGTCGATCAGGAGAAGAAATGGCCGTTCACACCGGTCGCGCGCCCGGGCGACAAGGTCAGGGCTGGCGATGTATTGGGCACCGTGCCGGAGGGCCGCTACGTCCACAAGATCATGGTCCCCTTCGACTGGCCGGACGCCTATGAAGTGAGCTGGATCCAGGAGGACAACGTCAACGTCAACCAGACGGTGGCGCGTTTGAGCGATCCCGCCGGTCACGAGCGTGACGTGTCGCTCAGCCAGCGCTGGCCGGTGCGCAAATCCATCGATTCCATGCTGGTGCGCAAGGGCGCGTCGCACCGTCTGTTTCCCGACGAGCCCCTGATCACCACGCAGCGTCTCATCGACACGTTCTTTCCCATAGCGCGCGGCGGCACGGCGTGTATCCCCGGCCCGTTCGGGGCCGGCAAGACCGTGCTGCAAAACCTGATCTCGCGTTACTCCGCCGTCGATATCGTGATCGTCGTTGCCTGCGGCGAACGGGCGGGCGAGGTGGTGGAAACGATCACCGAATTCCCCCGGCTGAACGACCCCCAGACGGGCGGTGCGCTGATGGACCGCACCGTCATCATCTGCAACACATCGTCCATGCCGGTCGCCGCGCGCGAAGCGTCGATCTATACCGGGCTGACGCTGGGCGAATACTACCGGCAGATGGGTTACGACGTGTTGCTGATTGCCGATTCCACGTCGCGCTGGGCGCAGGCGATGCGCGAAACGTCGGGACGCCTCGAAGAGATCCCGGGCGAAGAGGCTTTCCCGGCCTATCTCGATTCGTCGATCAAATCGGTCTACGAGCGTGCCGGTGTCATGCGCACGAACGACGGGTCGGTCGGCAGCCTGACCATGATCGGCACCGTGTCGCCGGCAGGCGGTAACTTCGACGAACCGGTAACCCAGTCGACCCTTGCCACGGTCAAGGCCTTCCTGGGCCTTTCCGCCGATCGCGCCTACAAACGCTTTTATCCCGCCGTCGACCCCCTGCTCTCCTGGTCGCGTTATCTCGACCAGATGGCGGACTGGTATCACGACAACCTGGGCACCGATTGGATCGGCTCGGTCAAGGACATGCAGGCCCTGCTCCACACCGGCGACTCCATCCTTCAGATGATGCAGGTCACCGGCGAAGAAGGCATCACGTTGGACGACTTTATCACCTACGAAAAGGCGCTGTTCGTCGACATGGTCTACCTGCAACAGGACGCGTTCGATGACGTCGACGCATCGGCTTCCCTTGACCGCCAAAAAATGACCTTCGCCAAGATCCGTGAGATTGTGGACCAGGACTACGACTTCGCCGACAAGAGCGACGTGCGCGACCACTTTACCCGGCTGACCGGCCTGTTCAGGAACTTCAACTATGCCAGCGGCGATTCGCCGGACTACGACTCGCTTCTCAAGCAGATTGACGCGCTGACCGACTCGAAGCGTCGCGTGGCATCAGCCGGTTGAGGCGGCATGCTGACGCATCGCCACCCTTTTCATGGGCCTTCGAGTAGACTCTAATCGCCGCCGGCAGGCGATACGGCCATGAGGGACGCGGGCCAGGTGCGACAAACGGCATATCCGGGATCTGAAGAAGCAAATGCCCTCTATGAGAAGGGCTGCAACCTCGCGCGATCCGGCGACTTCGACGCCGCCGAACCCCTGTTGCGTCGCGCGTGGCAAGGGCTGCCCGGTCACCGCCGGGTCACCGCCGATCTGGCGCAGGTGCTGATGCGCCGCGGCGCGGTCGAGGACGCCGCCGATCTGGCCAGGGCACAGCTGGCGCGCAACCCCGGCGACAGTTTCGCCCTTGCCTTGGCGGGGGTTGCCGCCGTCGAGCTGGGCAAGGCGCCGGAGGCGCAAGAGATCATGGATTTCGAGCGGTTCGTCCGCGCGGCCGAGATCCCGACACCGGACGGCTACGCGGATCTCGCGGCGTTCAACAAGGCTCTCAGCAAGGCCGTCTTAGACCGGGACGATCTGGTGCGCGACCGCGCCGAACGAACGACACGGGGCGGGTTTCAAAGCGGCGCTCTGTTTCCGGCCAAATCGGGACCGCTGGCGTCTCTGCAGACCGCCTTAGCCGCCGTAGCGCAAGACTACACCACCCGCCTGCCCCACGACCCCAACCATCCGTTTCTCGCGCAGCGGCCGGCACGGGTGCGGCTTCACGGCTGGGCGACGGTGTTGGAAACGGGTGGCCATCAGCAACCGCACATCCACCCGAGCGGCTGGCTGAGCGGCGTCTACTACGCGCGGCTCCCGGGCATCGACCAGGATGGTTCAGGCGACCGCGCGGGGCACCTGACCTTCGGCGAACCGAGCTCGGCGTTCTTTCCCAAAGCCCGGCACCCGACCTATGACGTCGCGCCGAAGGAAGGCCACGTCGTGCTGTTCCCGTCCTACATGCACCACCGCACCGAACCCTTTGCCGGATCGCCCGCGCGCATCTCGCTGGCCTTCGACCTCGTGCCGCGCCAGCCGTCAGCTGCCTGACGTCACCCAGTAGCGGTTCAGCCCTTCGGGCCGGCGACCACGCCGTCGTCGAACAGACGCGCGATCTCGCCCTCGGACAGGCCCGCGACGTCGGCCAGGATCTCCTCGGTATGGGCGCCAAGTGCCGGTGCCGGCACCACAGGTTGGCGCGCCGCACCGGTAAAGGCGAACGGGGTGGACGGGACCGGAAACGTGCCCAGACCGTCCTGCGCCAGCATGGTGAACATCGGATTATCCGCCGACAGGTCGGGGTCTTCCTTAAGTGCCTGGGCGAAACTGCGGAACTGCGACCACGTGACGCCTGCCTCGTCGAACGCCGCGGCGAAATCGCCGACCCGCCGTGCGGCAAACCAGGGCGCCAAGAGATCGGTGATCGCGGCGCGCGCCTGCCAGCGCGCGCCTTCCTCGGCGAGGTTCAGGTTAAGCCGCGAACCGAGCGCGGCCATGGCCTCCGCCGTCTCCGTCACATTCACCAGATTGCGCCATTGGCGGTCGGTCAGCCCGATCACCATCACGCGCCTGCCGTCGGCACACAGGAAATCCTGGCCATAGCCGCCGTAAAGCGCGTTACCGGCTTTCGGACGGTCGACGCCGTTGACCGCGACCTCGCCGATGATCCCGAGATTGCCGAGCATCGCCGCGGCGACGTCCTTGAGCGACAAGGTGACCGCCTCGCCCTCGCCGGTACGCAGGCGATGGCGCTCCGCCGCCAGCAAAGCCGAAACCGCCATGTTGCCGGCGATGCAGTCCCAGGCCGGCAGCACATGGGCGACCGGGTCGTCCGAGCCTGCCGGGCCTGTCGCCTGGGGGAAACCGACAGCCGGGTTGACCGTGTAGTCGACCGCCGGGCGGCCATGTCGATCGCCCAGCAAGGTCACCATAACCAGGTCCTTACGCTGCTTGCTGAGGGTCTGGTAATCCATCCAGCCGCGGACGTTGAGGTTGGTTAGAAACAAGCCGGCATCCTCGCCCGGCGCACAGATGATCTCGGTGACGATCTCGCGCCCGCGCGGCGACTTCAGATCGATGGCGATCGAGCGCTTGCCTTTGTTCAAGCCGGCCCAGAACAGGCTCTTGCCGTCTTTCGTCACCGGCCAGCGCTTGGCGTCGAGCCCGCCCTGCAGCCGGTCGAAGCGGATGACGTCAGCACCCATCTGGGCGAGCGTCATGCCGGCCAACGGGATCGCCACGAAGGCGGAACCCTCGACGACGCGCATGCCCTGGAGAATGGCGGTCATCGCGCTTGATCCCATTCCGCGCGCACCTGAAAACCCTGATGGCCTTCCGGTGCGGCCGTGCACAACGCCATGGCGCCGTCGTCGCTATCGACGCCGATGAGCCTTAGATCGTGGGTGTGGAACATCGGATGCACGCCACGATGGCTGAGGCGCGACGGCGCCTGCCCGCGATGGCGCACCGCCAGCGCCATCAGCATCGTCGCCTGCAGCGGACCGTGCACGACCAGGCCCGGATACTTCTCCACCTCGGTCGCGTAAGGCAGGTCGTAGTGGATGCGGTGGGCGTTGAAGGTCGCGGCGGAGTAACGGAACAGCAGGACGACATCGACCGGCACCAAGACATCGAAGTCAGCCTTGTCCGGTGCCGGGATCGCCTTGGGCGGCCGGTAGCTCTCGGGCATGGCGATATAGACGATGTCCTGCTCTTCGGTGATGGCAAGACCGTTTTCGCCATGCAGTTCGTGGCCGACGGTGACGAAGACCATCGGACCGGCGCGGCCCGACTTCTGCTCGACCTGCAGGATCTCCGAACGGCGGTACAGGCGTTCGCCGACGGACAAGCCGGCATGGAACTCAAGACGTCCACCGGCCCACATGCGCCGCTCCAGGGGCACGGCCGGCAAGAACTCACCGAGCTTGGGATGACCGTCCGTACCGATGTCGTCCATCGGCGCATAGGGATGAAACGCCACCCAATGCCAAAGGGGCGGCATGGCCATGCCCAGATCGACATCGCGCGCGGAGTCTCTGACGGACGACAAGGTTGCGTGCAACATCCGCGCGACCGAGGGAGAGATCACATCCTCCCGCTCCTCGACCCGGCCGATACAATCGGCGAGCGCGGCGTCATCCATCGGTGCACCCCCCATCCGCGCCCCAGCCGTGGCAATCGGGCCGTGAGCACATGTTTTCGCAAGATGTTTTGTTTTTTGCAGCTTATCGCCTGAACTTCCCCGGCGAAACCCCGGCCCTGGCGTGTGACCGGATGGATGCGTTCCGGCACCGATGCCGCGCACGCTATCGCCAGGCCAGACCAACCCAGTCGATGGCAGGACGCACCCTGATCAGGCTCGAACGCCCCGCCTTAGCGATCATCGTGTTCGTTTTGTGCCGTCCAGCTATTCCGGCAGCCCCGCCCGCCGCAATCCACGCAGGCAGTGCTCGAGACGGTTTTGATCGCGGTAGGGCAGAAGGCGATGCGCGGATTGGAGCGTCATGGCCGGATTGATACGCATAAGCTCAGCCGCTTCGGCCTTTGCTTCGGCATCGCGTTCGAGATCAGCGTAAGCGACCGCCAGGTAGAAATGGTTCGGCATGAAGTCGGGCGACCGGGCGACGCCTCGATGGAGCGACGCCAGCGCGTCATCCAGTTCCTGAACCTCGAACAGCGCCAAGGCGTAGACGAAGTGATACCAGTGGGGATGATGGGGGTTCAGACGCATCGCCTTCTTCATGACCGGCAACGCATCGGCGGCACGGCCTGCCCAGCCAAGCGTCATCGCATGAATGGCGAGCGAGTCAGAATTGTTGGGATCAAGCTCAAGCGCGCGTTCTCCGGCCGCGATTGCCTTGTCGTGCTCTTTCTTCCAGAGGTACAGGTGCTCAAGAAGGGCATGGGCAAAAGCCAGCCCGCTGTTCAGCTCGATGGCTTGAAGCGATATAGCCTCGGCGCGGTCCAGCGTGTCTTCTTGGCGCTGGTTCCAACCCTGGTTCCACTCCTGAACGTAGGTGTTGGCCAATCTCGCATGGGCTTCGGCGTAATCGGGGTCAAGGGCAATGGCGCGTTCGCACAGCTTGCGAACGTCAGCGTTCGCCTCTTGCGTAACACGCTGGCTGTATTCGATGGCACGCAGCACGCAGTCGTAAGCCTCGATCGACTGCGGCGTCTGTCGCTCAGGCCGGACGTCGGCTTTGCCCTGTAACCGGCTTTGCAGGGCTTCGATGATGCGTTCGGTAACCTCGTCCTGAACCGCGAAGATGTCGTCCAGCTCTCGATCGTAGCGTTCCGCCCAGACCTGGTTGCTTGTCGCCGCCTCAACGAGCTGTGCGGTGACACGAACGCGGTTGCCTGCTTTGCGGACACTGCCTTCGACCAGATGGGCAACGCCGAGGTCGCGGCCGATCTCCTGTGCCTTCAGGGACTTGCCCTTGTAGGAAAACGACGAGTTGCGCGCGATGACGAAGAGGTCGCCAAGGCGACTGAGCTCGGTGATGATGTCTTCCGTGATGCCGTCGGAAAAGTACTCCTGCTCGGTATCGCCGGACATGTTGGTGAACGGCAGCACGGCAATGGACGGTTTGTCCGGCAACGGCAGAACGGCTGATCCTGCCGAAACAGGCGCGGCATCCGTCGGCATCGCCGATATCCGATAGACCAGGACGGGCTCGGCAACGTTCTTCAGGTCGTGTTCGCCGATGTCATCAAACGAGACGTCCAGTTTGCCTTTCGCGTGCCGGTAGGCGTCGCTGGAGAGGTAGACGCGGCCCGGCTCAGCCAGGCTCTCTATGCGCGCGGCAATGTTGACACCGTCACCATAGACGTCGTCGCCCTCGACGATCACGTCGCCCAGGTTGACGCCGATACGGAACGTGAGGCGCCTGCCCTCGTCCACCGCCGCCTCGTGCGATGCCACGCGTTCCTGCCAGGCCTGCGCACAGGCAAGGGCGTCGACGACGCTGGCAAACTCGACCAGTAGACCGTCACCGATGAGCTTGAAGATACGCCCGTGGTGTTCGGCAACAAGCGGCTCCAGATGCTGTTGCCGCAGCGCCGTGAGACGCTGCAGGGTACCGGCCTCGTCGAGGCCCATAAGGCGGGTATAGCCGACCACATCGGCAGCAAGTATGGCGGCTAACCGACGTTCCATGACCGGCCTCCCTCGGGTCACGACCCTATCGGAGGCGGCACGGAGAATCTATTGACTGATCGATCGTCAGCATGATCCCTGGGTTGACCAGCTACACCGCAACACCATCTTGAACCAGGTTACATTTGCCAATCCGCCCGCCTGAGTCATCCGGACTTAGGTAAGATATCATGAGTCAGCCCGACAGTTTCGCCGCAACACTTCGTTTTCTGGCGCCATCCGACACCCCGCCCGTCTATCGCGCTTCCCAGGGTGGCGCCGACGCGGAGCTCGATCTCGAAGGCGAGTTCGTTGACAGCGTTGTCACGCTGCACAACGGACGCAACGTGGACAGTCTGTCGCTCGATCGCGAGGCCTTCTGTTTGGTCAATCACGTGAGCGCCGTCGACGACTTTTACGACGCTGGCCAGATCGAGTCGGTCTATACCGACGAGGTCGAAACGCTGGTGCGCGATGCCACAGGCGCCGCCCGCGCGGTGTGCTTTGACCATACAAGACGGGCGGACAGCCGGAACATTCGCGGGGAACATACCAGCCGCGAACCCTCAGCCGTGGTGCACAACGACTACACCGACAAGTCCGGCCCCCAGCGGGTCCGAGACATCATGGCTGAGGAAGCGGATGATCTTCTGTCGCGCCGTGTTGCCATCGTCAATGTCTGGCGGGCTGTTTGCCATCCGGCCTTAACCTCCATGCTGGCCCTCTGCGATGCGTCGAGCACGCGTGCAGATCAGCTGGTGCCGACACCCAGGATCGCCAAAGACCGTATTGGAGAGTTGATGCTGGCGCACTATCACCCGGACCAGCGATGGATGACCTTTCCCGCGTTGACGCCCGATGAGGTCTTGCTGCTCAAGACCTATGACAGCGAAACCGATGGCCGGGCCCGGTTCACCCTTCACACGGCGTTCGACAACCCCGATCCCGGGCCCGACGCAAAGCCACGGGAAAGTATCGAGAGCCGGGTCTTCGCGTTCTTCTGATGCGATGAGCGGCTAAGGAAGAGAACGGCTCAGAAGCCGGCCTTCGACGACGCGCCACCGGCAAACGCCGCGCCGCAAAAAAACAAGGCTCAGTTCAGCGGTCCCGGGTTCCCTCTGCCGGGTTCGCGCAGAAGATTGCGACCTTGTTGCCCAGGGGATCGCGGAGATACCCGACATAGAAGTGATCGCTGTAGTCGGCACGGAAACCGGGCGCGCCCTCGTCGGAGCCGCCCGCCTGAAGACCGGCGGCGTGAAGGTTACGGACCATCTCTTGCGTTTCGGCTTGGAAGGCCGTCATAGAACCGTTGCCGACGGTCGCCTCGTTGCCGTCGTATGGCTTCGCCACGTACACGGCGGCAGGGCCACAGGGCTGGCCGGCCTCGTCCGGAAAGGTGAACTCGATGCCGTTCGGCACGTCCTTCTTCCGGTATCCGAGCGGGGTCAGGACCGCCGTGTAGAAACGCCCCGAAAGCGGGATATCGTTGGCACCAACCCTGATGTAGCTCAGCATGTAACCGCTCCTGGCTCCAACGTGTCCCCCCGGCGGGCAAGAGACCCGCCTTATCGGACGCGTTAGTGGTGAATTTCTGACGCTTGGTACCCTACGATTCAATGCCCATCTCGACCCATTGCGGTCATTCACTGACCCTCGATCCGCTCCATGCATTCATGGCGCACCCAGCAACTGGAATCGATCGAGAACGCACATGCCAGACGCGCCAGTCTCCGTGTAAACGATCTCGCTGAGATCGACTTTGCCCGAAACGCTGATGCCTGAAAGGTCCGCCAGCGCTTCCGGTCCCCGACTTGAGGTCCGTGGATGGACGACCGTAACGTGCGGCTCGATTGGAAGCATACGGAATGGCGTTGATAGTATCGCTGCCCGCAGCGCGTTCCACGTCCCGGATCGGTCCGTTACCGAGCACCAGACTCCACCTCGGCCCCCATTCTCTCCAGACGCTTCTCCAAGGGTGACGGTGAATGGCGATGTATCGTGCGCAGCACTTGCAGCGCGTGAAAGGAGCAGCGTCTCGTCGTCGTACTCCTCCGGGTACACTAACGAAATGTGCGCAGGTGCTCGTGCGGCCATTACCGAGTCCCAGCGTTGCCGCAAGACTTCGATCTGATCCGCGGCCGGCCCCGCCAGAATGAACTGCAGGTGTCGCCGCCTCATTTAGTCAGTGTCACTTCATTCTCATAAGCCTGCCACAACCGTGCACCCCGCCAGCCAGTGGAGATGACAAGAACTCCTGGAACAGTCATCGTGTGCGGCCGCCTTGCGGACACAGCTTGTCTGGCAAACCGCCATACGCATTCAGTTGCGTTTGCTGACCCATTGTTGTGTTGATAGTTTTTTTGATCTCCGACGCGGCGAGATAGGCGCCGGGGAAACCCAAACAGGAGCTTAGCAAACAACCCATGGACACGGTATTGGTCGTTGGCGGAAGAACCACCGGTTTGATGATGGCCTCAGAGCTGGCCCGGCGCGGGATACCGACGCGTTGCATCGACAAGTCGCCCGGCATCGACCCCCATGTCCGCGCCAACCTGCTGCACTCTCGCACGCTGGAGATCTTTCAAGGACTTGGGATCGACGAGCAGATCACCACCGGCTCTGTCCCCGAAAGAGGTTACATTTTCTATCGCAACGGAGAGCTTGTCGGTGAGAGCCCCCATGCGCAGATCGACTCGCCATTTCCCTATGGTCTGTCACAGTCGCAGGCGTACGTCGAAGCCACCCTGGAAGCCCACCTGAACAACCAGGGTGTCGACGTCGAGCGCAGCGTTTCGCTGACCGCTTTGTCCCAGGATGACGACGGTGTGACCGTCACCTTGCAGCATAAGGGCAATCAGGAAGAGACGGGTCGCTACCAGTGGGTGATCGCCTGCGACGGCGCGCATAGCGCGGTGCGCCACCTCATCGGTGCAGCATTTGATGGCAAGACCGATGACATCCCTTACATCCTCGGCGATGCCTTGATCGCTGGAGATGACGATCTTGAACCTGATAGGGGTCACGTTTTTTTCCACGATAGCGGCGAGCTCTATCTGTTCACGCGTCTACCGGGCAACAGGCATTTCATCGTTGGCACGCTCGACACCGACGCCAGCATGGATGGCGCGCCTCCGCTCGAAGAACTGCAGGCAATCGTCACGGAAAGAGCCAGGCCGTCTCTGCATTTGTCCGATCCGCATTGGCTCGCCTATTTCCGGATTAGCTACCGGCTGGTGCCGCATTACCGCCGGGGAAGGGTACTCTTGGCGGGAGACGCCGCTCACGTTCACAGCCTTCTGGCGGGCCTCGGCATGAACACGGGAATCCAGGACGCCCACAACCTGGCTTGGAAACTGGCCCTTGTCGCTCAGCGCAAAGCCTCTGCGGAACTCTTGGACAGTTACGAAGCCGAGAGACGGATCGTGGCTAACGAAGTTATCGAAATGACCCAGCAGATCACAGACGCCATGGAGACCTATGGGGGCCTGTCACAAGCCGAACGGGACACGTTCATTTCGAATCTGTTCATGCCGGAGCCCGAGCGCTTGGATGCCGCCCGTCATCTGCAGCAAGTCGATCTGGACTACAGCGCAAGCCCGCTCACGCTCTCTTCGGATGACACCTTCTCAGGCGGACCAAGGCCCGGAGCCAGAGCGCCTGATGCAGGCGACCTGGTCTTTGCCGGCAAACCGACGACCTTGTTCAAATTGCCCGCCGACGATCAGTACAGATTGTTCTTCTTCTGCGGTGATAGGGGCGACCCGCCAGTCGCGGAGATCAAGAAGGCCGCTGAGTCATCACGGCGCTTTGACTCCGTGCTGATGCCCTACATCGTGACGAAAGAAACGGTGGGCGACAGTTTTGGAGAGCTTGCCGTGATCGTGGACGGGCAAGGGTCCATGCACCGCAAATACGCCGCAAGCACACCCTGCATTTATCTGATACGTCCTGATGGCTATGTGGCCTATCGCAGCACGGAGATCAGCAGCGTCGACACGTACTTCAAGCATGGCGATCACTGGCAGCTTGATGACTGACAAAGAGCCGGTTGGCTCCGTTGCGAACACTGGTGATGTTGAGTGGTGCCCCCAGGGAGACTCGAACTCCCACGTCCTTGCGGACAACAGATTTTGAGTCTGCCGCGTCTACCAATTCCGCCACAGGGGCCCCGAAATCCGGGCGGCGAGCATACGCGCGCGTTGGCGGCGGTCAAGAGCCACGGCGTGTCCCGTCAGATAGTCTTGGACGACAGAGACGTAGGGCCATAGCCTCCCGCGCAAAGGGGAGGACCAACATGTCGGACATTTCCGTTATCGGCCTTGGAAAGATGGGCGCCGCGCTGGCCACGACACTGCTGGAAAGCGGGCGGTCCGTGACCGTGTGGAACCGCTCGCCGGACAAGGCGGCAGCGCTGGTCGAGGCCGGCGCCTCGCTCGCGGCGTCGCCGGAAGACGCGATCGCGGCGAGCGAGGCCTCGATCGTCTGCATCAAGACCCACAAGACGACGACGGACCTGCTGAAACCGCTTTCCGGTCATCTGAAGGGCAAGACAATCCTGGACCTCTCGACCGGCGGCGCGGAAGAAGCCATCGAACTGGTCGACATGCTGACGACCGCCGGCGCCCTTTGGCATATCGGCATGATCAACGCCTACCCCTCGGGCATCGGCAAGGAAGAAACCGCTATCCTGTGCGCCGGGCCGCCGGAGGTGTGGGAGAGATGGGGCGATGCCATCCGCACGCTCGGCGGCGCCTCGGCCCATGTCGGCACCGAAGCTGCGGCCATCCCCGGCCTGTTCGCCGCCATGTTCACCGCACGCCAGGGCTTCATGTTCGGGCTGATCTATGGCGGCGCGGTCTGCCGCAAGGCCGGCCTGCCCATGGAGGCATTCGCCGCCCAGGTGCCGGTCACTCTGGGCATGGCGGGCAACTATGCCGATCTCTTCATGCGCACCGCGCCGACCCAAGACTATGACGATCCCGGCGCGACCGTCGCCGTCTATCTGGCCGCGCTTGAGGATGTCCTCGCGACCTTCGAAGGCACCGGCACGACCGACGCCTTCCCGCGCCTGATGCGCGACATCACGCAACGCGGTGTCGATGAAGGTTACGCGGCCAAGGAGTTAACGGCCCTGGTCGAGATGCTGGCCGGCGACTAGCCGCCTACCAGCTGTTCCGGAGCTCGCGCAGCTTCAGAAACACCGTCTTCGCGTCCGGCTCGTCGGGCAGGTCCGGGAACGCCTCGCGCAGGCGGGCGATGACACTCGGACTGTGCAGGCGGAAGAAGGTGTTGACCTCCTTTTCCAGGGCCAGCGTCGAGATGAGCGCCGCGTCGGGATCCTGGTCGGCGACGCCTTTCAGCACCTCGGCCGCGCGCGTGTTGTCGGGCTCGCGGTCGAGCGTGAACTCCAGGTTGTTCGCGATGTAGTCGTGACCCGGATAGATCAGGGTCGAGTCCGGCAGTTTCGCGAGCTGGCCCGCGAAGGTGTCGTAGAGCTCCTCGGGGTGGCCGCCGTGGTGGCAGTTGCCGGCGCCGGCGTTGAACAGCGTGTCGCCGCAGAAAAGCGCCGGCTGGTCGGTGCGCGACAGCAGGCAGACATGGCTCATGGTGTGGCCGGGCGTGTCCAGCGCCTCGAGTTCGACGGTCTTGCCGATCTTCACCACATCGCCCGCGCCAAGACCGATGTCGATGCCGTCGATCCGGCCCTTGGCGTTGGCGTGCGCCAGGAGCTTCGCGCCGGTCGCCGCGATCATCGCCTTGTTGCCGCCGGTGTGGTCTTCGTGTTCGTGGGTGTTGAGGATCTGGGTGATCGTCCAGCCCTTGTCCTTGGCGCGTGCCAGGCATTTCTTGTGATCCAGCGGATCGACGGCCAGCGCCTCGCCGGTCTCCGGGCAGGCAATCAGGTAGTTGAAGTTGCGATAGGCGTTGCCTGTCCAGACCTGGTCTACAATCACGGGCTTTGTCCTCGGCGTGTGGTATTCCCGGCAGCTTAACACCTGTCGGCATCATGAAGACAGGTCGGCGCGACGGCGGTTGCCGTGCGCGCCGCCGCGCGCTTCACTGCACGCTACCAGGCAAGGACGCGAAACCATGCAGCTTCACAACAAGGCCGCCATCGTCACCGGCGCCGCCTCGGGCATCGGCCGGGCTATCGCCCGTGCTTTCGCCGCCGAAGGCGCCAAGGTGATCGTCGCCGATATCCGCGAGGCGCCGATCGGCGGCGGCACACCGACTGAGGACCTGATTGCGCAATCCGGCGGCGAGGTACTCTACCAGGAGACCGATGTCGCCAAGGCCAGCGATGTCGATGCCGTGGTCGGGCGCGCCGTCGAGACGTTCGGCCGGCTCGACATCATGGTCAACAACGTGGCGATCGCGCCGGACGGCCCGCTGCTGGAGACCAGCGAGGCGATCTGGGACCGCACGCTCGCGGTCAACCTGAAAGGCGTTTTCCTGGGTTGCCAGAGCGCGGTGCGGCAGATGCTGACACAAGAGCCGATCGGCGAGGCGCGCGGGCGCCTCATCAACATCTCCTCCCAGCACGGCATGATCGCCTCGCCCGGCTACATCGCCTATGGCACGTCGAAGGCCGGTGTCGCCTACATCACGCGCCAGATCGCCGCCGATTACGCCAAGCAAGGCATCATCTGCAACGCGATCGCGCCGGGTAAGATCCTGACCGGCAATTCGTCGGAGGAACAGAACGCCGAACGCATGGCGATCGCCAGGGCGCGCACGCCGATGCCGAGGCTTGGGCAGCCCGAGGACGTCGCGGGTGCTGCCGTCTTCCTGGCCAGCGAACAGGCGAGCTACATCACCGGCGTCAACCTGATGGTGGACGGCGGCTGGATGGCGGCATGAAGCAAGGAGACGGCCGATGAACGATGACCACGCACAAAACGTCGTCGGTTACGGCCGCTACCCGCCCGATGCCGATTGGCCAGGCGGCGCGCGGCTCGCGATCAATTTCGTCATCAACTACGAAGAGGGCTCGGAGTATTCGCTGAGCCGCGGCGACGACGATGACGAGGTCACGCTGACCGAGGTCGCGACCCCCATCGTGCCGGCAGGCACGCCGGATCTGGCGGCACGCAGCATGTTCGAATACGGCAGCCGTGTCGGCTTCTGGCGCCTTTACCGGCTGTTTGCCGAACGCGGCCTGAAGCCGACCATCTTCGGCTGCGCGATGGCGCTGGAGCAGAACCCCGATGCTGCCGCGGCGATCCGCGAGGCCGGTCTCGACGTCTGCTGCCACGGCTGGCGCTGGATCGAGCACTTCCGTCTCAGCGAAGCCGAGGAACGCGAGCACATCCGCCGCGCCGTCCAGTCCCTGGAGACGACCGTCGGCGAACGGCCGCTGGGCTGGTACTGCCGCTACGGCCCCAGCGTCAACACGCGCCGCCTGCTCGCCGACGAAGGCGGCTTTCTCTATGACTCCGACGCCTATAACGACGAGTGGCCCTATTGGACGGCTGTCGGCGGCACACCGCACCTGGTCGTGCCCTATTCGCTGACCAACAACGACGGCCAGTTCGCCCGGGGCGGTTTCGCCACCGGCGACGACTTTTTCCATTTCTGCCGCGATGCCTTCGACATGCTCTATGGCGAGGGAGCTGAGGCGCCGCGCATGATGTCGGTCGGCCTGCACTGCCGGCTGATCGGCCATCCCGCGCGCGCCGCCGGGCTCGCCCGTTTTCTCGACCACGTCATGGGGTTCGACGACGTCTGGATCGCCCGGCGCCTGGATATCGCCCGGCACTGGCGCGAGCGCCACCCGCCGCCGTCAGACGGTACCTGACCGTCGCCCCAGACCCAGGCATGCCTTAAGGATGCGCGGCAGCGACCGCCGCGCCTGCGGCAACGGCGCCGGTTCCAACCGCCGGTCGGCTGGCCGGGTGTCATACCGGAAGGCCGCCGTCCGCGTGGCCTCGAAGACGGAGTCGGCAAGAATGTGAAGCATGGCGGTTTCCTCGTGTCGGGTGCGCCATGAAGATAGGGATCATCAACTAATCTCGGAAACGAATTAGTTTGATATCAGTCATCACGAAATATAATTAATAACCATGGCAAGAGACCTGGAAATCGACCTGCTGCGCGCGCTTGTCGCCGTCGCCGGCAACGAGAGTTTCACCCAGGCCGCCGCCTTTCTGGGGCGGACCCAGTCGGCGGTCAGCATGCAGATCAAGCGCCTGGAGGAGATTGTCGGGCTGCGCCTGTTCGAGCGGACCAAGAAGTCGGTCAAGATCACGCCCGAGGGCGAGACGCTGCTGGTCTATGCCCACCGCATGCTGCGCATGAACGACGAGGCCCTGTCCCGCCTGATCGCGCCGGACGCCGATGGCCTGGTGCGCCTGGGCGCGCCCGACGACTACGCCACCTGTCTGTTGCCGTCGGTGCTGGCGTCGTTTTCCGCGGCGCATCCCTTGGTGCGTCTGGAAGTCACCTGCGACAACGGCGTCGATCTTCTGGAACTGTTGAACGACGGCAAGCTGGACCTGGTGCTGGCGACCCACCCGGTCACCAGCATCGCCGGCGAGGTCATCCGCCGCGAACCCCTGCACTGGGTCGCGTCCCCGGGATTCGCCCATGACGATTCCGAACCGCTGCCGCTGATTCTGTTTTCGCAAGGCTGTGTCTGCCGCGAGATTGCCTTGCGCGCCCTCGACAGCATGGATGTGGCATGGCGGATCGCCTATTCGACCCGCAGCATCGCGCTGATCAGGAACGCCGTCGAAAACCGGTCTGGCGTCACGGTGATGGAGGCGTCGACCATACCCGCCGAGTTCGAGGTTCTGGACGGCAAGAACGGCTTTCCCGCCCTGCAGGATGTCGTGATTTCGCTGCACCGCCCGAGCGGTGACGAGACGCCGGCAACCGCCATGGCCGCCGACCATCTTACCCGCGAGCTCAAGACGATGAGGGTCTAGGGCGCCGCGAGATCCAGCGTCTCGAAGTCCGGCGATGTCGGCATGATGATGGTCAGCGTGGGCGACCGGTCGAGCGACGCCACGCCCATGTCCGTCACCAGATCCAGCACATGGCCGCCGAAGGTCCGGTCCTTGTCGACGGCGTGCAGGTGCCAGACCGGCACATTGATATCGGCGAGCCAATCCGGGAACCAGAAGCCGACCAGCGTCATCTCGACATCGTTGACGGTCCACACCGCCTGATCGGCAAGCGCCTCCACCAGCGGCGGATAGGGCTCATCCTGGAACGACGGCGCGCGATAGGTCAGCGAGCGGAACGTGCCGTCGATACGCACCGCGACCGGCGTGTTCGACGCACCGACCCGCTCGGTCAGAATGGCGGCAAGGCCCGCCATATCGAGCCCGTCGGGCAATGCGAGTTCATCATCGACCTCGAAAATCGTCACCGCGGCAAATGGCGTCTCGGTCTCCGGCGGCGCGATATCCAGCGACCCGTCATGGCGGGCGCGCCAGAAGATGCCGTCGACGACAATCATCTCACCGTCCAACCCGTCGAAGGTGCCAAGCCCCAGATCGCCATAATTGGCCATCTCGCCGACCGTCATCATGCCGTCGTAGAGGCCGTCTTTCAGAGCATCGAGCGTCGAATACTGTGTGATCGTATCGTCGTCCTGGGCGGCCGCCGGCACACCCGCGACGGACACCCCCAAAACAAGACAAAAAAGGCGAAACGCGCCAATCACAAGAACGCTCTCCCAACGGTCCGTGCGGATGCGGATCATCGTCTGGCGGGCGCGCGGAAACAAGCGCACAGGTGACGCCGCGCCCGATTGGGGTTATCACGCACCCGGCATCACATACCCTACGGGCCGTTCGGCTGAACTCTGGATCCTCCCTCCATGCTCCATCGCCTCTATGCCTGGACCATGCGGCTGGCCGAACACCGGCACGCACCCTACTGGCTGTTTGTCGTGGCGGTGGCGGAGGCGTCGGTTTTCCCGATTCCCGTCGAAGGCATCCTGCTGCCGATGATGTTCGCCCAGCCGCGCAAGGGCTGGTGGTATTCAACGATCGCCACAGCCGGCACCATTGTCGGCGGCGCCATCGGTTTTGGCATCGGCTATCTGCTCTATGACTCCGTCGGCAAGGCGATCCTCGAGTTCTACGGCCACACCGACGCCTACAAGAACTTCGCCGAGCTCTACCGCGAATGGGGCGGCTGGATCGTGTTTGCCGGCGGTTTCACGCCGATCCCCTATAAGGTCGTCTCGATCGCCAGCGGCGTCGTTCACATGGACTTTTTTGTCTTCATCGTGGCGTCGCTGATCTCGCGCGGGCTCAGGTTCTATATCCAGGCGGCGATCCTGTGGTGGTTTGGCGAAGCCGCCCGCAACTTCGTCGAAAAGAACCTGGTCTACGTCACGCTCGCGGCGTTCGTGCTGTTGATCGCCGGTTTTGCCATAATCGAATGGCTCTGGCACTGAGCCGGAAGGCCGACCATATGGGAGAACGATGAGCGGCATGGTGACATCGGTCCTGGACCGCCCCCGCCTGATCGGCCTGTTGCTGGCGCTGGCCAGCGCGGCCATGTTGGGCGGCGCGTTCTACTTCCAGCATGTCGAGGGTTTGGCGCCCTGCCCGCTATGCATCGCCCAACGCTGGGCGCACGCGGTGGTGCTGGCGATCGGCGTGATCCTGGCGCTGGGCATCGGCGGCCAGCGGCTCGGCCGACCCTGGCTCGCCGCCCTGACATTGGCGCTTCTGGGCAGTGCCGGCATCGCCGCCTACCATGTCGGCGTCGAGCTGCACTGGATCGAAAGCGCGTTTTGCGGTGTCAGCGGAGGCGCCGATACGATCGAGGACCTGAAGGCCCAGCTTTGGGAGACCGAGGTCGTGCGCTGCGACGAGGTCCCGTGGTCCCTGTTCGGCATATCCATGGCCGGCTACAATCTCCTGATCTCGCTGGCATTGGCGGCGGTTGCGCTGTTCGCGACAGTCCGTCCACGTACAAAGGGTGACCTATGGCAAGCCCAACCAAACCAAAACGTCTAACAGGCCAGGACCACCTGCCCGGCGATCCCGACCCGAAGGCCATGGTCGACGCGATGATCCGTGTCGATCACGCCGGCGAGTACGGCGCCCGGCGCATCTATGACGGGCAGCTCGCCGTGCTCGGCAGGAACGCCGCGGGCGGGACGATCCAGCACATGGCCGACCAGGAGGCCGAACACCTGGAAACCTTCGACAAGATGATCGTCGAACGGCGCGTGCGCCCGACGGTCCTGGCGCCGGTCTGGCATGCCGCCGGTTTTGCGCTGGGCGCCGCCACCGCCATGATGGGCGAGCGCGCCGCCATGGCCTGCACCGCCGCGGTCGAGGACGTGATCGA
>JANQGO010000160.1 GCA_028277285.1 Alphaproteobacteria bacterium | reverse complement strand
GGCGCCGATGATCGTCAACACGCCCTTGAACATCAGGATGCCCAAGGCCGCTTTGAACCATGCCCAACGCTTCTCCATGTAGGGGCGATGGACGACCATGGAAAGCAAGCCGGTCACCAGCCCGACCGCGAGAGACGGCAGCAGCATGTAGTTGCTGATGACCGCGATGGCGTGGCGCAGTTCGGCGTAGGCGGCAGGCGTTTCCGGCGAGGCGATGGCGAGCAGGACCATGTAACAGCCGAGACCGCCAATCAGCCCGCACGCGGCGATCGTGTGCAGGATCTTCAAGGTTTTGCGCATGATCGGCTCCCATCGTTCTTCGGTCCGGTTCGATAGTACGCTGATCGTCCGCCCAAACCGGGCCGGCTGAAGGGGTCACCAGTGTAGTCGGCAAAGCAGGCCGCAAGCCAACCGAATCATGTCTTGCAGGCGGTGCTGTCGATTCACCGCCCGAGTCAGGCGGTCTTCGCGCTGTCGCGGTCGCCGGTGCGCCGGCCGAAGGGTTGATTTGGCTTAAGGCCGCCGCCCGTGACGGGGCTGGGGAACTTGACGGCCGGGCGCGGCGGATCAGCGGTCTGGCCGCCATCCTCGCTTTCGGCCCGGTCGAGGCCGTTATCCAGCGCCACGACCAAGGGCCGGCGCAGGCGCTCGTTGATGTGAGGCCACAGTTCGATGACTTCCTTGGCCGAGCTCGACTTGGGCGCGGTTTCCATCACCGTGCGCCCGTCGATCATGGCCGAGGCATAGTGCACGCGGCTGTGCAGGATGACCGGCGCCACAGGACCGTGCTGGGTCAGCGCGATCGCGGCGTCCTGGTTGATGCGCGCGCGCGGCGTGCCGCCGTTCAAGACGAACATAAGCGGCTTGCCCTGCGCCTCGACGATGTCGACGGTCGCGCCGACGGCGCGCAGATCGTGCGGGCTGGGCCTGACCGGCAGGACGACGAGATCGGCAAGCGAGACGACGTTGCGGATACGGCGGGTGACGGCGGGCGGCGTATCGATGATAACCAGGCGGACGCCGCCGTCGCGCAGTTCGGCGAGATCGCGGGCAAGCGTCCACTGATCGTCCTCGCGGCGGCGCGGCACGCCGCGCAGCTTGACGACATCGTCCGGTGCTTCCTCGTCGCGCGCGAGCCACCAGTGATAAAGGCTGCCCTGCGGATCGGTATCGATCATGGCGACGGGACCGTGGCCGGTACGCGCGGCCTCTACCGCCAGATGACCGGCCAGTGTTGTCTTACCGGCGCCGCCCTTCTGCGAGGCCAGCGCCAGCACGCGCATGGAACTCAGCATCGCCGGCTTCCGGGCAGCTGGGTGTCGCGCGGCTCGAGCGGAACACAGACGATCTCGCCGCCGCGGCGGATCGCGCGTTTGCGGTTTCTGGTGACGGCCATGGCCGGTCTCCCTTCGGCAGCCCCGCTGTCTTCGCGCGTCACGGTGTCTGGCGAAGACCGGTGGCTTTGCGCCCCGCCGTCGCCGGCGGTTTGCCCTTGTCGAGGTGCCCAACAGGGACAGCCCGGCGGCGCGGTCGCGCGCGCGATGAAAGAGTCGGCAAATCAACCGCACATTTCCACGGCAAACGGAGCCGGTAGTGACGGCGGGCACACTTATCGCGCCGGTAAGACGGCCCGTGCCGCGTCACGGCGCCAATCGGCCCTAGATCCAGAAGGTTAACGCCAGGGTCATGACGACGATGGTGAGCAGGGTCGAGACCATAATGAGGCCCGCGACCTCGTGCGCCAGGTCGGGCACGTGCTGGTCGACGAACAGGTAGGTCGCGACCGAAACCGGCATCAGACACATCAGGATGAAGACGCCGCGCTCGGTGCCGGTGAAGCCGAAGACCTGGAGCAGGCCCCAGGCGACGACCACGCCCATGGCGATGTGGAACAGGCTGAGATAGGTGGCCCGCCACAGCGCGCCGACCTTCAGTGTCGCGAGCGTGTGGCCCAGCGTCAGCAGCATGAGCGGGATGGCAAGACCGCCAAGGATGGTGAACGCCGAATCGACCGGTCTCGGCAGGGACGTGTCGGTCGCCATCAACACCAGCGTGAAGATCACCGCGTAGATGATCGGCGACGTCAGGAGCTTGCGTGGTGAGAACTGCCCCATCGTGACGGCCATGCCGACGGTGAAGATGCTGACGACGACGACAACGACAAACGCCATGGCGTAGGCCATGCCGGCCTCGCCGAACGCGAGCAACGCGATGGGCAGGCCGACATTGCCGACATTGGCGTGCATCAATGGCGACAGGAAGGCGCGGGTGTTGAGGCCCATGATCTTCAGAAACACGAAGGCCAGGGCGCAAAAGCAAGCGAGCACCGCGACGGCGGCCAGCATCATGTCGAGGAAGGCACCGATCGGCACATGGGCATCGGAAAGATGCGAGATGATCAGGGTCGGGTAGCCGACATTGGCGACAACGCCGTTGACCATCTTGTTGTCGAAGGGCACCTGGAACCGCGCGAGGCCGTAACCGACGGCAGCGCAGATCAGCACCGGCAAGATCACATTGGTGACGTGAAGGAAAAGCTCTGCCATGAACGAACGCGCCCCCGCACGAACGGAGCCTAGAGGAAGGCGGTGGCGCGATCCATTGCACGAACGGTGCGCAAGGCGATGGTTCTAGAGCTCGAAGAGGGTCTTAAGGGCGCTTTTCTTGATAACCTTCGTTTCACCCATCAGCAAAGCGAGCAAATCGTCGCTGTCTTGGGTGCCTTGCAGGCCTTCCAGATCGTGCCGTCGGGCGATGAAGTCGGCATAGGTCAGACGTGGCTTGGCCGACAGCGCGAACGCCTCGTGGAACACGATCTCGGCAGCCTTGCGCGGCATGGCGAGCACGCTGTCGTCGTCGGGACCGTCGGCAAAGATGACGTGGTTGTCGAGATCCAGCATGCCACAAGTTCCGGTCGCGCGTGGTGGCGGGTTGCGGGTCACCGACCCTACACCGTATGGCTGCGTGCCTGAAGGGGCGATGCGGCGTGCCGAATGGGGGCACGGTGGCGAACACACTGTCTCATAGTGGCAATGTGTTCGATTTTGCGATCAGCGTGGCCGCGGAAAGATCTCCTGCTGCGGCTGGCGGATAACGATGCGCAATGAAAGGCCGTCGACGATCTTCTCCATCGACAGGTCGCGCCGGGACATCGGCTCCTTGATGTCGAAGATACGCTTGTCGGTGTTGCTCAGCTTGTTCGTCATGGTCGGGGTCTCCCCAAGTGCGGATGGTGGAACCTCTGCGATACACATGGGGAGGACGGGCGGGAACACTGGTCAGCATGACAACATGCGTGATCAGCCGCCGCGATCTGGGAAGTCAATTGTGGCGGCTTTAGAGCAGCACCGTTCGTGCCTGTGGGTGCTGCTCTGTCGCCGCGAACCGTGAGCGAAAAGCCCGTGTTATTCGTCGGCGAAGTAGTAACCGGCCGGTGTCGTGCCGGCTGCGCCGTTGGCTTGTGCGTTGCTGACGGCAGCCGCCAGCTTCTCCAGCTGCTCGTGGGAGAGGATGCCGCCGAGTTCGGTTTTCTGCGTGGTATGCTGGTCGGGTTTGGAGGTCTTTTTGTCGGCCATTGGTGTCGCCTCAATGCCTATGTTGTCTAGCGCCTTGGCAGGTACGTGGTGATGATCAACGTTAATGCTTGCCCGTGGCGTGGGGTTGGTGATCGCGATCACCTGGTGCCGTGCATATCCTGTGCCAGCCGACACACCTCGGCCGTTCGCGTTGTGGATGCGCCGCTCCAGGAGCCTGTTCACGCGGTTGACGAACCTCAGGGTCCCGCATCGATGGGTCAGGTCTGGTGACGATTGAGACGTACCTGGCCTATGTCGTGGCTGCTTCTGTTGTGCTGATGATACCGGGACCCAGTACGATCCTGGTGTTGAGCTACACGCTGTCGGAGGGCCGCCGGGCGATCCCGGCGATTGTCGGCGGTGTGGTCGCCGGCGACCTGGTTTCCATCACCGCATCGCTCGCCGGTATCGGCGTGCTGGTCGAAGAGTTTCCGCCGCTGTTCGACGTGTTGAAATGGTGCGGCGTCGTCTACCTGCTCTATCTCGGCTACCGCAGCATCCGGCCCGCGCACGCCGACCCGTCGATCACGATCGGGCACGCGGGCATCCCGTATCGAACACTGTTCGTGCGCGGTTTCGTGATTACCGCGATCAATCCCGAGGGCCTGGGCTTCTTCATCAACTTCCTGCCGGAGTTCATGGATACGACGCGCCCACTGCTGCCACAGATGCTGATCCTGATCGCGACTTATGTCGGCCTTGCGATTGTCGGCCGGCTGATCTACGCGTTCGGCGCCCAAGGCGCGCGGGGACTGTTATCAAGCGACAGGGCGCGTCTGTGGGTGAGGTGGGGCGCCGGCGCCGTCATGATCGCGGTCGCGATATGGTCGGTGTTCGCATTGGAAGCCGGTCCGGCCGGTCCGTGATCGTGCGTCAGCCCGCGCGGTCCGCATAGACCAGCGCGCCGCCGAGGACGCCCGCCCGCAGGCGCTCCAGCAGGCCGCCATAAAGGCCGAACACGTGGTCGAAACCGTCGGCGCCGACACGCGCCACGATCGCTGCCTTCTTGGCCTCGATCTTGGCGACCAGGGCGACGTACCAGCCGACATAGGTCTCATCGATCACCTTGGTTTCCTGCAGCCGCCAACCGGAACCGGCGAGCAGGCTTTCGATGCCGTCGCGTTTGACGGGATGCGGCAGGAACGGGCCGCCGGCATCGATCAAGGGGTCGCGCTGATAAGCACCGGTATCGACATAGTCGAAGATGGCCAGCGTCGCGCCGGGGGCCGCGACATCGGCAAGGGCGCGCAGCCCGGCCGGCTGATTGGGCAGAGCGTAGAGAACGTTGAACATGGTGATGACGTCAAAGCGCCGGTCGAGTTGGCCCGGCGCGGCGACGATATCGCAGGCGAGGAATGTCGGGCCGGGATGGGTCCGGCGCGCGCCTTCGATCGCACGCGGCTCGATATCGAACGCGGTGACACGGCCCCAACCGTGGCGTTGCAGATAGGCGGCGGTGCCGCCGAGCCCGCACCCGGCGTCGAGCAGATCGCGCCCGGGATCCCTGGCGATCGGCGCCATGGCGAGCTCGATCGCTTCCTCCTCGCCGGCATGGGCATAGTCGCCGTCGCGCACCAGCGCGAGCACCTGCTTGCCCTTAAAGGAGTTCATGGCGAAGGGCGCGGTCATCTGGGCCTCAATCCGGTCAGGTGGATGGCAGCCTAGTCACGGCAGCGTCCGCGACCAAGCCCCGTTCCGGGGCGTCCCATTGGGATCAGCGACGGCAATCCAGGCGGCCGCCGCTGTCGTGTTCGGGACGCCTTGAATCAGGCCGTCCGAACGGTGCCGGCACATTCGAGGTACTCATAAAGGATAGGTAAAATGCGTCGCATCACGAAAACGTTACCTGTTATATCATATGACAGTGATAGTCACCTAACGTCGCAAATCGCAAGCATTTCTGCGTGTAATCCTCGATGCTGCCCGACAGTGTGGCAAAGTGTGATATTCACCACACTCTCATTCTATACAACTTCCAGTGTGTGGAGCCTAACCCTTTGGAAATACTACATACTCCCAACGAAGGGGGCGGTCTCTGCCAAAACGCGTCGCAGAATAAGACGTGGAGGTGACCGCAGGACCTCGACGGTGAACAGGGTGGAAGCTGCAAGAAGGGCCAACTGATTGGGCGTTTTAGCCCCGGGCAACGCGATGGATCAGGCGCGGGGTCGGCCAGTCAGCCTAAAAACAACGGCCTAACTGGAGTCATGGCAAATCATGAACCGTCTTACCCAAAAGTATAGCTCGAAACTCGTTGCCGGCGTCGCCGGTGCTTCCGTGGCCCTGATGTCGGCCGTTGCGCTGGCAGCCACCGGCGATTCGCCCCAGAGCGAAGATACCACCGTCACGATTATCATCCCCGAGAAGGTCAGCATCCTGCGTCTGGATGACATCGACTTCGGCACCTGGGATCTGGTCGGCGCCGAGCAGGGCACCGACAGCCTGTGCGTCTGGACCAATGCCGGCGGCGGCTACACTGTCCAGATCACGTCCGATACGACGGGCTACACCCTGGAGAACGCCGGTACGGCGACCTCGCTGCCATTCACGGTGGAGTGGGCGAACACGGCTGGCGCGACGTCGGGCACCACCGTTCCCTACAACACCGCCACCGGTTTCAACCTGTCTGCGCCGACGACGCCGGATTGCAATGCCGGTACGAACTCGACGCTGATTATCGACATCGCGGAAGCCGACCTGGCCGCTGCGGAGGCTGATGCCGCCGCCTACCAGGCCGTTCTGACCGTCGAGATCGCGGCAGTTCCCTAAACCAGGTTTGTCCCGGCCGCAGGCCGGAGAAACATGAGCGCTGTTTCGGACATAGCGGCTTTGCGGCCGCGACGAAGAAAGCCCGAGACAGCGTTCATGGGCCTGCGGCTGGGCGTCCTGGTGATTGTCATGATGATGGTGGGGTTCATGACATCGACCGAAACGTACGCGGCGAACTCGCAATGCGCCGGACGTTTCCGCTCGTGCGCCGATCTTGAGGGGTTCAACGGCGACACGTTCACCATCACCTGGAACGGCGGCAACAACCGCAGCGCGGTGCGCCGTCACTGCGCGCTGTCGAACCGGCCGTTCTTTTCGGCACGCACCATCGAGGTCACGGCTATCGGTCAAGGTCCGGGCGGCGCGTTCGAGCTGACCGGCCCCGGCGGCACGGTCAACTTCATCGTTCAGTACCGCAACCCGACCGGCGGCGGCTGGGTGACCTTGCAGCCGAACACACCGAGCACTTTTGAGAGCCTGACCGAAGCGCAGTTCGATATCTGCACCAGCTCCGGCAACAACGCCGGCGGTCAGCGCATGCGCATCCGCATCATCGACAACGACCTGGAGAGCGTTCCGGCCGGCACCTACACAGGACAAATCAGGCTGACCGTCGACGCGCCGTTCGGCGCCGGCACCGATACCGAAACGTCGGGCCGGATCACGGTTGTCAGTCCGCCGCTGATGAACTTCATCCGGCTGAAAAACAACTTCGACTTCGGTATCTGGGACGGCGTCGGCGACGAAACCAACGCCGATACCAGCATTTGCGTGTGGACCAACAACCGTGTGAGCGCGGGCGGTCCGGCGACCTATCAGGTCACGGCGACGACCACCGAAGGCGCGTTCCAGGCGATCTCGGGCATCAACGCGCCGCTGCCGTTCTCCGTCTATTGGGCGAATGCCGGCGGGGTCAACACGATCGGTCCTGCGACAGAACTGAGCTACGCCACGCCGCAGTTGTTCACGACGACCAACACGTCGGAGAACTGCGCAGGCGGCACCAACAACGCGAGCATGATCGTCTTCTTCGACGAAAACGACCTTGGCGCCGCGGCGGGCAGCGCGACCGCGTATCAGAGCACGGTTCTGATCGAGGTCGCGATCCCGCCCTGACGATCGATGGAAGAGCGCGGGACATTCTGCAAACGCGTGTGCGGCCGGCCTTTCAAGGCGGCCGCGCCGATGCTGTTTGGCGCGCTGCTGATGGCGGCCGGGCTCGGTGCCGTGCGCAGCGGTCTGGCCGAGGAAATCGTCATCGCGGCCGACCTCGACTACATGCCGTCCTTGGATGCGTTCGCGGGCCTGATCAAGATCCCTGAGCCGATCTCGCCGGACCAATCGAACGCGGCCATCCCGGCCGGCTTCGAAAACCTGGTCGAACCGCAGACAAACGTGGTCGACGTCTACTACGACGGCAGGATCCTGACGTCGGTCGTGGCGACCTTCGCGCCCGGCTCGATCACCTTCGACGACCCCGAGGCGATCGTCGCCTTGATCGAAGACGTCGACAAACGCGAGGCGGTGATCGCGGCGCTGACCGGGCCCATGAAGTCCCATAGCGATCTGGTCTGCCTGCCCGGCGAAACGCTGGAAGACGAAGGGTGCGGCGTGCTGCAGCCGCCGATCGCCGGTGTCATCTTCGACCGCAACGCGTTCCGCGCCGACCTCTTCATCAACGGCGCCTATCGTGGCGTTCAGGGCGCCAGCGGTCCGCGGTATCTGCAGGCCAGCGACGGCGACGTCGCGGTCTTGAGCTACCTGAGCGGCATTATCTCCGGCGGCGACGGCCAGGACACCGACTACGACATTTTGAACCAAACCATTGTCGGTTTCGAAGACAGCCGGTTTGTCTCCGATCTGCTCTATGACAGCGAGGACGGGGTTTTCCTGGATCAAGGACAGATCGTCTCCGACCAGGAAGCCTGGCGCCTGCAAGGCGGCCTGTTCCGAACCGCGCCGTTGGAGGCGGTCGCCCAGGAAAAGATGATCGGTATCGGCATCGGCACCCAGCTCGATTCCAGAATGGACCTGGATCTCGTCACCGGCACGCCGCTGGTGTTGTTCCTGCCCGTGCGCTCCAAGGTCGACATCTTCGGCAACGGCCGGCTGTTGGCGAGCCAGACCTATGAGGCCGGCAACCAGGTCCTGAACACCGCGTCGTTGCCGCCAGGCTCCTATGAAGTCACGCTGCGCATTCAAGAGATCGGCGGCGGCACGCGCGAGGAGACGCGCTTCTTCGCCAAGACGCCGGAACTGCCGCCGGCCGACACCCCGACCTATGTGTTTCAGATCGGCCAGCTGATCAACGACGACCAGCAGGGGCGCGACGGCGAGTTCATCGGCGACGTGACGTCGACACCGCTGTTCCGCGCCGGCACGGTGCATCGGGTCGACGATCAGACCGGCTGGTTCGCCGATCTGATGGGCAGCGACGACCAGGTCCTGGCGCAGACCGGCGCCGTCTATCTGGATGACCTGATGCGCCTGCAAGGCGGCATCATCGCGACGACCGACCGGGATTACGGTTACTTCCTGCGCTACACCGACCGGTTCGAGGAAATCGGCGTCAACGTCTCGGCGCGCCAGATCTTTGCCGGGGATACGCGGGATTCGCGCGATCCCGACGTGTTCGACCCCTTCATCAACCACTCGCAGCAGTTCAACGGCGGGATCAGCTACCGGTTGGACGACTGGGCGGCAAGCGTCAGCATGGTCGGCAGCTACAGTGTCGAAGGCGACGCGAAGTCGTGGTCGTTCGGCCCGCAGTTTACCGCCAACGTGTTTTCCGAGAACGGTCTGAACGTTCAGTGGACCGGCAGCGTGACGCAGTCGAACCGCGAGTTCCTCGCGCTGACCGGTTTGCGGTTCACCTATGCCGACGACCACTGGACCTACCGCGGCAATGTCGGTTACCGCCATGCCGATCCGCGGCCGGTCGCGACGTCGGACGGCGGGTCGGGCGTAGAGGCCGGCGGCATCGTGATCTGGGACGACCACGACATTTTGGAAGACGATCTTCAGATCCGCGCCGGCGCGGTTCACACGGTAATCGAGGACTCCGTCGCCGTCGGTGCCGACTATGCCAACAACATTGGCCGCGTCGGCTTCGACTATGAAACCACGTTCAACAGCGGCGAAGTCTTCCAGACCTATAGCGGCGTCTTCGACATCAACCTGATCGGCAACGAAGACGGCTTCGCGTTCGGCGGACCGGCGCTGACGGAAAGCGGCGTCATGGTGCTGCTGGACGGCAATGTCGAGCCGGAGCGCACGTTCCTGGTCAACGTGGACGGCGACCCGCGCGAACGGATCAGTGTCGGCGAAAGCGTGTTCCTGCCGCTGCCGCCATACGCGACCTATGAGATCTCGCTGACCGACGACACCGAAGGGTTCATCCATGTCGACCAGGTCAACCACGAGCTGACGCTGTTCCCCGGCAACGCGGTCTCGGTCAAGTACATCGCCGACCGCTTGATTGCCGTCTTCGGCCAGATCGTCGACGAGGCTGGCGAGCCAGTGGCCGACGGCCGCATCGAAGGTGCCATCGGCATCGCCTCGACCGACAGCTCGGGCTTCTTCCAGACCGAAGTGACGACGGCGCGGCGTCTGGCCATTACGCCGCCTAGCGGTACGCGGTGCGCGGTCGATCTACCGGCGATGCCGGACGAACTCTACGCCGATCTGGGCATTCTTATCTGCGAGCCGATTGACGACACCGCGTTCGCCGCGATTATCGAGTTCGCCCAGGGCAATGGCGAGGACTGATGCGCTCGATTCCTTAACCGTGGCACGATAGACGCCGCTGCCGCCTAATCGAAGCGCGTTACGCCGCCTGCCGGCTCGAGAGCCGTTGATAAAGGCTGGCATTCGCGTTCGTCATGTATCAACGTTGAGGCGGTCCGGCAGAACGGTGCCGGGACCAGATCCAGATCCGACAGGGGGCGTTCGGTGAGGATGTTGGCAGTCCCAACAGATTTGGCGGGATCGTTCGGCGATGGCGGCGTGATCGCACGATGGCGCCGGCGCGTGGCGCCCATCGTGACGCCTGTTCTGGTGGCGACCTTGTGGGCGACGGCAGCCCATGCCGACATCAATCCGTGGATCAAGTCGACGGTTTACGATCCGCAAAAATGGGATACGGCCGGAGCGGAGACGGCGACGCCGTGGCTGCACCCCCCGCCATGGACGGCCGATCAGGGATGGGGCGTTCTGGGCGGCGATGTCGATGCGGCGAACGTGACCGGCAGCTGGGGCGGTCTGCGCGACCGGCTCGTCTTGGACGGCGTTTCGGTCGGCGCAGCCTATTTCGCCCAGCCGGCCGCCAATGTCGCGGGCGGTCTGGACGAAGGCACGTCATGGCGCGGTGACCTGGGTGTCGGCGGGTACTTG
This sequence comes from Alphaproteobacteria bacterium, assembly GCA_028277285.1. Taxonomy (GTDB): domain Bacteria; phylum Pseudomonadota; class Alphaproteobacteria; order SP197; family SP197; genus JANQGO01. Next base: position 9,912 of record JANQGO010000160.1, on the reverse strand, counting down.
GACCTGGAGCGGCTGATCAACTGGAAGGGTGGGTTTTTCACCGCGTCGTTCTCGTACAAAGACGGCAGCGATAGCCTGACGCCACGCTATGTCGGCAACCAGTTTCCGGTGCAGTTGCCATCGTTCGACGACGACGGCGCAACGCGGCTGGTGCATCTGGCGTTCGGCCAGCAGTTGTTCGACAACAACGCGGAACTGGTCGGCGGGCGCATCATCGCCGGTGAGGACTTCGCGACACTGCGTCTGGCGTGCACGTCGGTTAATCAGGCGGTATGCGGCAACCCGATCGCCGGGGCGCAAAGCATCTCGTTCCCGTCTTATCCGAGCGCAACCTGGGGCGCGCGGCTGAAGGTGAAACCCGGTCAGGACTGGTATGCCCAGGCAGGCGCCTATCTGGTCTATCCGAACTTCCGCGATGCCGACGATCACGGCCTTGAGTTCGGCGCGCCGGCCGGACACGGCATTCTGGCGTTGGGCGAGTTCGGGTATCTGGCCGGCAGCCACAGCGGCGGCGAAGGCTTGCCCGGCAAGTACAAGATCGGCGGTTACCACGACGGCGAAGACCTGACCGACTTTTCGACCAGCATGACGGAGGACGGCACCTGGGGCGTCTACGTCATGGGCGAACAGATGCTCTATGCCGAAGACGACAGCTTCAACGAGGGCCTGTCCGCGTTCCTGGCATTGAGCTATGCGCCGCCCGACGTCAACCGCATCACGTTCATGGCCGCCGGTGGGCTGAGCTACAAGGGTCTGATCGAGGGCAGGCCCGATGACGCGCTGTCGCTGATCGGCGCCTATGGCGACTTCAGCAGCGATCTCTCCGACAGTCAGGTCGCCGCGGGCCTGTCCAACCAAACCGGCGAGGGGCTGCTGGAGATCAACTACCGCGCCCAGCTCGCGCCGTGGATCTTCGTCGAGCCGGACGCGCAGTGGATCATCAACCCCAACGGCCAGTCGAACATCGACGACGCGCTGGTGCTGGGTCTCGCGTTCGGCGTCGTCTTCTAGCCGGCTTGCGGTTTGTCAGACTCGTCCTCGATGGCGCACCAGGCGGCGGCCATGACGAGATACCACGCCTTCAGGGGTTACAGGGTGTGCCGGGTCTGGCCTGACGGCGCAACCATTCGTCGGCGACATCGCCCATGGTCTTGGGCGTGCCGTCCTTGATCCACTGCATGAACGGACGATCGAACCGGAACGCGGGCCCGCACTGGTCAGTCAGGAAACGGCGGATGTTCTTGGTGTTCTTGTAGCTTGCGGTGACCGGGGTCTCGCGCGTGATCGTGTCGCTATGCCAGTCGAAGCGGCTCAATAGGTGCGGACTTCGGTTTCGCCACCGCTGGTGACGCGGAACTCGGCGGGCGTGTCATACGCCAGGTCGATTTGCCAGGTGCCGCCCGGATAGACGCGCTTGCTGGGCAGATCCGAACACGTCGCGCCGCTGGCATCGCATTGCTTGCCGTGGGCCAGTTCGACCATGGTGTTGCCGTGGTTCTCGACAAACAGCGTCTGGCCGTTGCGCTGGACGGAAATGTTCGGGTTCAGGTCTTCCGGCCGCACGATGACCAAGACGCCATAGGCGACGAGCAGGCGGATCATCGTCGTCTGGGCTTCTTCTTCGCCCAGCACCGGTTTGACGGTCACCTGAAACACGCGGTCGGCGGCGTCGGGACGTTCGATCACCGCCATACGCACGACCGCCCGTTCGCCCGCGCCCAGCACCATCTTGCTGGGCGAGACCAAAAGGCCGGTTTCATCCGGTGTGCGGTGGGTGATCTCGGACTGGTTGGGCATCCCCGGATTGATGTACTCCTTGATCTCGACCGCGACATACATGGTGTCGTCGCCGGTGTTGGTAACGATCAAGTCCTTGCGGTCGTCCGGCGCGGTCATGTCGACCACCATCTCCGAGACCGAAAGCTGCGCATGCGCATTGCTGCCCGGCACCAAGGCGAGTGAAAAAGCAAACGCCAGAGCCGCCAGGACAATCTTCCAGTCTCCGAGAACGCGCGATTTCATCGGTACTTTTCCACCGGTCAGTTGTAACTGTATTTAGAGAGATTAAGGTCGCCCGGACTGGCTATCAATCAACGACTGGAGCTTGCGGTGTGACCGTAGTCATAGATTAACGTTTGTTCCGAGACTGTGCGACGTGGAGGTCGTGCCGGCCCTGAGAACGGCAACTCAGGGTCGTTCGAGTTTGGTTCTCGGCCCCGGAATCAGATGGCTGTCGAGCTATCCGGATGCCGCGCGGGCCCATTCGGGGTCGCCGTCGCCGACCAGTTCGGGAATGAAGAAACGGAAGTTGCAGACCTTGTCGCCACGGGTCTTGACCTTGTCCCAGGCAACGACACCACCCGGCCGGAATCCTTCGACCAGGCCGCGGTGCACTTCCATGTCGTAGATGTAACCGAGCGCCAAACCGTCATGGCCTTCCTGGGCCCAGACCTCCGCGCACGGACAGTAGGTGCAAGTGACCTGGAAGACGCTGGGCGAGATATGGTGATCGTCGCTGAAGACGAAGGACGCGGCTTCGGGATCGCGCTTTTGGATCGCCTCGAACCAAGTCTGCATGTTGAGCGGCTTGCCTTCCGCCAGGACCTGCTCGCGCATGCCGGTCGCCCTTTCGACACCGAAGTTATAGAGCGCTTCGCGCACCGCTTCTTCCGCCGTGGCGTCAAACCGTTCGGCAAGCGCGCGTGCGACATACATGGGCAGCGCACCGAACACGCCGGTCGTGCGGCGCGACAACGTGATGGCATCGGCCGGATCGGCGAAGCCGTCGCCGGGCAAGCTGGCCGAAGACGACGCCGTGTCGCCGGAGAAAACGAACGTCATCGACCATGGTGCCTGGGGGTCGTCGGGCAGGGACGGGCAATCGACCGCCAGGGCGCTGTCGTAACCTTCGGCCAATCCCGCCAAGGTCTGCGTCCAGTAGGTCGCCAGGATTTTCGCGTCGTTGTGCTGGGCGAAGTAGCCGCTGCCGGGTACGCGTGCCAGGTTCAAGGTAGCGCTGGATGCATCGCCCGTGACATCCAGGATTTCGCCGGTGCTGGCAAGCGCCAGGTCCGCCACGTCCCAACAGCGCAGCAGCGACAGGGCGTCGCGTCCCTCGGCGCATGTCCGGGGATGCTCGCGCAGGCTCTCGCCGCGATACCGTCCGTAGCGGCGCAACCCGTCGGCCAGCGCGGCGACGCCCGGTTCGCCAAGCCGCTTGCGCACGGCGATGTCGAGCTGGCGCAGCAGCATCCAGGTGTACTCGTCGATGATGCGCAAGGAGTGAACGCGCTGCTCGCGGTCAGTCATGGCGGTTCCCCCAGTGTTCTGCCGCAACGCTAGCACGCCAAGCCGACGAAACAGAAGAAACACCCACCCGGCCGGGAGGACCCAGTGGGGCGTCTGTTAACACTTCGGACTTGACCGAGGCGTCCGGTTTCCAGGGGCGGGAGGCTTAGGGAAGGGCGTTGGTCGTGGGCGGACGCATTGAGGAGAGCGCCCGGGGCGATATGTCATGGCTGCCACCGCACCGATCAAAAGCGATCAAAATGGTTAACGGTGCGGTGCCGGCCCGCGACTTATCACCAGGCACCGGCGACGCCGCGCGCTAACCCTTGCAAGGCAAGGCGTTCCGGCGGTTTGGGAATCTGGAATTACCACTTGTGTGCCGTGGCGGCGGCCATTTCAAATCGATAGTCTAAATGAGTCCACCGTGCCGGTGGGTGCCGCGGGAGGCGGGCGCGTCATCCGGTGGTTTGTGTTGTCCGGTGACATGGTTCCCGAAGATGTCCAAGTTTAACAATGCCTTAATTGGCGACGACCGTCACAGCCAGTGCGAACGCGATCTGCGTAGGATGTGTCATGAGATCGTAACCGGCGGGTTGTTGACCCAATGAACGAGGAAACCGACCTGCCGCTATGGCGTACCAGTGAGACATGGCCTTATACGGACCTGGATCTCACCCGCATCGGACGCACGCTCGGTAGACCTTATCTTTCGGAAAGCTCCGTCGATCTGTTGACGGACGCGGCCATGGCTTATTGCCTGACGATCATCGCCGACCGGAACCACGGCGAAAAGCAGCGCCAGGAGCAGTTCAGCCGTATCGCGACGTTGGCCAGCAAGTTGGCCAAGCAGCTTCGACGACTGAACGCCATGAGCTCACAGCAATTGCGCATGGTCGGTCCGGACGATTTGGATCTTCTGGCGTTGTCGGCCGATGGCGCGGTGGATTTTTTGCCCAGCCGCGGCAGCAACCCGGCCCAGGCGCGGCGCGATTTCGTCGGCGACCTCTATGACATCTTCGCCGCGGAGACCGGCGAGGCGCCGACGCGCAGCAAGAAGGGCAAGGACGGCCGCGAGGCCGGCATGAAGACCCCGTTCGAACGGTTCGTCGAAGCCTCGCTCAGGCCGATCAATCCGTCGGCGCTGCAAGGTCTGCGCCGCGACATCAAGACGATCATCCAGGCGCGCCACGACATCGCGTAATCTTCCCCGCGTTGCTTTCCAGCATTCGCCATGATCCAATGCGTGTGAGCGCTGGACTTGGCTGTGGGGCCGGATGCCTTCTCGGCGCGAGACAGTTCCCATCGATTTCGACCGGCGGCGTCTGCGTGACATCGCCGCCAAGGTCATCGGCCATTATGGTCCGCGCAAGGGTTTGCGCGTGCTCTTGGCCGGCGGCGCGCCGGGCGACCGTCAGCTCGTCGCGACGCAGCTTGCCAAACAGCATGGCAAGCGTCTGGAACGGATCGACCTGGCGGTCATCACGGCGGAAGGCGGCGCGCATACGGAGAAGGCGCTCAAGCGCCTGTTCGACGCGGCCGCCACAGCGGACAGCATCCTGTTCTTCGACGAGGCCGACGCGTTGTTCGGCCGCCGAACCGCGGTCGCCGAGAGCCACGACCGTTACCAACGGGTTGTCCAACGTTTCCTGACCGATATCGCGGCCTATCGGCACGCCATCATCATTGCGACCGCCGATCCGCCCGGCAGCCATACCAGGTTGGAGGCGGCAAGCGATGTCATCGTGCGGTTCGAAGCGCCGCGAACGACGCCGCCGGAAGGCGGGGGCGGCGAGACGGTCTTTGCGCAGCCGCTGAGCAACCGGCATTTCCTGGTCGTGATCGGCGATCAGGAGATCGGGTTCTGTCAGGTCTCCGCCATGGGCAGCGAACATGCGGTGGGTGAAGGCGATGCCGGCGGCAAGCCGGGCGCGCTGACCTATCACTGCCTGGTGCTGCGGCGTGCGGTCAGCCGGTCGAAGGATCTTTACCTGTGGCGCCAGAGGATCGTCGACGGGACCTGGGACCGGCGTCAGGTCGACCTCTACCAGTTGCCGGGCGCCGGCGCCAAACCGGTCAACCACTGGACCTTCATCAACTGCTGGCCACGCCGGTGGCAGGGCCCGGCCTTTGACACCATGGAAGGCGACGGCCTGGCGGTCGAGGAAATCGAGCTTTGTTATGAGCGTTTTGTCTGGCTTTAGACGGCACGGAGATTTGTAAGGGAGAGGAACCATGGCGGTACTGCGTGAGCGGCCCTATAGCCGCTTCAACTTCGAGGTCGATATCGGCGGCGGCGATACCGCGTCCATCGAAGCGGGTTTTTCCGAGGTCGAAGGGTTGGGGCTGGAGGTCGAGGTTATCGAGTACCGCGCCGGCAACGCGCCCACGAACATGCCGATGAAGATCAGCGGCCTTGCCAAGGTGCCCGATATCACGCTGAAGCGCGGCGTCATCGGTTCGCTTGGCCTGTACGAATGGATCGATCAGGCTCGCGCCGGTCTTCCCGACGCCGCCCGCAATGTCACCATCAAGCTGAAGAGCGAGGACCGCCAGACGATCGTCATGACGTGGAAACTGGTGCGCGCCCGCCCGATGACCTATCACGGCCCGCAACTGAGCGCCTCGACCAACGACGTGGCGATCGAGGAACTGGTGCTGTCGTGCGAGGACCTGGTGATCGAGTAGGGGTATGGGGCCGCTCTCTCCAAGACGCACCCCGGCCTTGAGCCGGGGTCCATGAACACGGGAGGTGGCGGGTGGCAAAGGTTGCGCGCACTTGCCCGGTCTTGTGTTCATGGGTCCCGGATCAAGTCCGGGACGCGAGGTGGGTTGTTGAGGGGGAAGCTGCACGCGACTGGAAACCTATGGTTCCAGTGTCGGATAGAGATCGTCCCAGTTCGGATTGTCCCGTTCGATCAGGGCTAGCTTCCAGTCGCGGCGCCAGCGTTTGAGGCGGTGTTCGCGGTCTCGTGCGGCAAGCAGTGAGTCAGTTGTCTCGAAGTAGACGAGTCTTTGAACGCCGTGGCTGCGCGTGAAGCCGGGGACAGCTTTCGAACGGTGCTGCCAGATGCGTTGGCTGAGATTGCTGGTGACGCCGACATAGAGGGTTCCATGTTTGCGGTTTACAAGGATGTAGACGGCGTACATAGAGGCGTGGTCGAGCCACTAGTGGTCGCGCAAGCGTCAAGTATGGCGCAGGGTTCGCGAACAATCCCAAGAAAAACACAGACGCACCCCGGCCTCGAGCCGGGGTCCATGAACACGGGAGGTGGCGGGTGGCAAAGGTTGTGCGCACGTGCCTGGTCTTGTGTTCATGGGTCCCGGATCAGGTCCGGGACGCGAGGACTTTGTTGTTGGGCGTGTCTAGCTGTCGTCAGGTTTGCCGTCGTCACCGCCGTCAAGGTGGGCCAGCGCCTGGCGGAGAGCGTCTTCGGCGGCGGTCCGTTCGGCCTCCGACATTGCGGTGACGTTCATGTCGAGGCGCAGGTTGGGCTGTTCTTCGCGCACGACGCCGCCGACTTCTTCCAAACGATCGATCATGTCGACCACGCGGTAGGTCGCGACCGGGCCGCTGACGCCCTTGACCCTTATCGGGTCGCGCGCCTCGCAGTGAATGCGGTCCTTGATCCAGGCATGGGTCTCGTAGGAGACGACGATCTCGCCGGGGGCGGCGGCGGACTCCAGCCGCGACGCCAGGTTCACGCCGGCGCCGATGATGGTGTAGTCCATGCGTGCCTCGCTGCCGAAATTGCCGACGGTGCAGTAGCCGGTGTTGATGCCGATGCGGCATGTCAGCGGCTTCTCGACACCGGATGAGCGCCAGTGCGCCTGCAATTCGGTCATGCGCTGGCGCATCTCGATCGCCATTTCGACGCAGGCGAGCGCGTCTTCGCGAACGCCGCGCGTTTCGGGATCGCCGAAGAAGATGACGATGGCGTCGCCGACATACTTGTCGATGGTCGCGCCGTGGTTGAGCGCGATGCGGGACATCTCGGTCAGATATTCGTTCAGCAGCACCGTCAGGTCTTCGGACTCGAGCTTCTCGGTGGTTTCGGTGAAGTCGGCGATATCGGAAAAGAAGACGGTGAGTTTCTTGCGCTGGCTCGCGACCTTGACCTCCTGGCGCCCGCTGAAGATGGATTCGTAGACCTGGGGCGACAGGTACTTGGCGAGCTGGCCGGCGAGCTGCTCCAGTTCGCTCGACTTCTGGGCAAGCTGGGTCTCGCGTTCCTTCAGTTCGGTGATGTCGGAATAGACCGCGACCGTGCCGCCTTCTTCCGTGCGCCGTTCGCTCACCATGATGTAGCGGCCGTCGCGGCGCTGCTGCACATGGGGCGGGCCGGGGTTCCTGTGGCGCGCCAGGCGTTCGGCGATCCACGCTTCTTCGCGCCCCTCGGCATCTCTGACGAAGCCTTGGCTGATGGCGCGGCGCAGAATCGCCTCGAACGACATGCCGGGTTCGAACCGTTCGGTCATGCCGGGGTAGAGCAGCTGCTGATACTGCTGGTTGGAGACAACCAGGCAGTCCTCGTCGTCATAGAGGGTAAAACCTTCGGAGATGCTCTCAATCGCGTCGGCAAGGCGGCGGCGCGCCGTCTCGATCTCGCGCAGATTGGCTTTCTGAACGGCGATGGCGGTGTCGCGGAAGACGCCGAGGGCCTGGGCCATCCGGCCAAGTTCGTCGTCGCGATCGCGCCCGGAAATGTCGACGCTGGTGTCGCCGCCGGCCAGATCGGTCATGGCCGAGGTGATGTCCTCCACCGGCCGGATGACGCGCGGATTGACGTAGCGGTACATGACGAGCGCAGCACCGGCGACGCTGACGATGATGATGACCAGCATGGCGAGTTGGCTTCTGTCGATGGCCTGGCCGGACGAAAACGCCGCGTCATCGCTCTCGGCTTGCGCGGCGGCGACAAGCCCGGCGATCTGATCCCCCAGGGCGAGCGACAGCGAACGGCTGGTATCCAGCGCCTCGAAGCCCGCATCGATGCGCGCCAGCTCGTCGCGGCGCAGCGCGAAGATCGAGCCCTGGCCGGTGCCGAAGCTCAGAAGCTGTTGGGAGACGTCGCTGAGCCCGTCCACCGCGATGCCGTCCGGCACCGCCTCGACAAGGTCGGTCACGCTCGCCTGGGCGGCGGTGAAGCGTTCGTTGAGGGGGCGCAGCAGGCTGGCCGACGGCGCGGCCGCGGCCTCGCTCAACAGGCTTGCCGCCAGATTGCCCTCCGCACGCAAGGTGAGGAGCACGGTGAGCGTGTTGACGCCGCCTTCGATCAGGCCGGTGATCGAACGCTGGCTTCCCGCGGTCACCGCTTCGGCGCTCAACACGAGATCGAAGGCGGCATCGTCGATCATCGGTGTCAGGATCAGCAGCAATTCGTCATGACTGCGTTGCAGGCCGGCGCTGGAGAGGGAATAGGTATTGGCGGCCATGAAGATGGTGTCGTCGCCGAGGCCGGGCTCGAGCATCGCCGAGACCGCCAGGCGCAACTGGCGGGTCGATGCATCGTCGCGAAGCGCGTCGAGATTGCGTTCGATGGTGAGCGCCGCGGAGACGAAACGTTCCTCCAGCGGCTGCAGCAGCACGGGATCGTCGACATTGATGGCCTCGGCCATCAGACCGGCGGCGAGGTTGGCGGTCGCGTTAATGGTCAGCAGCCGGTCGATGCGGCTGACGCCGTCGTCGACCAGACCGGTGATGGCCGACGAGTTCTCGGCCATCACCGCTTCGCCGGAGACGACAAGCGCATAGACGGCGTCGTCGACGAGCGGTTCCAGGGTCTGCAGAAAGTCGTCGTGGGTGGCAAGCATGGCGGCGGTCGACGTTTCGAGACGCTGTTCCAGATCCAGCCGCTGATCGACCGCCTGACGCAGTGTCGCCAACGCGACCACGAGATCGGCGGTCAGATTGTCGAAGCGCAGCCGCTGCTCGGCATCGGCGATGTGTTCGTCGAGCATGGTCGACTGGTGGACAAAACGGTCGATGTTCTGTTCGACGGCGGTTTCCTGGGCGGCCAATTCGTCGTGGTCCTCCGCCGCCAAGATCGAGGGCGCCGCGGCGGCGATTTCGCTGGCCGACTTCGCCAGGGCAAGGGCCGCCACCATGCCGGGCACGCTGTCATCGGTCACCCGCGTGACCGACCGGTCGATGGTGACGAAGGCATACCAGGCGACGGCGCAGGCGATGACCGTCAGGCCGGCGAGCGCAAAGAACGCCAGGAACAGCTTGACCCGAATGCCGAAGACCCGCGAGCCGTTCGCCGTGGTTCCAGGTGTCGCGCCGGTCGGGCTGTCACTCATCGGTATCGGCGACGGCGTTAAACGTGCCGTTGTCGTCAAGCACCGTGAAGAAGACGGTGTCCATGCCCTGGTTGTCGCCTGGCCCGAACTCCATGACCAGGCCGCCCAGTTCGAAGGTCCCGAGGTCGCGTATCGACGTCAAAAGGTTCTGGCGCGTGACATCGGGACCGGCCGCTTCCAGCGCGGCGATCACCAGGCGTCCGGCGATGTAGCCTTCCAGCGAGACAAAGCCCGGCTCGAGCTGGGGGTCGAGCGCGGCGAGCGCGGCGTTATAGTCGGCGACCAGCGGGATCGCCGTGTCATGGGGCAGCGGCACGACCTGGG
>JANQGO010000065.1 GCA_028277285.1 Alphaproteobacteria bacterium | reverse complement strand
CTATCTCGACCGGCGCGAGAACGCCTATCGGCGGGTGGTGGCGAGGGTGCAGCTTCACGACGGCCGGCGGCGGACGGCGGTCGGCGCGGTGACCTATGTGTTCGATGCAACGCACGAACGCGCCGTCGGCAAGCTGCCGCTGGGCGAGACGGCGCGCCTGATCGCGCTAGGCGAGGGCCGCAAGGGCAGCGCGCGCGGCTATCTCCTGAACACCGTCGCCTGCCTGACGGACATGGGCAGCCGTCCCGGCCGGCCGCTGCGCGCGTTGGTCGAGGCCGTCAACGCGCACGCGCCCGATCGCGCTGGCCGTTCCTGACAACGGGGGGCGGCCTGGTAATGCGGCCCGGCCGCGGATGTCACCGCCAAGACGCCAAGGTACCAAGAGCATGGCCGCCGGCACGGTGGTGAAATCACAGAAAATCGTCCACCACAAAGACGCAAAGACGCGAAGAACCAAGATGTCGGTGGCAGGAGCGCCGACAAACAGATCAGTTCTTTGCGTCTTTGCGTCTTTGTGGCGAAGGCGACCTTTTGGTCCGGTTCGAGTCGGACTTCAGGGCCCGGCCGGTTGGTTGCGGCGCTCGTCCTGTTGGCGGAGCCATTCGAGATCGCGGGCCACGCACTCGTCATAGGCCTGCGTGCCCTTGACGAAGCCGGCGCGCTCGCAGCGTTCCTGAAACCAGGTCGGCCGCTCGGTCTGGCAGGCGGCCAGCAGGACGCCAAGGGCGGCGGGAATGATCAGACGCGACATGTTGTTCATCGGGAAGGGCCGGCCGCCGTCGATGTTCATGAATCGACAACCACAATGTATCACAGGCGTGGCCCGGCGGCGCCGGTTAAGGATTCGGTAAAGGGTTTTCTGTCAGTCTGAGGACCAAGATCACACATTCAATGGTTCCGGAACGGTCGCCATGGGCTGCCCTGCGCGACTGGAAAGGAGGCTCACATGTGGTACCGGCTTGCCCCCGGACTGGGCGCGGTTCGCAAGTGCCGTGGCGGCGCGACGGCGATCGAATACGCGCTGATCGCCGCCGGCATCGCGATGGCCGTCGTCACGACGGTGTTCCTGCTCGGTGGCGACGTGCTGGGCCTCTATCAGAACGTCGAAAGCGGCCTTTCCAGCAACGGCTGACAGGTCCGTTTTCGACCGGCCCGTCATCGGGTCAGCGTGCCGTCGAACTCGACATCGAGCACGCCGGCGAGCTTCTCCAGGCGATCACGGCCACGGATAATGAGCGTCGATCCTTTGCGGTCGACGATGCCGCCGCTGGCGAGCTGGCTCATGGAGCGCGCCACGGTTTCGCGCGTGGTGCTGGCGCGGCTGGCGATGACCTTGTGCGTCGGCACGTTGCGGATCGCCCATTCGCCGTTCTCGGGCCCCGTCTCCTCGGCCAGCCGCAGGAGCTCGACATAGACCCGCTGCACCGCGCCCAGCGTCGACAGGTCCATGATCCGTTCGTCGCAGGAGCGGACGATGGCGGCGAGCTTGTTCATGACCACCAGTGCCAGCTCGGGATTGTCCCGCAGCAGATCGATGAACAGCCGTGGCGACAGCGAGGCCAGGAGGCAATTGTCGATCGCCACCACGCTGGCCGACCGGGGCTGGCCGTCGATCGCCGAAAGCTCGCCGAAGAAGCCGCCAGCGCCGACGCGCGCCAGCG
>JANQGO010000124.1 GCA_028277285.1 Alphaproteobacteria bacterium | reverse complement strand
GCGGTCGCGCTTCCCATCGCCGCTGTGGTCGTCAACATCTTCGCGCCCAGCGAAGATGTTGACGACCACAGCGGCGATGGGAAGCGCGACCGCGATAGAGATCAGCAGCACCGCCCAGGTCAGGCCGCTTGGCCAACGCAGCCTGAGGCGCGCCGCGCTCAACCGCTCCTTGTCGCCGGGTGCCGACAGATCAGCCATCAGGAACCGCACAAACGCCGTGGCACGGGTGGTTCATGCATCGTCACGGTGTGTCGTAACACTCGATCACCAGTGTGAAGTCTTCTGCGGCATCGGCGATCGTGTCGGTCGCCAGCGTTTCTTCGCTGGCTCGTCGAACGAAGCTGACCTCGTGTTTGTCGAGGAACTTCTGCACGACCTGGCCGTTGATCGCGAAGTTGATGTTCTGGGGCAGGGCATCGACCGCGTCGACCGCGTACCATTCGTCAAGCTGTGCCGAGACGACACCGATGACGTTGCCGGCGCGGTCCAACAAGGGACCGCCGCTGTTGCCGGGCTGGACCGGCGCGCTGATCTGCAGCTCGCCTGCATAATCATCGATGCCTACCATGGCGCTGATGATGCCGGTGGTGACCGTAAAGCTGGTCGATACCACGTGGCGCATGGGAAATCCCGCGACCATCACCGGTTCGCCGAGCCGCAGGGTGGGACCATCGCGAAACGAGGCGGTGGCATCGAACGTCTTTTCCAGTTTGACGAGCGCCAAGTCGGCGAAGGGGTCGACCGCCAGCACGTCGACTGAGCGGATCCGTTCCTTGCCGACCAGCGCCTCCAGGCGCAGGCAGCCTTCGATGACGTGATGGTTGGTTAGAACGTGACCGTCGCCCGTGACGGCAAAGCCAGTGCCGTCGCCCCACGGCTCGCCGGCACCGGGCGCGTAGAGCTCGTCTTCGCTCTCGGCCAGGCCTTTGGAGGCACGCCAGGCGCCAATCAGACGCTCGGCCTGCTCCAGTTCCGTCTTCGTCATACCCATCGCGACATCATCGGCGGCCGCCAGGGCATCGCGCCGGTCTATTGGATCCGGGGTATCGGCCGCCAGCATGAACCAGCGATAGGCCTCGACCGGGTCGCGGGGCAGGCCGATGCCGTCGCTGTACATGATCGCCAGATTGAACTGGGCGTAGATATGCTGCTGCTCCGCCGCCATGCGGTACCAGCGCGCGGCCTCCGCAAGGTTGTGCTCGACGCCCAGACCGTCGTCATAAAGGTAGCCGACGAGGTATTGCGCCTCGGCGTCGCCCTTTTCGGCAAGCGCCGACCACACCTGGAATGCGCGCGCGAAGTCGCCGGCATCATAGGCGTACCACCCTTCGTCCATGCTGAACGCGCCGGCGGGCGCCGAGACGGTGAGGCCCGCGGCCACCAGGACGGCGAGCAACGCGGCGTTGAGGCGATGTTTCACGAGGCGGGTCGGACCATGTTTTCGGGACGCACCCACTGGTCAAACTCCTCTGCGGTCAGGTAGCCAAGGGCGACGGCCGCGGCCTTCAGCGTCGATCCGTCGGCATGGGCCTTCTTGGCCACCTTGGCGGCCTTGTCATAGCCGATATGCGGGTTGAGCGCGGTGACCAGCATCAACGATTCATCGCGCAACTTGGCGATGCGCTCACGGTTGGGTTCGATCCCGACGACGCAGTTATCGGCGAAACTCATCGATGCGTCGGCCAGCAGGCGGATCGAATGCAGCACGTTGGAGATGATGAGCGGCTTGAAGACGTTGAGCTCGAAGTGGCCCTGCGCCCCGCCGAAGGTAACGGCCACGTGGTTGCCCATGACCTGTGCGCACACCATGGTCATGGCTTCCGACTGGGTCGGATTGACCTTGCCCGGCATGATCGACGATCCCGGCTCGTTCGCCGGCAACGCGAGTTCGCCAATGCCGCAGCGCGGGCCGGAACCCAGCATCCGGATGTCGCTGGCGATCTTGTTGCATGATACGGCGAGCACGTTGAGCGCGCCGGACACCTCGACCATGGCGTCGTGAGCCGCCAGCGCTTCGAACTTGTTCGGCGCGGTGGTGAACGGCAGGCCGGTCAGTTCGGCGACCTTGGCGGCGAACTCCACGTCGAAGCCGGCCGGCGTGTTGAGCCCGGTGCCGACGGCCGTCCCGCCCATGGCGAGCGCATAGACATGCGGCAGGCTCGTCTTGATGCGCGCGATACCCAGTTCAATCTGGCGCGCGTAGCCGGAGAACTCCTGGCCAAGCGTCAACGGCGTCGCGTCCTGCAGATGGGTGCGGCCGATCTTGATGATGTCGTCAAAGGCCGCGGCCTTGTCGGCCAGTGCCTGATGCAGGTGCTCCAGGGCCGGCAGCAGCGAGCGGTTGATCTCGACCGCCGTCGCCACGTGCATGGCGGTCGGGAAGCTGTCGTTCGACGACTGGCTCATGTTGACGTGGTCGTTGGGATGCACCGGCGATTTCGAGCCGACCTCGCCCTCCAGGATCTCGATCGCCCGGTTGGAGATCACCTCGTTGGTGTTCATGTTGGTCTGGGTGCCCGACCCGGTCTGCCAGACGACCAGCGGGAAATGGTCGGTCAGCGTGCCGTCGATCACCTCATCGGCCGCCTTTTGGATGGCCGCCGACAGCGCGGGGTCCAGCTTGCCGTTTTGTTCGTTTACCTGGGCTGCCGCCTTCTTGACGATGCCATAGGCGTGGATCAGCGGCGCCGGCATATGATCGTCGCTGATCCGGAAGTTCTGCAGCGAGCGCTGGGTCTGAGCGCCCCAGTACCGGTCGGCGGGAACCGCCATTTCGCCCAGGGAATCAGTTTCGGTACGCGTCTCGGTGGTCTCGGCCATGGTGTCTCTTTGTCTTGGCGGATAAAGGCTAGCCGGTCGGCAGGGCGGTCCGGCAGCACCTCATACTACAGCACGCCATGATCGTCTGTCCCACAGTGGGATGTTTGGCCGCTTGGTGCGCCCGGCAGGGCGAAACTGCAAGGTTGCAACATGCCGCAGGTAGCCTCAGAAGGGGGCGGCAGCAAAGGAGGCAAGGCATGAGCTCGCACCAGTCCGGCATCATGGACCCGGTTCCCGGTCTTTCGCGTTATCTGGAGTTCAGCGCCCTGCCGGAGGCCGGGACCGCCCAGAGCCTGACCGGCCTGAAGGCGCTTGCCGGCGGTGGTGAGGTTGTCTTGGGCCTGGGCCCCGGGCTGGTGCTGGGACTGGGGCAGGCGATAGACGGGCTGAGGCCATTTCCGGCGTTGAGCGGACCGGGCTGCGAGGTGCCGTCGACCCAGGCTGATCTCTGGATCTGGGTTCGTGGCGGCGACCGCGGTGAGATTTTTCATCACGGGCGCGCGGTCATCGACCAGTTGGCTGGGAGCTTCCGGCTGGACCAGATGATCGACGGGTTCAAGTACGGCCGGGGCCAGGACCTGACGGGTTATGAAGACGGCACCGAGAACCCGGTCGGTGACGAGGCCGTCGACGCCGCCCTGGTTGCCGGGCGCGGCGCCGGCATGGACGGCTCCAGCTTCGTCGCCGTCCAGCAGTGGGCCCACGACTTCGACCACTTCGATAGCATCGACCAGGACGACAAGGACAACAACATCATCGGCCGGCGCTTGAGCGACAACGAAGAGTTGGACGACGCGCCCGTTTGCGCCCACGTCAAACGCACGGCCGCCGGCCAGTTCGAGCCGCGCTCTGTCATCCTCAGGCGCTCCATGCCCTGGGCCGATGCCTCCGGCGAGGGGCTGATGTTCGTCGCGTTCGGCAAGTCGCTGGATGCGTTCGAGGTCCAGATGCGGCGCATGACCGGCCTGGACGACAACGTCGTCGACGGCCTGTTCCGTTTCACCCGGCCGATATCCGGCGGCTACTTCTGGTGTCCGCCGGTCGCCGGCGGATCGCTGGATCTAAGCGCGATCGGCCTTTAGGGCCAAGCCCCGCGCCACAAGCACGTCATCTTTCATAGCTTCGCGAGGATCTCTTCCGGTTTGTGATGTTAGGTTGCCACGGCTGATCCTCCGTTCACCAAAACACACGGCGGACCAATTCAACGGGGGCGGATCGCCCCCAATAGTCGTCTTCATTTATCCAAGAGCGATTCGTAGAGATCTATCTGATCCTGATCACAAAACTCCAGTGACGCGTTTTCGGCGTGCTGCTCAAACCACAATCTCGCTAGTTGAACGCCGGCCTCGTTTTCTTCGACAGAAGCAACTCTCAGCTTTCTGGCCGCACCCATGGCCGCAACCTCGTAGCCAAGGCCCGGCGTCGAGCGACCTGTTTTTTCAGCCCCGGAAACACAAGACAAACTGATAAGGGTCCATTGGATCACTTTGTCGTAGCGCCGCTCGTCTTGTTTCAACCAATACATTATTAGGTCATCTTGAGCGGATAAATCGCCGGACGCCGCCGCCTGCTCAAAGTCGAGCTGCGCCTGGTGGCGCACATCGGGATTTTCGCTGAACAGTGCTTCTCTTTTCTCAACACGAAGCCAAAGTTCATCCAACCCCTCTTCCGTTTCCCGTGCACTGGTATCAACTTGGTGCATGATCCTGAAACCGTTCCATGCCAACCAAACTACAATCAAAAACGCCAGTATCGCTAACAACGACATTGCAGCTGTCTGCGCACGCCGCGGCTTCGAAGGATGCTCAGCCATAGAATGGCCTCCTGACCCGCCCCACTGACTGGTCCAGCTGGAATGCTAGTGCATCATCCTTTTGTCCGCCAAGTAGATGACGAGAGAGCCCGTCAGTGCAACAACGCCAAACCTTGATCGTGTGCCCAGAGCATGTACTCAGCTTCTTTGCGATCAGCGAGGTCTGGCGAAGCATGCGGCTTCAAAACATCAAGCGCGAACCTCAGTTCTGCCGTGATGTCCTCTTCGTCGGCGTCACGTCTGACAACGTCGCCGAATGCGATGGCGTTTAGCGACGCCGTCGTTGTCGCCTACTTCTTACGGAACTCGTCCAGCGCCACGACCTTGCCGGATTCGTCGTCCTGTTCCGGCGCGTTCGACTCGATCGGCTCGTCCTTGGCGACCGCGACCGGCATGGCGACGGGCTGGTCGCCGCCCTCCATGGAGGGTTTGAACTGCAGGCCGAACTTGACGCTGGGGTCGACGAAGGCGGTGACCGCACCGAACGGCACGGTCAGCGTCTGGGGCGACTGATTGAAGCTGAGAGTGACCGAAAAACCGTCCTCGCCGATATCCAGGTCCCAGAACTGGTGCTGCAGGACGATGGTGATCTCTTCGGGATATTTCGACTTCAGCTCGTCGCCGACCACCGCCTGCGGGTGATCCGTGCGGAACGTGACATAGAAATGGTGATCGCCCGACAGGCCGTGCGCCGCAACATGGTGCAGTGAGCGGACCATGACGCTTCTTAGGGCGTCGTCGACCATGCGTTCGTAATCAAGGTGCTCGTCGGTCATTGGTTGTCGCGTCCCAGCCGGATGCCCATGGCAAAGTGGAGGGCTTCTGTTGCCCGGTGCCCTCCGAACCGCGCTTATTGCTTAAGCAGCAACAGCGAACGCCTCATTATCGTTGGCGTTTGTCAAAATGACCCGATAACGGTGGTATCATGCCGGGCGAAAGCAAGGCCCTTTACCACGCGCGTCGAACCTGGTTCGCCCCCATAGATGGTGGAGGCGGCGGGTACTGCCCCCGCGTCCGCTACGCTTATTCCGGCCAGCGTTTATCGCCATAGTCCGGCGAACCGAACACCACAGAATATAGGGGTTTGGCCGTCCGGTGCCAACCGAGCCGCTTGGCCGCCGCCGATGGGTGACGTAAGTTCGCGAATCCGCCCCCTAGAGCAGATTCACGTATTCTATCTGAATCGCTTGCGATCCAGATAGAATACGTGAATCTGCTCTAACTATTGGATCGAGAGCGGATTCACGCGACTTATCAGAGCCGCTTGGTGGCTCTGATATGTCGCGATCCGCTCTAGACGCTCATGAAGGTGACGATACGCGATGGACCTGACGCCCGACCAGGAAGCCGAGATTGATGCCCAGCGCGCCCAGAATCAGCCGACCCGCCGCGCCGTCGCGCCCGAGCTCGAGGAGATCCTCTATCAGCCGATCGGCGTGCTGGATCACGGTTTCGTGCGGGTTGTCGACTATATGGGCGACGACGCGGCCATCGTGCAGGCCGCCCGGGTGTCTTACGGGCGCGGCACCAAGTCGGTGCGCAACGATGCCGGGCTGATCGGCTATCTGATGCGCCATCGCCACTCGACGCCGTTCGAGATGTGCGAGATCAAGTATCACGTTAAGCTGCCGGTGTTTGTCGCGCGCCAGTGGATTCGTCACCGCACGGCGAACGTGAACGAGTATTCCGCGCGTTATTCGATCCTGGACCGGGAGTTCTACATCCCGGCGCCCGAGCATCTGGCGGCACAGTCGGAAAGCAACCGGCAGGGGCGCGGTGACGTGCTGGAAGGCGACGAGGCGGCGTGGGTGCTGGATACGCTGAAAAAAGATGCCGCCCAGGCCTACGACCACTACGAGACGATGCTGAACGAAGGCGACGATGCGGACCCGGACCGACAGGGTCTGGCCCGCGAACTCGCGCGCATGAACCTGCCGCTCAACGTCTATACCCAGTGGTACTGGAAGGTCGATCTGCACAATCTCTTTCACTTCCTGGCGCTGCGCGCCGACCCCCACGCCCAATACGAGATCCGCGTCTTCGCCGAAGCCATGCTGGACACCGTCAAGCGCTGGGTGCCGCTGGCCTATGACGCGTTCGTCGAGAACCGCTTGAACGGCGCGGCACTGACGGCCGGTCAGATCGACGTGGTGAAGAGGCTGTTGCGCGGCGAGAAGGTCGACCAGGAATCCAGCGGCCTCAGCAAACGGGTCTGGAACGAGCTCGCCCAGGTGCTGGAGCTCTAATGTGCTGACCTTCGACCACGGCGGATTGCGTCGTGCGACGGCCGCTGTGTTCGCTGCCGCCGGCGTCGAGGATGACATCGCTCGCGCCGTCGCCGATCTGCTGGTCAACGCCAATTTGACGGGCCACGACAGCCACGGCATTCAGATGGCCGCGTACTACCTCGACTGCGTCAAGACCGGCCGCCTTAACCCCGATCAAAGGGGCCGTGTCGTTTCCGACAGCGGATCGATACTGGTGATCGACGGCGGCATGGGGTTTGGCGCGGTGATCGGCGCTTTCGCCATGGATGAAGCCATGGCGCGCGTGGGCTCGAGTGGGGCCCAGATCGTCGCAATTCGCAACAGCCATCACCTCGGCCGGATCGGAAGCTGGGCCGAACGCTGCCTGGAAAACGATCTCGTTTCGATCCACTTCGTCAACGCCCATGGGCACCCGCCGTTGGTCGCGCCCCATGGCGGACTGGAGGCGCGCCTGGGGACCAATCCGTTCTGCGCGGCGGTACCGGCGACCGATCGCCATCCGCCTTTTGTCCTGGATTTCGCGACCAGCCGGATCGCCTTCGGCAAGGTCGGTGTCGCCTACGACAAGAACGAGGCGTTGTCCGAAGGCATGATGATTGACCGGCAGGGCCGGCCGACCACCGATCCCGCCACCATGATCCCGGACGCCACCGGCGGGGCTCTGCTGCCGCTCGGCGACCACAAGGGCTTCGGATTGGGTCTTCTTTGCGACCTCTTGGGCGGCGCCTTGACCGGCGGCACGACCCATCCCGAGCGCCACACCCAGGAAACGACCGTCAACGGCATGCTGTCGATCCTGATCGACCCGGCGGCACTTGGTAGCTGGCAGACGATGACGGGCGAGATCGATGCGCTCTATGAATGGGCGCGTTCGGCGGCACCGGCGCCTGGAACCGAAGGCGTTCTCCTGGCCGGCGAGCCGGAACGGCGGAACCGTGCGGAGCGGGCGGCAAGAGGCATTCCGATCGCCGAGGCCGCCTGGGATGATCTGGCTGCCGCCGCCGAGGGCGTGGGTATCAATCGCGAGACCCTCGACCGTCTGGCAGGCCAGGCGATATGATGCCTGCTTTCGTCCTGCGGTCAGGTGTCGGCGGCGACATCTGACCGCATCGAAAAGGGGTGTAGGTCGGAGACAAAGATGACGTGGCCTCGTCGCAGTATCCTTTTTGCAGCTGTTTTGCTCTGGACGGCGGCGGCGATGCCGGCTGCGGCTGACTTCCAGGTCTGCAACGACAGCACCAAGGTCGCGCATGTGTCCGTCGGCTACTACAACAACGAGACCTACTTGACGCGCGGCTGGTGGGAGATCCCCTCAAGCGGGTGTCTGGTTATCTACCCCGGTCCCTTGAAGTGGCCTGTCTACTATGTCTACGCGATCTCGCCAGAGGACGAGTACGGCAACTTCGAAGTGTGGTCCGGCGACTTTGCGCTGTGTATCCATCGGCCAAACCCCTTCGAAATCACCGGCCGCGCTGGCTGCGACACGTTGTTCTTCGAGATTGAGGCCGGTGAATCGGAGAACATGACGTTTCGACTGGAGTAGTGTTCGGGCGTCTGTTTCAGTCTGTCCCGGTTGGCGGACGTTGGATTCTTGGTCGCTTCGAGCTGCGTCGCGTTCTTCGGCGAGGGCCGGTCGGCGGTCGAAAAGTGTTTTCCGGATCAATGTTTTAGATATCGCCAGACTGGGGTAATCCGTCTGGCGGATTGACGCGTCCGGTCAACGGAGGTCACATCGGGCCGAACTGATGGCGTGTCGAAGCGCGGCAAACGGAGACAGAGAGTCATGGCTTGGTTACGGGCAACATCCGCGGTTGTGGCCCTGCTGCTGTGCGTGATCGCCTGCCCGGCGGCCGCCGAGTTCAATGTCTGCAACGACACCGATATGCGCGCTCACGCGGCCGTGGGTTTCTGGGACAACACAGCCTATGTGACACAGGGCTGGTACACGGTCGACGCCAACAGCTGCATCGTCGTCTTCGACGGTCCGCTGCAGTGGCAGTGGTACTACGTCTATGCCGAGAGCGATCTGGACGCGGAGGGTTACTTTACCGCGTGGGTCGGGTCGACCATGCTTTGTGTCGAGCCGGTGCCCAGCAACTTCCAGATCTCCGGTGAGGCCGATATCTGCAGTACCGCATTCCACGAGATCAACACGAAGACGTCGATCAACTGGACGCACAGGCTTAACTGACGGCCTTAAGGGCCTGACGATCACTGCATGACAATGCGTGGCGCCTGACGGGTGCTGCCGGCGAGCTGATCGAGGACCGATTGGGCGATCGCCTGATAGGCCTTGGCATGAACGCCATCCGGCTCGGCGACGACGATCGGTTTGCCGTCATCGGAGCTTTCGCGGATCGCGATATCGAGCGGAATGTCGCCCAGGAACGGCACGCCCAGCTTCTCCGCCTCGTTTCGGGCGCCACCATGGGAGAAGACGTCGGTGCGGTGGCCGCAGTTCCCACACACGAAATAGCTCATGTTTTCGACGATACCGAGGATCGGCACGTCGACCTTCTTGAACATGTTGAGCCCCTTGCGGGCGTCGATCAGCGACAGGTCCTGGGGTGTCGACACGATCACCGCGCCGGCCAGCGGCGCGCGCTGGGTCAAGGTCAACTGGGCATCGCCGGTGCCCGGCGGCATGTCGATGACCATGACGTCGATCTCGCCCCAGGCGACCTGGCGCAGCATCTGCTCCAGGGCCGACTGCACCATCGGCCCGCGCCAGACCATGGGCGTGTCTTCTTCGATCAAGAGGCCGATTGACATGCACTTGATGCCGTACTGCTCCTTGGGCCACAGCTGGTTGCCGTCGGTTTCCGGTTTGCCCTTCAACGCCAGCAGGCGGGGCACCGAGGGGCCGTAGATATCGGCGTCCAGCAAGGCGACCCGCTGGCCCAGGGCGGCCAGCGCCAGCGCCAGATTGGCCGCCGTGGTCGATTTGCCGACGCCGCCCTTGCCGCTGGCGACCGCGATGATCGTGCCGACACCGGGTATGTCGGGCGATGACGCCTGTTCCCGGCCGGCCGGTTTCGGTGCCGATTGCGGCGCCTGGGCCGTGTTGCCGGCCGCCTGGTGGGCGGTCAAGACGGCGGTGACGGAGAGGACCCCGGAAAGCGCGTTCACGGCCGCTTCGGCGGCCTGGCGCAGCGGTTCCTTGGCCGCGCCCGCTTTCGGGTCGACTTCGATGGCAAAGCCGACATTGCCGTCTTTCACGACAAGCCCGCTTATCATGTTGGAATCGATGAGATTTTGGCCCGTATCCTGGTCAATGACCGCGCTAAGGGCGCTCCTCACCTCGTCTTCGGTGACCCGAGCCATGTCTAAGTCCTCTGAAGAAAGTCGAAAATCATGGGCAATCGCAGCACGGCTACGTTTGCGGCTGGCTGCGCATCTGTCATATAACGCTTGATCTCAGCGCAACAACCCACACTTAAGCCCTTAACTAATTGTCCGTGCGTGGACAGGGACCGGGAGAGGCAGAACGCATGCCGTGGAATAATCAAGGTGGTGGCGGGGGCTGGCAAGGCCCCGGCGGCGACAACGGTGGAGGACCATGGGGCCGCGGGCCCAGCCGCGGTGGCGGCGGCGGCGGTGGCCAACCGCCCGATCTCGAGGACCTGATCCGCAAGGTCCAAGACAAAGGCAAGGGCCTGCTGCCCGGCGGCTTCGGCGGCGGGCGCGGCATTCTGTTGATTGTCGCGGTTCTGGTCGTTGTCTGGCTGCTCTCCGGTTTCTACCGCGTCTTGCCCGACGAGCAGGGTGTCGAGCTGGTGTTCGGCAAGTGGGAAGCGACCACGCAGCCCGGTCTGAACTACAACTGGCCGACGCCCATCGGTGAGGTCTACACGCCGAAAGTGACCCGTATCGAGCGCACCGAGGTCGGTTTCCGGGGCGACACCAACCGCGATCAGCCGGACGAAAGCCTGATGCTGACCGGCGACGAGAACATCATCGACGTGCAGTTCTCCGTCTTCTGGCGCATCAACGATGCCGGCCAGTACCTGTTCAACGTGCGCGACCCCCGCACCATCGTGAAGGACGTGGCCGAAAGTGCCATGCGTCAGGTCATCGGCCAGACGGCGCTGGCATCCGCCCTGGCCGAGGGGCGTGGACGGGTCGAGCAGGAGACGCTGGCCCTGATCCAGAACATCCTTGATGAGTACGGCGCCGGCGTTGAAATCCGACAGGTTGAACTGCAGAAGGTCGATCCGCCGGGCGCGGTGATTGACGCCTTCCGGGACGTCCAGGCGGCGCGCGCCGACCAGGAGCGTTTCATCAACGAGGCCCAGGCCTATCAGAACTCGATCGTTCCGGTCGCCCGAGGCGAGGCGCAGAAGATGATCCAGGAGGCCGAGGCCTACAAACAGGAGATCATCAACAACGCCGAAGGTACGGCGGCCCGCTTCCTTTCGGTTTACAACGAATACAAGGACTCCAAGGACGTCACCCAGCGGCGCATCTATCTGGAGACCATGGAAGAGATCCTGCGCAGCATGAACAAGATGATCATCGATGACGGCGCGGTCGGGACCCAAGGTGTCGTTCCCTACCTGCCGCTTGATCAGCTCAGGCGCAGCGACAGCGCGGGAGGCCAGTGATGAAAAAGAGCCTTATCATCGGCGCGGTTCTGATCGCCGCCGTCCTGATCGTGGGATCCAGCGCGCTCTTCACGATTCAGGAGACCGAACAGGGCATCGTGCTGCAGTTCGGTGATCCCAAGCAGGTGGTGACCGAACCTGGTCTTCACTTCAAGGTCCCGTTCATCCAGAACGTCGTCATCTATGACAAGCGGGTGCTGGAGTTTGAGAATCCGGCGCAGGAGGTCATCGCGTCGGACCAGAAACGTCTGGTCATCGACGCCTTTGCCTTCTACCGCATCACCAATCCGCTGGAGTTCTACCAGGCGGTGGGCACCGAAGAGGTGGCGCGGGCAAGACTGTCGAACCTGCTGAACGCCAGTATGCGACAGCTGATCGGTACGGTGCCGCTGGTCGACGTTATCTCCGGCGAACGAGAGCGGCTGATGGAGGATATCCGTATCCGCATCAACCGCGAGGCCGCCCAGTTCGGCGTGGCCGTGATCGACGTGCGCATCAAGCGCGCCGACCTGCCGGAAGAAAACAGCCAGGCAATTTATGAGCGGATGCAGACCGAACGTGAGCGCGAGGCCCGCGAGATCCGCGCCCAGGGTGAGGAGCAGTCGCTGAGGATCCGCGCGGAGGCGGACCGGACCCGTACCGTTCTGATCTCCGAGGCCCGGCGCCAGTCGGAGATCCTTCGTGGTGAAGGCGACGGTGAGGCCGTGCGCATCTTTGCCGATGCGTTCGGCCAGGATATCGAGTTCTTCACCTTCTATCGGACCATGCAAGCCTATCGCGAGGCGCTGAACGCCGACGACACGACCATCATCATGTCGCCGGACGGTGACTTCCTGCAGTTCCTGAACAGCGTGCAGGGCATGGGTGGCGCCGACTACTCGCTGGATTCGTTGGGCGAGACGGTGAGCGGTAGCGGCACATCTGGCGAGACGACGGCGGCACAACCCTAGGGCGCGCCAAGCGTGCCATATCGTTGCCATAGGCTGGGTTTAGGCCGTTGACCGAGATCCTGGTGGCGATCGCGATCGCCCTGTTCTTGGAAGGTGCGGCCTATGCCCTGTTCCCCAACGCCATGAAACGCGCGATGCTGCATGTCCTGGCTCAGCCCGTGGCGACCGTGCGGCTAACCGGATTGGCCGTGGCAGTGGCGGCGGTCACATTGATGTGGCTGGTCAAAGGGTGATCGGCTATCCAGGATGACGGCGTACGTAGGGATAGGCCGGCCCAAGACGTGAAACACGGTGATTTCGGAATGAAAGCTGCAACGATGAAACATGTTGGTCTTTGCCTGGTGGCGGCGTTTTTTGCCGCCGGATCCTTGGTCGCCGACAGCGACCGGGCATGGTCCCAGACGGTACCGGAGAGTTTCGCCGATCTGGCCGAAGAACTGACGCCGGCCGTGGTTTCGATCACGACCGAAGAGTTCGTCACGAGCTTTGGCGGCGACCAGATGCCCGAGTTTCCCGAGGGCTCGCCGTTCGAGGACTTCTTCAAGGATTTCTTCGAACGCTACGGCAACGGTAACGGCGACGGCCCGCAGGAAAGCCGCCCGACTTCGCTGGGCTCAGGCTTCATCATTGATCCCAGCGGCTATGTTGTGACCAACAACCACGTCATCGAGGAGGCCGACACAATCACGGTGCGCCTGAACGATGACCGGGAGCTGGAGGCCGAGGTCGTCGGTGTCGATCCCAAGACCGACCTCGCGCTCTTGAAGGTCGATACGGACGAGGATCTGCCCCATGTGTCCTTCGGCGATTCCGACGAAGTGCGTGTCGGCGAGTGGGTGCTGGCGATCGGCAACCCCTTCGGTTTCGGCAGTTCGGTGACCGCCGGCATCATCTCGGCGCGCCAGCGCGATATCAGCGCCGGCCCCTATGACGAATTCCTTCAGACCGATGCGCCGATCAACCGCGGCAATTCCGGCGGCCCGCTGTTCGACATGGACGGCAACGTGATCGGCGTGAACACGGCCATCTTCTCGCCATCCGGCGGCTCCGTCGGCATCGGCTTCGCGGTGCCCTCCAACCTAGTGATGCGAGTCGTGGCGCAGCTTGAGGAGTTCGGCCGCACGCGCCGCGGCTGGCTGGGTGTGCGTATTCAGTCGATCACGCCGGAAATCGCCGAAGGCCTGGGCCTCAAGTCGTCGGACGGCGCGCTGGTCGCCAGCGCCACACCGGACGGACCGGCCGCTGATGCCGGGCTGGAGAACGGCGACGTCATCATCACCTTCGATGGCCAGGCGATCGACGAAATGCGTGAGCTGCCCCGGGTCGTCGCCGAAACGGAAGTCGGTAAGGCGGTCGAGGTGGTTGTCGTTCGTCGCGGCGAAGAAATGACCTTCGACGTCGAACTGGGCGAACTCGAAGTGTTCGAGGACCAGCTGGCCGCGAGCATGAACGGCGGCCAGCCCGAGCAGCAGCCCGAGAAAAGCAAGGCGCCGACCGATGTGCTGGGCATGGTGTTGGAGCCGGTCAGCCCGCAACTCAGGCAGGAGTTCGACCTGCCGAACGACGTCGACGGCGTGGTTGTCACCAATGTGGCGCCGGGCAGCCCGGCCGCCCGTGCCGGTATTCTCCAGGGCGATCTCATTCCCGAGGTTGGCCAGGAACAGGTCGGAACGGTCGACGACGTCGTCGCGCAGATCGATGGCGCGCGAGACCGGGCGTTGAAGTCCGTCGTCGTGCGGGTTCTGCGCAGCGACGACGACGCCCACTATCTGGCAGTCGATATCGAAGGCTAGGTGTCGTTGATTGGGTTCCGCTCACGCGGACCGTAGCCAGCCTGCTCCCCCGCCCGGCCACCCCGAGGATGCTGCCATGGGTGGCCGGGCGGGGGAGCGGGCTGGTGATGCCAACCAAACCTAGAGCGCCTTAGGTGGTCCGAAACTCCGAGCGGCGGTAGCCCTGCATGTAGAGCAGGGCAGTCAGGTCGCCGTGGCGAATGTCCGCGTCGGCGACGTTTCGCACGGCCTCCACACCATGATAGGCGACGCCGAGGCCGGCGGCCTCGATCATCGCGATATCGTTGGCGCCGTCGCCGACGGCAAGCGTCTCGGCCATGGCGATGCCGCGTTCGTCAGCCAGGCCGCGCAACAGAGTCTCCTTGGCACCGCGATCCAGGATCGGTTCCACCAAAGAGCCGGTTAGCCGCCCCTTGTCGACGTTCAACTGATTGGCCTGATGCATGTCGAAACCGACGAGATCGGCGACGCGTTCGGTGAACCAGGTGAACCCGCCGGAGATCAGGGCGGTGAAGGCGCCGTGACCGCGCATGGTCGCGATCAAGGTCTCGGCGCCCGGCGTCAGCGCGACGCTGTCGCGCCATGCGGCCTCCAGCGCCTCGATCGGCGTACCGGCAAGCAGCGCCATGCGTTCGCGCAGGGACTGCGCAAACTCCAGCTCGCCGCGCATGGTGCGGGCCGTTACGGCGGCGATCTCGTCGCCGATCCCCGCCTGGGCCGCCAGAATGTCGATGCATTCGACCGTGATAATGGTCGAATCCATGTCGGCGACGAGGAGACGTTTGCGCCGGTTATCGGTGTCTTGAACGACAACGTCGACGGGTAGATCGCGCAGAGCCTCTTCCAGCCTCGACACCAGTGACTTGTGATCAACGCCCTGCACCAGCAAATCGACGGCCCGGCCAGGATCAAGCCAGTCGATCCGTGCGCCCAACTGGCGGGCGACGTCGTCTATCATGGTATCGTCAAGTTGCGGATCGCCAGATCCGGCAATGACAGTGGCAACAAGTGACATGGCCGATAGCAGTCCCAGGGAACAATCAGGCGAACCGCTGGTGGTGATAGGCGGTCCGACGGCTTCGGGCAAGTCGCCGCTGGCCATGGATCTGGCGGAGGCGGTCGGCGGCGAGATCATCAACGGCGACAGCATGCAGGTTTACGAGGAGCTGCGCCTGCTGACCGCGCGTCCCGGTCCCGAAGACGAGCAGCGGGTGCCGCATCACCTCTACGGCTTCATGTCCGTCGCCGAGCGTTGTTCCGTCGCGCTGTGGGCCGATGCGGCGCGGCGTGTCGTCACAGACTGCTTGGCGCGCGACAGCGTGCCGATCATCGTCGGCGGAACGGGCCTTTATCTCGCGACCTTCATGCGCGGCCTGTCGCCCATCCCGGATGTCCCGGCATCGGTCCGCGATGACGTCTTGGCGCGCGTGGAGGGCCTCACGGCGCAGGACCTTCATGACCGCGCCCGTGCTGTCGACCCGGATCTCGCTCGACGCATTCCGGTCGGCGACACGCAGCGCCTGATCCGCCTGTTGGAGGTCCTCGAAGCCACCGGCGAACCCCTTTCGGCCTGGCAGCAGCAACCGCGCCAGAATGCCTGGCCGGGGCCGGTTCTCTTTTTTGTTCTGCGCCCAGACCGCGCGGCCCTCTATCAAGCCTGCAACGACCGGTTCGATACCATGATGGCCGCCGGCGCCGTGGATGAGGTCGCCGCCCTTGCAGAGCGCAATCTGCCGTCCGATCTGCCGGCGCTCCGTGCGCTTGGGGTGCCGCCTCTGCTGGCGCACCTAAGGGGCGAGATGGCCCTCGACGACGCGGTCCGGACAGCAAAGACGGCGACGCGGCGCTATGCCAAGCGGCAATTGACCTGGTTTCGCCATCAGGCCGGCGACGCGATCGGCCTGGAGCATCCGGACGCCGCGGAGCGCCTGGCGTGCGCCCGCGCACAGTTGTCCGGGTTTCTGTTGACCGCCAAAGGGCCAAAAGCGTAGTTTCCGGCCCTCATTGCGGCGTGCGACCCGGTCGCGCGTTGCTGTTTTGTGCCCTGATCGCCGGTGATAACACAGCGAAAACACCGTTTCGGGGCTGATTTCGCGGGCCCGCGCCCGCCCAACCGGAGGATGAGACCGTGGCCAAGGACCGTATGACCGGCTCCGAAATGATCGTCAAAGCCCTGCTGGATCAGGGTACCGACGTCGTATTCGGGTATCCCGGCGGCGCGGTACTTCCGATCTACGACGCCATCTTCCAGCAGAACCACCTCCGCCACATCCTCGTCCGCCAGGAAGGCGGTGCGGTTCATGCGGCGGAAGGCTATGCGCGTTCGACCGGTAATGTCGGCGTCGTTCTCGTGACGTCCGGTCCCGGCGCGACCAACTGCGTGACCGGCCTGACCGATGCGCTGATGGACAGCATTCCCCTGGTCTGCCTGACCGGGCAGGTGCCGACCCATCTGATCGGCAACGACGCGTTTCAGGAGGCCGACACGGTCGGTATCACCCGGCCCTGCACCAAGCACAATTACCTGGTGAAGAGCGTCGAGGATCTGCCGCGCGTCCTGCACGAAGCGTTCCACGTCGCCAGGAGCGGCCGGCCGGGTCCGATCGTCGTCGACCTGCCGAAGGATGTGGTCAACGCCGAAGGCACCTATCAGCCGCCGGCGCGGGTCAAGCACAAGAGCTACAACCCGCAGGTCAAAGGCGACATGGCCCGCATCGAGGAGGCCGTCGATCTGCTGGCGAAGGCCAAGCGGCCGATCATCTATGCGGGCGGCGGCGTGGTGAACGCCGGACCGGCGGCGTCGCAGCTGCTGACCAACCTGGCCGACATTTCCGGCTTCCCCGTGACCCTGACCTTGATGGGGTTGGGTGCCTTGCCGGCCTCGCATGAGCAGTTCCTGGGCATGCTCGGCATGCATGGTTCGTTGGAAGCCAACATGGCCATGCACGACTGCGATGTCATGCTGTGCGTCGGCGCGCGCTTCGACGACCGGGTCACCGGGCGGACCGATGCCTTCTCGCCGGATTCGAAGAAGATCCACATCGACATCGACGCCTCGTCGATCAACAAGAACATTCCCGTCGACGTGCCGATCATCGGCGACTGCGGTTATGTGCTTGAGGACCTCATCAAGGTCTGGAAGGCGCGCCAGGTGCGGCCCGACGCCAAGGCGCTGGACGCCTGGTGGAAGGCCATAGACGGCTGGCGCAAGAAGGACTCCTTCAAGTACAAGCCGTCGAAGCAGCTGATCAAACCGCAATACGCGCTCGAGCGCTTGAATGCTCAGCTTCAAGGACGTGACGACGTCTACATCACGACGGAAGTCGGACAGCATCAGATGTGGGCGGCCCAGTTCATCGACTTTGAGAAACCCAATCACTGGATGACCTCGGGCGATCTCGGCACCATGGGTTACGGGCTGCCGGCCGCGATGGGCGTTCAGGTGGCGCACCCCGATGCCCTGGTGATCGACGTGGCGGGCGAAGCCTCTGTCCTGATGAACATTCAGGAGATGTCGACGCTGGCGCAGTATCGCCTGCCGGTGAAGGTGTTCATCCTGAACAACCGCTGGATGGGCATGGTGCGCCAGTGGCAGGAGTTTTTCTTCGGCGGCCGGTATTCGGAAAGCTACATGGATTCCCTGCCGGACTTCGTGAAGTTGGCCGAATCGTTCGGCGCGCTCGGCTTGCGGGCCTCCAAGCCCGGTGATGTCGACGACGTCATCAAGGAGATGATCGAGACCGATCAGCCGGTCATCGTCGACGTCGAAGTCGACCCCGATGAGAACGTCTATCCGATGATCCCCGCCGGCGCGGCCCACAACCAGATCACGATGAGCCCCGACGACGAGGTAGAACTCGACGACGCGACCAAGGATGAGGGCATGGTGCTCGTTTGAGCCCGACCCTTGAGAGACAAACCTTGATCGGAGACGCGCGCCGGATAAAACCGGCCCGTCTCCGTCGTTGGGGGAAAAAGTGACAAACAAGGAAACTTCGCGGCGCGCCACGATTGCTGTTCTGGTCGATAACGAACCAGGCGTCCTGGCGCGCGTCATCGGCCTGTTCTCAGGCCGCGGCTACAACATCGACAGCCTGACGGTCAGTGAGGTCGACCCCGAACACGGGCGGTCCCGCATCACCGTCGTGACCGCGGGCACCGAAATGATCATCGAGCAGATCAAGGCGCAACTGCGCCGCCTGGTGCCGGTTCACCGGGTCAGCGATCTGACCGCCGAGGGCCCGCATGTCGAGCGCGAATTGGCGCTGGTGAAGGTTGCGGGCACCGGTGAAAAGCGCGTAGAAGCATTGCGTATCGCCGATGTCTTCCGGGCCCGCGTGGTCGACAGCACGATCGAATCGTTCGTCTTCGAAATCACCGGCGCGTCGGACAAGATCGACGCCTTTGTGAATCTGATGCAGCCCCTGGGCCTGGCCGATGTCTCGCGCACCGGCGTTGTCGCCATTTCCCGCGGGCCTGAGCCCATCTGAACCGAGCGTGGCCGAAAGGCCAGATGACCAAGAAGGATAAGGAACCATGCGTGTCTATTACGATCGCGACGCCGACATCAATCTGATCAAGGCGAAGAACGTCGCGGTAATCGGCTATGGCAGCCAGGGTCACGCCCACGCGCTGAACATGCGCGACAGCGGCGTCAAGAACATCGCGATCGGACTGCGCGAAGGCTCCGGCAGCGCGGCCAAGGCCGAAGGCGAGGGGCTTCAGGTCATGACGCCCGGCGACGCGGCGGCCTGGGCCGACTTCATCATGCTGGTGACGCCCGACGAAGGCCAGGGCGCGCTCTACCGCGACCACCTGCACGGCAACATGAAGCAAGGCGCCACCCTGGCATTCGCCCATGGCCTCAACATCCACTTCAACCTCATCGAGCCGCGCAGCGATCTCGACGTCATCATGGTGGCGCCCAAGGGGCCGGGCCACACGGTGCGCGCGGAGTATCAGCGCGGCGCCGGCGTGCCGTGCCTGCTGGCGATCGCCCAGGACGCGACCGGCGGCGCGCATGAGCTCGGCCTGTCGTACGCCTGCGCCATCGGCGGTGGTCGTGCCGGCGTGATCGAGACGACCTTCCGCGAGGAATGCGAAGCCGACCTGTTCGGCGAGCAGGTCGTTTTGTGCGGCGGTCTGACCTCACTCATTAAGGCTGGTTATGAGACGCTGATCGAAGCCGGTTACGCGCCGGAGATGGCGTACTTCGAATGCGTCCACGAGGTGAAGCTGATCGTCGACCTGATTTACGAGGGCGGCATTGCCAACATGCGCTACTCGATCTCGAACACGGCGGAGTACGGCGACTACACGCGCGGGCCCCGTGTCATCACCGACGAGACCCGCGCCGAGATGAAGCGGATCCTGGACGATATCCAGTCCGGCCGCTTCGCCCGCGACTGGATGCTGGAGAACGAGGTCGGCCAGACCAGTTTCAAGGCGACCCGCCGCCGCGAAGCCGACCACGGCATCGAGGACGTCGGTGCGCGCCTGCGCGGCATGATGCCCTGGATCGCCGAGACCCGGATGGTGGACAAGTCGAAGAACTGATCAGCGAGCCGCCTGCGATGGCGCTTGGCAGATGGCCCAGATTGTGACAGGTGTCACGGGTACACCCCGAATTATTAACTATCGTTGATAAACGTAGGTCATGGTATGAATGTCGCCGGCTAGCTGCTTGAAATAGCTGGTGAAATCTCGCCTCCTAGGTGAGTTAGCAGGGTCTGTCCCATTTTGGGTCATCGCCAAGCAGCCGTCCCGGTCGATCCGGGTCTCGCGGCGGTGACAAAGGGGACCGGCCAATTGGGGATCACGGGGCGCACG
The DNA here is from genome assembly GCA_028277285.1 of Alphaproteobacteria bacterium. Lineage (GTDB taxonomy): Bacteria > Pseudomonadota > Alphaproteobacteria > SP197 > SP197 > JANQGO01. The sequence goes on along the minus strand of JANQGO010000124.1, from coordinate 4,177 downwards.
GTGCCCCGTTTGGGAGAGAAAAGAGCGACCATGCTTGCCCGTCTTCTCGGTTTCATGTCCTCGGACATGGCCATCGATCTGGGAACAGCCAACACACTCGTCTACGTCAAGGGGCGCGGCATCGCCTTGAACGAGCCGTCGGTGGTGGCAATTGCGACATCGCGCGGCAAGACGCAGGTGCTCGCCGTCGGCGAAGAGGCCAAGCTTATGGTCGGCCGCACGCCCGGCAATATCGAGGCGATCCGCCCGCTGCGCGACGGCGTTATCGCCGATTTCGAGATCGCCGAGGAAATGATCAAGCACTTCATCCGCAAGGTGCATAACCGGCGCAGCTTCGCGAGCCCCGAGGTGATCGTCTGCGTGCCTTCCGGTTCGACGGCGGTGGAGCGCCGCGCGATCCAGGAATCGGCCGAGAGTGCGGGCGCGCGCAAGGTCGGCCTGATCGAGGAACCGATGGCGGCCGCCATCGGCGCCGGTTTGCCGGTGACCGAGCCGACCGGATCGATGGTGGTCGATATTGGCGGCGGCACCACGGAGGTCGCGGTCCTGTCGCTGGGCGGTATCGTCTATTCGCGCTCGGTCCGTGTCGGCGGTGACAAGATGGATGAAGCGATCATCCGCTATATCCGCAACACCCATAACCTGCTGATCGGTGAATCGAGCGCGGAGCGCATCAAGAAGACCATCGGCTCAGCCAGCCCGCCCGACGACGGCGAAGGCGACACCATGGAAATCAAGGGCCGCGACCTGATGAACGGCGTGCCGAAGGAACTCATCATCAGCCAGCGTCAGGTCGCCGAGAGCCTGTCGGAACCGGTCGGCCAGATCATCGACGCCGTGAAGACGGCGCTTGAGCAGACGCCGCCGGAACTGGCCGCCGACATCGTCGACAAGGGCATCGTGCTGACCGGCGGCGGCGCGCTCCTCGGCAACCTCGACAACGTCTTGCGTCACGCCACCGGCCTGCCGGTGTCGATCGGCGACGAACCCCTAAGCTGCGTCGCGTTGGGAACCGGGCGGGTTCTTGAAGACAAGAAGACGTTGAAGCACGTACTCTACAACCAGTTCGACTGACAACAATCGCGTGGCGCTTTGGGGGCGCCACCGGGGTAACGCCGCATGCTGAAGCTGACCTATTCCATAAAAGGAATCGTTCAGCGCTTCGCGTTGCCGCTGTTCATCGGCGTGGCCATCGGCTTGATGCTGCTGAACCGGGTCGACAATCCCATCGTCGTCAACATGCGCGCCCAGGCCGTCGATGGTCTGGCGCCGGTCATGGACGTGTTGTCGCGTCCGGTCGGCGCGGTCCAGGACGGCATCGACTATGTCGATCACTTCTTCTCCGTCTTCGAGGAGAACGCCAAGCTGCGCGAGCAGAACGAACGTCTGCTGCACTGGCAGACCGTGGCGCGCCGCCTGGGTGCCGAGAACGAGGAGTTCCGGGTCCTGCTGTCGGCGGTTGCCGAGCCGCGCAGCACCTTCGTGACCGCGCGGGTCATCGGCATGTCGAGCGGCAGTTTCGTGCGTACCGCGCTGGTCAATGCCGGTGCCAATGACGGCGTCGGCGTGGGCCAGGCCGTGGTGACGGCCGAAGGCATGATCGGCCGCATTGTCGAGGTCGGCAACCGCAGCGCCCGCATCCTGCTTTTGACCGACTTGAACAGCCGCATTCCCGTCGTCATCGAGCGTACGGGCGAGTCGGCCGTCCTGTCGGGCGACAACTCCGACCGGCTACGCCTGGTCTATGTCACCGACGAAGATGTCGTCACCGTCGGCGACCGTTTGGTGACGTCGGGCGAGGGCGGCATGCTGCCGCCGGGCCTGCCGGTCGGCCAGGTCACCGCCAACCAGGATGGTGTCTGGCAGGTCCAGCCCTATGTGGATGTCGGCCGTGCCGAATATGTCCGGGTTCTCGACTACGCCCTGCCGGGTCTTCTGCCGACGACCCGTGAAGCCGGCGCCATCGATCAGCTCTGGTAATGGAAAGCCAGGTCCGCAGACTGCGCTATCTGGTCGCCGGCTTGGCGCCGTTCATCGTGGCGGTCATTCTCTCCATGCTGATGGCGGTGCCCCTGCAACTGCCCCATGTCGGCGCGGTGACGCCGTCCCTGACGCTGGCTGCCGTGTTCTACTGGGCGGTCTTCCGCCCGGATCTGTTCGGCTATGCCGCCGCCTTCTTTCTGGGCCTGATCAGTGACATCGTCACCGGCGGCCCGCTGGGACTGGGCGCGCTCGTTCTGGTCGTGGCCCAGGCGATCAGCGTCACCCAGCGACGGTTCTTCCTGCACAAGCCGTTTCATATCCTGTGGTGGGGTTTCGCCCTGATCGCGCCGCTGGCCATGTTGCTGCGTTGGCTGCTGGGCTCGATCTACATGGGCAGCTTCCTGGCGATTACGCCGGTCATCCTGCAGGCGATCGTCACCATCGCCATCTTCCCCGCCGTCGCGTGGCTGTTGGGCCGTTGCCATGCCTTGCTGCCGCGCATGGCCGGCAACACGGCGGCCAGCTGACGTGAACCGCGATCTCGACAGACGCAAACAGTTCACCCGGCGCGCCGTGATCCTGGCCGGCGGTCAGGCGCTGCTGCTGTCCGGCCTGGTCGCCCGGCTCTATCAGCTCCAGGTCATCGACGCGGAAGCCTATGAGGTCTTGGCCGAAGAGAACCGCATCAACATGCGCCTGTTGCCGCCGCCGCGCGGCCTGATCCTCGATCGTTTCGGCAACGGTGTTGCGGTCAACCGCCAGAACTACCGCCTGGTCCTGGTGTCTGAACAGACCGAAAGCGTCGCCGATACCCTGGATCGTCTGAGCGCCATCGTCGAACTGACCGACCGCGATATCAGCCGGGTCAACCGCGAGACCTCGCGCAAGCGCGACTTCGTGCCGGTGACCGTGCGCGAGGATCTGACCTGGTCGGGGGTCGCCCGTGTCGGGGTCAACGCGCCGGAGCTGCCGGGCGTGATGATCGAAGTCGGCGAGAGCCGCCTCTATCCCTATGGCGACCTCGCCGCCCATGTGACCGGTTATGTCGGCGCGGTATCGGAAGCCGAGCTGACCGGCGATCCGCTGCTCGAGTTGCCCGGCTTTCGCACCGGCAAGAATGGGGCCGAACGCATCTTCGAGCCGGTCTTGCGCGGCAGCGCCGGTACCCAGCATGTCGAGGTCAACGCCTATGGCCGGATCATCCGCGAGATCGCGCGCCAGGAAGGGCTGCCCGGCAATGACCTGACACTGACCATCGATGTCGGCCTGCAGGCGTTTGCCGCGCGCCGCCTGCAGGACGAGGCCGGCGCCGTCATCGTCATGGATGTCACCAACGGCGACGTGCTGGCGCTCGTCTCCTCGCCCAGTTTCGACCCCAACGTCTTCACCTACGGGCTCAGCGGCGACCTCTGGCAGACGCTTCTGAACGATCCCAAGACGCCGCTGATCAACAAGGCGGTGGCCGGCCAGTATCCGCCGGGCTCGACCTATAAGATGATGGTGGCGCTCGCCGGCCTGCAGGAAGGCCTGATCGATCCCAACCAGACGGTCTGGTGCCCGGGCCACTACACACTCGGCAATCACCGCTTCCATTGCTGGAAGCGCGGCGGCCACGGCCACATGAACATGATCGATGCGATCAAGCGCTCGTGCGATGTCTATTTCTACGACATCGCCCGCAAGCTCGGCGCCGAACGCATGGCGGCGATGTCGCACCGGTTCGGCATGGGCGAGGTCAGCGGCATCGAACTGCCCGGCGAACGCGAGGGCTTGATTCCGACGCCGGCGTGGAAGCTGGCGGTGATGGGGGAATCCTGGCAGGGCGGCGAGACGCTGATCGCCGGCATTGGCCAGGGTTACGTGCTGACCACCCCGCTCCAGCTTGCCGTCATGGCGGCGCGCCTGGGCAACGGCCAGTACAAGGTCGTGCCGCGGCTGGCGCGGCTCGCCGGCGTGCCGGACATCCCCGCGTTCGAGCCGCTGGGCGTCGACCCACTGGCGATGGAGCTGGTGCGCGAAGGTATGGATCGGGTGGTCAACGATCCGCAGGGCGGCACCGCCTATCGCGCGCGGATCGAGGATGAAGGCATGACCATGGCCGGCAAGACGGGCACTGCCCAGGTCCGCCGCATTACGGCCGCCGACCGCGCCGCCAACCTGCCGATCGAAGAGATCCCCTGGATCGAGCGCGACC
>JANQGO010000050.1 GCA_028277285.1 Alphaproteobacteria bacterium | reverse complement strand
GACCGTAGCCAGCCTGCTCCCCCGCCCGGCCACCCCGAGGATGCTGCCATGGGTGGCCGGGCGGGGGAGCGGGCTGGCGCCGGTTCCGCGTCAGCGAGGCATATCCTAACGCGCGCCGTGGACGTGAGGATAGAAACCGACGGAGAGCCAGGTCGCGCTGTCTGTCAGCAGCTTCTCCGCACCGTGGGGCGCCATCGCATCGAACGTCAATGAATCGCCCGGCCTCAGGTGGAAGCTGCGATGTCCGTGGCGGTACATCACCTCGCCCTTCTGCATGTGGAGGAACTTGAATCCCTCCTCCTGCAGCATGGGATAGGGCTCGGCCTTGGCGTCCATCGTGACCAGGAAAGGTTCAATACCCATGGTGTGGTGGAGGTTGTGGGCGAGCAGTTCGTAGATCTGATTGCCGCGATTGCCGCTGCGATCGGTCACCAGCCCTTTGCCCGCCGGGACGAAGTTGACCGACGGCCGTTTGTTCAGACGATGGAAGAACATCGAAGTGGGAACTTCCAAAGCGTCGGCAATCCGCACCAGCGTCTGGATGGACGGGGCGACGTCGCCTTTCTCGATCTTGGTCAGCATGCCCGCCGACACGCCGGACAGGCTGGCAAGCTTCGCGCCGGTCAGGCCACGATGGTTGCGCCAGAACCGCAACTCCTGGCCGACCGCGACCTTCAGGTCCGCCGACGGTTCATGACTGTCCAAGCGATCGGCCGCGAACTCGACCAGACTCTTCTCTGCTGGCGCCTCATCCTTGCGAGACTGTTTTCGCCGGCGGGGGCGTTTTGCCGAGGTCATCTGTCAGGATCCGATCGTGGCAAGCATGTGTGCTGAACGAGACGGGGCGGGATTGAACCACACTCAACGAATTGTCAACCGAATGGAAGCTGCGCCGGTTCGCCCAAACGGAGAGATCAAACGAAACCATCTGGGGACGCGAGGAATTTCCTGAGGATAAATTGTATTGTCTATTTGTCAGCCCGCGATTTATGCTGATCCCAGGGTCTAGGCCGCCGAAAGCCTGTTCGGCACGCTGGAGAGAGAAGCCATGAGTGTTATTGCCCGTCGCGACGCCGCTCGAAAGGAACAACGCCCGAACCCCGACGAGCGCGGTCTGCCGAACGCGTATTTCACCGACGAAGCGCATTACCGCGAGGAACAGGAGCGCCTGTTTCGCCGCACATGGGTGATGGCAGGCGTCGAGGGCACACTCCTGGAAAAGGGGGCGGTGGTTCAGGCCGACGTCGCCGGCGTGCCCATCTTTTTCACCCGCAATCGCGATGGCGAGGTCAGGGCTTTCCAAAATGTCTGTCCGCACCGCGGCGTGCGGCTGGTCGTCGAAGACCAGCAGCGCGCGGCGATGATTACCTGCCCCTATCACGCCTGGACCTATGATCTGGACGGCAAGCTCAAGAGCCGCGCCCATTTCTTCGGCCCGGGCGCGCATGCGACGGCAGAGGGCGAGGCGTTACACGCTTGTGAAGGACTTTGGCCGGTCCGGGTCGCGACATGGAACGGAGCGCTCCTCGTCAACATCGACGGCAACGCGATGCCGATCGAGGACTATGTCGCGCCGCTCGATGTTGAGGCCGCCGGCTACGACCTCGGCGCCATGCGCTATGCCGGCGTGGTGTCCAGCACGTTCGAGGCGAACTGGAAACTCACGATCGAAAACTTCCTGGACGCCTATCACGTCTTCGCGGTGCATCCGACACTCGACAGCCTGATGACGCCCGACCAGCGCAAGTCGTCGGTCGGTTCGGGAAACCTGATCTATTCGGACTACTATTCGACCGATACCGGTAAGGCGATGCGCGGCGGATTGCCGCTGATCCCGGACATGCCCGACGAACTCATCAACGTCTCGTTCTTCGGTGTCATGTTCCCCAACTGGATGCTCTCCATCCATCCGGCTTATCTGCTGCACTGGCACGTCGTGCCGCTGGGAGTCGACCGCACGCGTGTCGACGTCCACGCCCACTTCGTCGGCGAGGCTGCGACCGATGCGGCCCATGCCGAAGCACGCAAGAAACTGCTGGACTATTACATAGCGCTCAACGGCGAAGACGAGTCGATCTGCCGGCGCCTGCAACAAGGGCGCCAAGCGCCGGCCTATGACGGCGGCCGCTTCTCACCGTACTGGGACGGCGGCACCGTTTATCTGGCCAATCTCGTGCGGGCGGCAATGGCACAGGCGGATTAGCCGAGCCTCCGGGCAGAACCCGACACGTTTCGCGGCGGCGACAGACGGGCAGTCTCCTTCGATGCAGCACCGAGACCGTGCCAAAGCAGTTCGGATGGCTCGGCATCGAAGGAAGAGCATCGACACGATTACGCTCCGCCACCGAGTTAGCGTGAACACAGGCGCACGGCTCTGGCAGGCCGGACTGCTCAGTGAAGGGAGCCCAACCCTCCGACAGTCCCTTACTCCAGCGAGAAACCCGCCTTCTTATCGATGACATTGAGCATCGGCTCGCCGCCTCGATAGCGTCTCAAGTTATCGAAGAAAGCGGCCGCCACCACGTCGAGGTGTTCATGGAAATCGCCGCTCATGTGCGGCGAAACGATCACGTTGTCCATATCCCACAACCGGCTCGTCTCCGGGAGCGGTTCCTCGGTGAACACGTCAAGCGCCGCCCCGGCAATCGTCCCGTTCCGCAATGCATCGACCAATGCGGCTTCGTCGAGGATTTCTCCGCGGGCCATGTTGATCAATCGCGCCGAGTCTTTCATCGCCTCGAACTGAGCGGCCCCGAACATGCCGCGGCTTTCCGGTGTGCTGGGACAAATCACCACCACAAAGTCGGCTGCGGCGAGCCGGCTGTCGAGATCGCCGCCCGCATAGATGACGCCAAAGTCCGGGTCTTCACGATGCCGGCGTCCGACACCGCTGACCTTCAGCCCGAATGCCTTCAGCAGGCGAGCGATCTGGCGGCCGATGCTGCCCGCGCCGACGATCAAGACCTCCTTACCCAGAAGCTGCTCGGTGTAGCGATGTTTCCAAACGTGCCGGGCCTGGAGCCGGCCCGTCTCCGGAAAATCCTTGCCGAAGGCAATGATCAACCCCAGCACATACTCAGCCATGGATCGATCGAAGACACCGCGGGAATTGGTGAGAACGACGTCGCTCTCCACCAGTTCGGGAAAAAGCAGGGAGTCGACACCGGCCCCGGCCCAGAAGATCCATTTCAGTTGATCGGCGTTTTCCCAGGCCGTCTGAAACTCGCTGAATTGGAAGTCCCAGCACAGAAGGATCTCAGCACCGCGGACATAGTCTGAAAGCGGTTTGCCGGCCGACGGGTATCTGATCTCCAGCTCAGACTCCAGCGCCTTCAGGCCTGGAATCTCGTCGGGGCCTTCGGCCCCAACCACGGCAATGACGGGGTTTTCTGTCACACGAACTCTCCCTCTTCTCTGGCCCGGAAACTAGCGCAGATACCGCCATGAGACACCGGTTTACGTGCGGTAGCGGAGCCTCGATACAAATGCTCGCCTTCCTAGATTTGGACCTGCTGTCGACGCAGGACAGGAGCGGACCCGGCCCGGCCTCATGGTGCCCGGCAGCAAGAGCGACGCCGTTGCGACAACAAGACTCAGGCCAACGAGGCGGCCGCCTTTTCGGCGGCTTCGACGCCACTGAAGAAGGCGCCGTGTGCCGAGGCATAAGCGCTGGACGAGCAGGCTTCGCCGGCAAAGAACAGTCGATCGTCGATAGGACGGGCGAGCTCGCCACGTTGATGACTATGCCCGGGCCGCGCGGCCGAATAGGCGCCCCTTACCCACGGGTCGCCCCGCCAGGCCGTTACCAGATGCCGCACGACATGACGGGTAACGGAGGAGCCAAACGCCTCCTTTAGTTTCTGCATCGCGAAATCGGCAGAGGCTTCCACGCCGGCCCGTTCAAGCCAGTCGGCGAAACGACCGCCGGTCATCCCGTGCACGATGTTGAAGCCGAAGGGCCGCACGTAGAATCTGATCGGCGCACTGTCGCTATCCAGCACCGCAACGCGCTTGGGGACCTCCTGACCAAAGACGTCACGATCGAAGATCAGGTAAATCCGGTTATGGTTACCCAGCGGCAAAGACGAAATCGCCTCATTCTTCCAATCCGGCAGCTCTGGATCGAAGCGGATATCGCCGCCCGCCAGAATACCCGTCGACGCGGTGATGATGACCTTGTTCGCTTCGACGTCACCGCGTGGTGTAACGAGGCGAGCTTTTGGACCCGACCACTCAACGCGCTCGACCGCGGCGTTGAGGGTCACCAGGAGTTCACCAAAGTGACGGACAACAAGTGCACCAAGACCCTGCTTGACCGGCCAATCTTCCCCGGTATGCCGATACGCCAGAACGTCTCGCACAGAGACACAATCGGGATCGTGAGAGCTATCGAGTGAATCGATGTAGTCGGACAGTGCCGTCCAGGGGCTGTCACGCTCCGTCATGTCGACAAGTGCTCGATCCTCAGCGTCGTCTGACAGAGCCGCCATCTGCTTATCGTTTTGATCGAGGAAAACCTCGATCTCACGCAGTTGATCGGCGTCAGCCCAGGTGCCGTTCGCAAAAACGCCGCCAGTCTTCTCGGAGCTGTCGTAGTGAAAGCCGTGATGATGGGCGATCTCGACGAAGGGATTGAGGCTCGCAGAATGCAGCCAGTGACAACCCAGATCCAAAGGCAATCCCGGCATCACGTCTTCGGTGTAGGCACGGCCGCCGATCCGGTGCGACGCTTCCAGGACGACGTAGTCGACAGCGCGTTGCTCAAGCACGCTGGCTGCTGACAATCCGGCTATTCCCGCGCCGACGACGGCAATATCAACCGACGAACCAGGCATTGGCCATGCGTCCTCCGTTTGGGGCGAGAGTAACGCATGGCGTGCCGTCTGACGCGTGACAATCTCTCCTGCGCCGTGCCGAATGTCCGAACATTCCAGTGAGGGTTAGCCCTCAACTTGATCTGCGACAGCGCGTTTAGGTTGTGCGCTTCACGGGTGTTGATACCCGCAACTCGGCGATTGCTGAGGCGGGCGCATGACTCATCAGCTGTCGGCAGAGCCCGCCGCGTCGTGGCGGCGAGCCGCGCTCGGCATGTTGCGTGCGCCTTCCGATACCTGACGTACGCACCATCTGCCCGTCGATCAATTGTCACAGCGAAAGGCGGGGTCTAGGCTAACCGGCGCTGCTTGCAGGGGCACGGCTTAAGAAGGATGCGGTTGTCGAGAACCCGCTGCCTGTCCGGTGAGAGTCCGACAACAAGGGACCGCAATTCTGGGGGGAGTCAACGATGTCCGGTCACGGCGAGGACGAATACGACGGCAGCTTTATCCATGCCCTCGAACTGGTCTGGGGTGAGGGGTTTCTCTCGCCTGGCGGAGAGGACGAAGTCGCCAAGGCGCTCGAGGCGGTCGACATCTCGGGCAAGTCCGTACTCGACATAGGCAGCGGCGTCGGCGGCGTCGACATCGCTCTGGTTCGCAACCACGGTGCCGGCAGCGTGCTCGGTATCGATGTCGAGCGAACGGTAACCGAGCACGCCATCGCGCGAGCTGAGCGCGAGGGCCTGAGCGACCGCATTTCGTATCGGGTGATCGAACCGGGCCCCTTCCCTCTCGAGGACGAGAGTTTCGACGTGGTGTTCTCGAAGGACGCCATGATCCATATCCCCGACAAACCGGCGCTGTTCGCCGAGGTCTACCGCGTGCTGAAGCCCGGTGGCTTCTTCTCCGGCAGCGACTGGATGCGCGGCAACGAGGAGCCGGCGACCCCGGAAATGAAACGCTGGCTCGACGTCGTCGGCCTAACCTTTGAGTTGAAGTCGCAGGAGCAGTACGTGGCGGCGCTCAAACAGGCCGGTTTCGAGGACGTCTCACTCGTCGACCGCCGCGATTGGATCAAGGACGTCCTTCGGGACGACTACGAGAACCTCGCCAAACACAAAAACGAGGCGTTGCGCGCCGGCGTTGGCGACGATGCCGACAAGTATGTCGAGATCTGGCACGCCGCCTGGGAAACGGCGATGGTCGATCAACTCGCGCCCGGCCATCTGCGCGGTTTCAAGCCTGCCGGTTGAAGCCGGCTGGATTCACTGATCCGCACAGGGAGAGTGCCCGATGTACGAGATCGATCCCAAGCGCACCGACCTGGTTGCGGAGTTCGATGCCAACCCCGGCGGACCCTACAGTCGCGAGCTCACCATGGTGCTGAACCGCCTGCGCCTGGGGCCGATGGAAGAACGCTTCATCGTGGTCTGCACCAAACGCCGTCGCGAGTGGGCGGTCGCCAGGATGCCGACCGAACGCGGCCGCCCGGTCGAGCTGATCGAGGGCGCGGTTTTCGACAACGAAGACGATGCGGCACGAAAGGTGTTCCGGCTGCGCTGGCGGACCGTTACCGGCCATGAGCCGACGTAGGCGACACAACGGACAGGAAGGACCGGCAGCGTGAAGAAGGTCGTCGGCTACACCAATGCGTGGAGCGTGGCTCCCGGAGATACGCTCGAGGTCAAGGTCAGCACGTATGGGCCTGCAACCTACCGCGCGGATCTCGTGCGGGTGATCTGCGGCGACGACGAGTCTGATCATGGGATCTTCCGGGAAGACGAGATCGCCGCGCCGTTCGCCGGCGAATACCCGGGCCGCACCCAGCAGACGGCCGCTGGCTCCTACGTCTCCATACCCGCCTCGCCAAAACTTGACGCTCTTGAGAGCTTCACGGCGCAGACCTGGCTCTTCCCGACGACACCCGCCAAGGGTGAGCAGGGCTTGATCGCTCATTGGGATGCGGAGTCTGAGCGCGGTTTCGCGCTGGTTATCGACGGCAACGGTGCGGCCGCACTGCGTGTCGGCGACGGCTCAGGCAAGCCGACCGTGATCGCCTGTGAGAGGCCGCTCGCCGAGCGCCGCTGGCATCTGGTCGCGGCATCCTACGACGCCACCACCGGCGAGGTCGACGTCTACCAGGACTTTCTGGGTCCGTTGTTCGAGGCCGACAGCTCCACCGCCGCGCACGGCAAGGGCGCGTTCAGGCCTGCCACGGGCCCACTTCTGATGGCGGCGCTACCGACGAAGTCTGACGGACCCGGACGATCGTTCCCTCACCGCAACCTCAACGGCAAACTCGACCGGCCGCGCCTGACCGGACGCGCGCTGTCTCGCGGCGAAAGCGGCGCCTTGGCCTGGGATGCCGCGGCTCAAGAACGCGAGCCATCGCTCGTCGCCGCTTGGGACTTCTCGCGCGATATCGGCAGCCGCCGGGTAAGCGACACGGGTTTCAACGGGCTCCACGGCACGACCGTCAACCTGCCCTCGCGCGGAGTGAAGGGGTTCAACTGGTCGGGCAACGAACAGAACTGGCAGCACGCGCCGCGGGAATACGGTGCCATCCACTTTCACGACGACGACCACTACGACGCCGGCTGGGAAACCGATTTCTCCTACACCGTACCCGATGATCTCCAGAGCGGCGTCTACGCGGTGCGCTTGCGCGCCGACGACGACGAGTCCTACGGAACATTCTTCGTCAGGCCGCCGCGCGGCACGACGACTTCGAAGCTTGCCTTTCTCGCGTCCACCGTGACCTACATGGCCTATGCCAACTATCAATGGCACCTCAACGAGTACTTTGCCGAGGTCACCGATCTGTCGTGGACGCCGCTCGACGCGAACGACGTGTTCCTCCACGAACACCCCGAGATCGGACTGTCGACCTATGATCATCACTGGGACGGCAGCGGCGTGCGTTACGCCTCCCGGTTACGGCCGGTTCTCAACATGGCGCCGAAGACCGATCTCGGAGGCTACAACCTGAACCTCGACACGCTGGTTCTCGGCTGGCTCGAAGCGTGCGGCATCGACTGCGACGTCATCACAGACGAAGACCTGCATCACGAAGGCTCAGCGCTGCTCGAACGGTACGGCGCCGTGGTGACCGGCGCCCATCCCGAGTACGTCACGACGCCGATGTGGGACGGCCTGCGCAGCTATATCGCCCGCGGCGGCCGGCTCGCCTATCTGGGCGGCAACGGTTTTATCTGGCGCTGCGCCATGTCCGATGAGATGCCGGGCGTCGTCGAGCTTCGCCGTGCCGAGGACGGCATCCGCTACCGCGACGAGGAGCCGGGCGAGTACTATCACGAGTTCACCGGAGAATACGGCGGCCTGTGGCGCCGGCTCGGCATGGCGCCGCAAGCGCTGGTCGGCGTCGGCACGGTCGCCGTCGGTTTCGACGCGTCCGGCGTCTACCGGCGCACGCCCGCAAGCTTCGACAGCCGCGCGGCCTTCATCTTCGCCGGCATCGGCGAGGACGAGATTATCGGCGACTTCGGATACCTGGGCGGCGGTGCGAGCGGCGGCGAAATCGACGCGGCCGACCCGATGCTCGGCACGCCACCGCACACTCTGGTGGTGGCAAGCTCGAAGGGGCATTCGGAAAACACCTGGCTGGTGCCCGACGAGACAGGGTTTCACCACAGCGCCATGGACGGCGCCCAGAACCCCCGGGTCAAGGCCGACATGACGTTCTTCGAGACGCCCGGCGGCGGCGCGGTGTTTTCGACGGGTTCGATCGCCTGGAGCGCCAGCCTGCCGCACAACGGCTACGCCAACAACGTCGCGACCGTCTCCGAGAACGTGTTGCGCCGCTTCCTGGATCCCGAACCCTTCACCATGCCGACATAGGGTCCGACGAGGCTGATCATCGTCCACCGGTAACGCGGCTCCCACATCAGTGCATACGCCAGAACGCGCGGAAACCTGGCACGCTCGGACGCCGAGCATGCTTCTGCAACGTGGCACTCCACTTTGAAGCTGAAGAATGGCGGAGGGAGCGGGATTCGAACCCGCGAGGGGCTTACACCCCAACACGCTTTCCAGGCGTGCGCCTTAAACCACTCGGCCATCCCTCCTCGAAGCCGCGAAACCTACAAGCAGGCCCGGATCGGCGCAAGCTGGCTGGAAACGGCTGAGTCCGGCGCCAAACCGGTGTAAACTCACGCTCTTCCAACGGCGACGGCCCATGGGGCCGGGAGCGCTCATCTTGCGACGTTTCATACGCTATCTTGGCCTGCTGCTCGTGGCTGTCGCCGTCGTCACCATCGTCGCCAATCTGTTCGGGGACGGTTGGCTCTCGCCGACGATCGCCGAGGTCTGGGCCTCGATCGACGCCAATTCGCTGGTCGGCTTCGGCTCACTGGTTGAAAACGAGATCGACCCCGATCTCTGGGTCGACTCCATTCTTCCGCTCTTAGGCTTGCCGGCATGGTCAGTCCCGGCGTTTCTCGGCGTTATCCTCGTGCTGATCGGATCGGGCGGACGGCGTAGACACGTGACGTCGGGCAGATAGAGCATTTTCCGTGTTGACGGGAGCGGGCTGGTGATGCGGTTCGAAAGGAAAATGCTCTAGAGCGGACCCGATCGCCGCTCAGGTTTTGCGATAGATCAGGTAGTGGACAGCCGGACCCTGGCCTTCAAAAACCTCGTCCAGCCGGTTCTCGACGGTGGCGATCGCACCGTCGCTCTCGAACCCGCCAAGCATCGCCTTGAAGCCCTTGGCTTCCCAGATGTCCTGATGGATCGTGATCGCCATCAGGCCGCCCGGCCTTAGGACACGCACGATTTCCGGCAGCGGTTCCGGGCCGACATGGCCGCAGGTGAACGTGCCCGAGGAGACCGCCGCGCCATAGGATGCGTCGTCAAGGTCGAGCGGCTTGGTGAGGTCGGCGCGGATCAGGTGGCGATAGATGCCGCGCTCCCTCGCGCGCTCCAGCATCTCCGGCGTGATGTCGATGCCGTCGATGGCGCGAAAGCCCTGTTCGGCCAGATGGACGGAGGTCAGGCCGGTGCCGCACCCGATATCGAGGACCGGCGTCGCGACGTCGTCCAGATGCGCCGCCAGCATCCTCGAGATGCGGTCCGGCCCGACATAGCCGAGCTCGCCGACCATGCGGTCGTCGTAGGCGCCGGACCATTCGCCATAGAAGGCCTTGGCCGCGTCGGTACCGTCGAGGCCATAGGCGCCTTTGACGAACGCATCCGTGTCGACAGATTTTCCGCCCGGCTTCTTCCCGTCGTCAGCCATCGAGCCTGAGCGCGGCCAGGAACGCGTCCTGGGGGATTTCGACATCGCCGAACTGGCGCATGCGTTTTTTGCCGCGCTTCTGCTTTTCCAACAACTTGCGCTTACGCGTGATGTCGCCGCCATAGCACTTGGCCAGCACGTCTTTCCTCAGCGCGCTGATGGTCTCGCGGGCGATCACCTTGCCGCCGATGGCGGCCTGGATCGGGATCTTGAAGAGCTGGCGCGGGATCAGGCCCTTCAGCTTCTCGCACACCGCACGGCCCCGGCTCTCGGCGCGGCTGCGCTCGACGATCTGCGCCAGGCCGTCGACCGCCTCGCCGTTGACCAGAATGTCGAGGCGCACCAGGTCGCCCTCCCGGTAGTCGTCGAGCTGATAGTCAAAGCTGGCGTAACCGCGGCTGACCGATTTTAGGCGGTCGTAGAAATCGAACACGACCTCGGCCAGCGGCAGGCGGTAGACCACCATGGCGCGGCTGCCGGCATAGGTCAGCTCGACCTGCTCGCCACGCTTGTCGGTGCAAAGCTGCAGGACGGCACCAAGGTATTCGTCGGGCACCAGGATGGTCGCCTTGATCCACGGTTCCTCGATCCGCTCGATGCGGGTGGGATCGGGCAGGTCCACAGGATTGTGCAGCTCGGCGGTCTCGCCGCCGCGCTCGGTGATGCGGTAGACGACGCTGGGCGCGGTCGCGATCAGGTCCAGATCGAACTCGCGCTCCAGGCGCTCCTGGATGATTTCCAGGTGCAGCAGGCCCAGGAAACCGCACCGGAAACCCTGGCCCAGCGCGACCGAACTCTCCGGTTCGAAATGGAAGCTCGCGTCGTTCAGGCGCAGCTTGCCCAGGCTGTCGCGCAGATCGTTGTAGTCGCCGGCATCGGTCGGGTAGAGGCCGCAGAAGACGACCGGCTGGCTCGGCTGGAAACCGGGCAGCGCGTCTTCGGTGCGTTCGCGGTCGTCGGTAATGGTGTCGCCGACACGGCACTCGGCGATGTCCTTGATGGCCGCGGTGATGAAGCCGATCTCGCCCGGTCCCAGTTCGTCGACCAGAACGCCCTTGGGCGTGAAGATGCCGACCCGGTCGACATCGCGCACCGCGCCGGTGCCCATGAGCCGGATACGCTGGCCCTTGCGGATGTGGCCGTCGACCATGCGCAGCAGGATCATGACGCCCAGATAGGCGTCGTACCAGCTGTCGACCAGAAGCGCCTTCAGGGGCTTTTCGGCATCGCCCGCCTTGGGCGGCGGCAGGCGGTCGCAGATCGCCTGCAGCACCGCCTCGATGTTCTCGCCGGTCTTCGCCGAGACGGGAATGGCGTCGGCAGCGTCGATACCGACGACGTCCTCGATATTCTGTTTGACCCGGTCGACATCGGCGGCCGGCAGGTCGATCTTGTTGATCACCGGCAGGATTTCGAGATCCGCGTCGACCGCCATATAGGCGTTGGCGACGGTCTGCGCCTCGACACCCTGAGTCGAATCGACGATCAGCATGGCGCCCTCGCAGGCGCGAAGCGACCGGCTGACCTCGTAGGTGAAGTCGACATGGCCGGGCGTATCGATCAGGTTGATCAGATAGGTCTCGCCATCGGCCGCGACGAAGCTCAGCCGTACGGTCTGCGCCTTGATCGTGATCCCGCGCTCGCGCTCCAGATCCATGGCGTCGAGCACCTGGCCGCGCATCTCGCGCGCGTCGAGCCCGCCGCACGCCTCGATCAGACGGTCGGCCAGGGTCGACTTGCCGTGATCGATATGCGCGATGATCGCGACATTGCGGATATGCGAAAGATCGGTCATGGGTTTCCGTTAACGACGGCGGACGCGGAACATAAGCGTCCAGGGCCCTCGGACGCAACAGCGGGGGATAACCGGCAACAAGGGGGTTCACCGCAGCGCGGCAAAGGCTCATGGTGGCGGTCAAGCCACCTGCCGGGAGCGCGCATGTCATGATCGACCATCTCGACACCTCGCCCGACGGCCGCGCCATGCGTTTCAGGGCCGGCGGCAAGCTGACCCACGAGGACTATCAGGCGCTGATCCCCTTGCTGGAGCAGGCGATTTCCGAACACGGCAAAATCTCCATCCTGGTTGAGCTCGACGACATCACCGGCATCGAGGCGCGTGCGGTGATGGACGAATTTGCCTTCGATATCCGCCACTTCCGCGATTTCGACCGGCTCGGCGTCATCGGCGACGGTCCCTGGGAGGACTGGATGACCCGCACCACGAACCCGCTGGTGCCGGGCGACATGCGCTACTTTCCCGAAGCCGAAGCCGACACCGCCTGGGCCTGGGTCCAGGGCGGGTAGGAGCGCTTCGATTCCAGCACCGCGCCAGCCCCCTCACCCAGCTCCGGCTAAGGCGCTACGCGCCCAAGCCTGCGCATCCCTTGCATGTTGTTGATGGCCTTTATGGCGTAAGCCTTGAGGGCGACCCTGGGGGGGTGGCCACCCCCCGAGGACCGGATGGGCGGGACCGAGCATCCCTTGGTTAGAGCCGTGGGAGAGCGTGGTCCGTCCATCCTTCGCGCTTGGTCT
>JANQGO010000058.1 GCA_028277285.1 Alphaproteobacteria bacterium | reverse complement strand
CACCGGCCAGAAACGGATGGTGCCGACGAGGTCGTCGTTTTCCAGCGCGATCAGGCTGAGCCCGGGCACGGGATCGCTTGTCGCGCGCAGCCGCGCCGCCGGGCTGTCGGTCATCCGGTTGCCCAGCGCAAGCCGCGCCAGCGTTTTGACGGCTTCCTGGTCTGAGAGCCGCTCTTCGATAATGTGAAACAAGGTCTGAAACTCCGGGTCGTCGAATCTATGCCAAAAAATCAGGCAGGGGCCGATCGACCGGCGCCGAAGTGATCATCCCGAAAGGGACGGCAAACCACCAACGCCAGGACGCACGGCCGCGCGCCTTGAGAAAGCGCGTCGTCGTCGTCGTCGAATGGCATGGCAGGCGGTCATGGCCGCTCCCGGGTTGCTATGAAGCGGAGGCGATTTACACCAACTGGCCGTCTGCGCCAATCGGTTTGTTGGTGATGGCCGCATAGGCGCGCGCCAAACGCGCGAATTCTTCGATATCCAGCTCCTCCGCGCGGCGTCCGGGCTCGATTCCGGCGGCCGAAAGCAGTGCCGCCGGGTCATCAACCAGCGCGCCAAGGGCGTTGCGCAGGGCCTTTCGGCGTTGACCGAAGGCGGCTTTCGCGACGTCCGACAGGCAGCGCGCATCTGCCGGATAGGCCGGCGCGGCCATGACGTCCAGGCGCACGACGCTGGCGGCGACCTTGGGCTGCGGCACGAAAGCGCGCGGCGGCACGTCGAAGCAGCGCTTGACCGCACACCGCCACTGGGTCGCGACCGCCAGCCGGCCGTAATCCTTCGTACGCGGCTGCGCCGCAAGCCGTGCGGCGACCTCGCGTTGAAACATCAGGGTCATGGACGCGACCGCCTCGGCGGCTTCCAGCCATGACATCAAAAGCGGCGTGGCGATATTGAACGGCAGGTTGGCGGCCACCGTCAGTGGCTGGTCGCCGAGATCCGATAACGGTGTATCGAGCGCATCGGCCTCGACAATCGTCAGACGGCCGGCCGCAACGTTTGCCAGCTCCTCAAGCGCGGCGATGGCGCGCCGATCTTTCTCGATCGCCGTCACGCGGCCGGCGCCGGCGCGCAGAAGGGCGCGCGTCAGGCCGCCGGGGCCAGGTCCCACTTCGACCACGTGCCGGCCATCAAGCGGGCCCGCGGCCCTGGCGATCCGGTTCAGCAGATTCTCGTCGAGCAGGAAGTTCTGACCCAGCGACTTGCGTGCGGTGAGCCCGTGACGGGCGATAACGTCGCGAAGGGGCGGCAAGTTATCGAGCGTCGCCTGGTTGCCGGAGGTCACAGCTTGGCGCGCCGCATCGGCACCCTAGATACGGATATCCACGAACGCCTGGCGCCTGAGATCACGCAGGTAGCCGCGTGCAACAAGGTCGAACTGTTCGTCTTCCAGGGTCGCCAGGATTTCATCGCGAGTCGGCAATCCCCCGTTTGCTTCGGTTCGCTCGCAGACCAGGAGGACATGGTAACCAAGCTCAGTGCGTAACGGATCCGAGGGCTGCCCCGTGGGAAGCGCCGCGACGGTGTCGGTGAACACCGGCTGCAGCTCGCTCATGCGCAGCGTGATGGGCGGACTGATCTGGGCAGAGGGGAAGGTCCCGCCGAGCGTATCCAAATCACCGCACGACGCGATGGCGGCCCTAATCTCGCCGATCTGACGCTCGAGTTCCTCTTCGTTTGGCGCGGCCTGCACGGGCAGCAGGGCCTGGCGCAGGACGAAAGGCGGATCGGGATCGTTGCCGCCGAATCCGACGCGCTCGTCGCGCAACAGGATCAGCGCGTAGCCGCCGATGACGCGAGTCGGCTGCGACATCGAACCCGGCGTCATCTGTTCTACAATCGCGCGCAGTTCGTCGGTCAACTGGGTTTCGAAGATCCAGCCGAGGTCGCCGCCATTGGCGCTGCTGGCGCTCTGCGAGAACTGGCGGGCGATGGCGGGGAAGCTCGCACCGGATCGGATCGCATCCGCCAAACGCTGCATGTTGGCCAGAACCTCGCCTTCACGTTCCGGTTCATCGACACCCAGGAAGATCTCGGCCAGCAGGTAGGAATGCTCGTCGGCGCTGGCCTCGATCCGCTGCAGGATTTCGGTGATTTCCTCTTCCGTGATGTTGTCGTCGCGCATGCGGTCCTGCACCAGCCGGGTCCAAACGATCTCGGCCTCAAGCTCGCTCATCAGCGCGTCGCGGCTCAGGCGGTTGAACGAGAGATAGGAGTCGAGCTGCCCCGGCTGCAACCCAAGGGATTGCTCGACCAGCTGGGCTGCGGCGTCCAGCTGTCCTTGGCTCACCTCATAGCCGATCCGTGCGCCTTCCTGCAGTTGCAGGCGTTCGTCGATCAAGGTTCTCAGGACCTGCGGAAACAGACGCTGGCGCGCCTCCTGGGTGTCCTCAAGGTTGGCGGTCACGAACACGATCGCCATGCGTTCGAACACGTCCAACACCGAGATCGCATGGTCGTTCACGACCGCGGCAATGCGGATTGAGTCCTGCGCGCGAAGCGGCTGTGAGACCAGCGCCAGACCGACAATCAATGCGATCGAGGCGACGTTGCGGATGATAGTCTTGCTCACGAACATCGGATTGGATCGTTTCCCGGTACCAGAACTTGTGACGAGAAGTTGGGTGAAATCAAGGCAGATATTGGCTGTTAGCCCAGTTGTTTCAGGCGAATGGTCACCAGGAAGGTCGTATCCGGCTGGACATCCCGGTTTTCGGTGAAACTGCGATCGACACCGGCCTCGATCACGATGCACTCGTTTTCGTAGAGCAGGCCCGCGCCATAGGAGATCGTGCCGGCGCCGGTCAGATCCTCACGCCAGTTGCCGGTCGCTCCCCAACCATCGCCGAAGTCCACAATGGCGCTGGTGAACAACTGCTCGCGTTCTTCCGTCGTGTCGACGACCAGATTGGGGTCGTCTTTAAGGCGGACATAGGTGGCGCTGACGCGCAGCCATTGCGGACCCGCGGTAAAGCCCAGTTCGCTGCGGCGCACCGCGAAACTCTCGTTATCGATTCGGAACCGATACAACAGATCCAGGTACTCGTTGGGGCTGACCAGGACACGCCCGACGAAGTGCGAGAAGTGGGAATCCAGACCCGTCCCGGGTGAAAAAGTGTCGTCGACCCGGGCGCGATAGACCTGACCGACCAAGACCTCGGTGCGCCCGCCGTTGGCGCCGAAGGCGCCCAGGCGGATGCCGTAGTTGATCCTGGGTCCGCCCTCGACCCGGTCGATCCCCGGGAAGCGGTTTTCGGCGAACAGGTTGATGTCGTCGAACTCGAAATCCTGGCTGTCCTCGTTGGGGATTTCCGCCGGATTGCCGCCATTGGGGCTGATCACACCCATGACAATCGGTTCGATCACCTGCTGGACGCTGCCCGACTGACGCACGAAGGGATAGCGCCACTCAAGCGACGCGACGGGCCAAACGCGACCTTCGAAACCGTTGAAATCCGGTTGACCGTTGCCGATCACCAGATCGTTGACGTGGTACCCGTCGCCTCTGACAGATGCCCGCAACGTCACGAGCTGGCCACTGTCGAAGAGGTAAGGCATCTCGTATCCGGCGCCGACCGAAACACGCTGCGTGTCCGTGCCTTCCTGGCGGGTCAGGGCAAGGGTGCTGGCATCAAGCGTGAAGAAACCTCCGTCGGCGTCGGGGTTGGTCACCAGCTGGTATTCGAGCCAGGGCAGGACGACGGGTATCTGGTCCTGGTCGTCGTTCGCGCGCAGTCCCTGAAACACATAGGAAGACGCGGACGCGTAGGAGCGGTTGCGGAAACCCTCGACGTAGACATCGGACGTCAGTGTGTCGACGTTGTCGAAGTTGTAGCGGTCCAGGAACGTGTCGTCGGAACTGCGGTAAAGATCGAAGCCGTAGCGCCAGGTGCTGTCGTAGTCCCACTGGCCATCGCCCCTGATGAAGTAGCGGAACTCATTACCGTCCAGCTCCTGGCCCGTGTTGTCGCGTGCCGTGGTGTAGGTCAGCGCGCCGTCCAGTTCGTATCCGCCGGCGCCGGTCAGTGCGCGGTACTCGCCCAGAAACACCGGGGCTTCCTTGGTCAAGAACATCGTGGTCAGCGTGGCGTCGCGGTTGGGCGCCAGGTTGAAGTAATAGGGGACGTTCAAAATCAGGCCCAGATTGCTGTTCGATCCGTAACTGGGCGCCAAGAACCCGCTGCGCCGCTTAACCGTCGGGTCGGGATGACGGAAATAGGGGGAATAGCCGATGGGAACGCCGAACACTTCGAAGAAGGTGTCATAGTACTCGACATCCCTGGTTTCCTGGTTGTGGACGACCTTGACCGCCTTGACCTGCCACAGCGGTGCGGCGTTTGGATCGTCTTCGCAAAGGTCGCACGGGCTGTAGACACCTTTGCGCATCTCGGTGACGACGCCGCCGGTGCGCCGTGCGCCGTTGGCGGCTACGCGCGTGTTTTCATCCAGCAGGATACGGATGCCGCTGATGACACCGCTCTTCAGGTCGCCGGTCAGTTCCACATAGTCGGAGAAGAAGACCTCGCCGGTCGGCTCCAGCAAAACGATGTTGCCGGTTGCCGTGACGATGTCGGAGTTCTGGTTGTAGGAGATGGTGTCGGCCTGAAGGACGCGTCCGGCACTGGCAATCTCCACGTTGCCGCTTGCCGTGACGATCTGCAGCGCCTGGTCATAGCGGATTTCGTCAGCCTGCAGCACGACGTTGTCGCTTAAACCGCCGGTATCCAGGAGACTGCCGCTGTCGTCTTGTGCAAGGCCACCTTGCGGTAGCCACAATATGAGTGCGGCAACGAGACCCAGCAGGCAGCGCCCATGCCTGCGCTGTGTCATCCATCCTCCAGGTGAAACAAAAGAGCGGTGCCTATCAGTGCGAAGATCGTTGCCGGCGCCCAGGCCGAGAGGATGGCCGGCAGGCTGCCCGACATACCCAGCGCCAACGATACGTCTGACGTGAAGTAGAGAAGGAACCCCGTCATCAGGCCGGCAAGGACAAACACGCCAAGGCGGCCGCGCCGCGTCAGCCGCAGCGAGAAACTGGCGGCGACCAAAACCATCGCCGACAACAACAGGGGTATCGACAGAATGGAATGCCAATGAATGCGGTGCCTGAGACCGGAGAAGCCGGCGTTCTCAAGCGACTGGATGAACTCGGGCAGATCCCAGAACGACATGGTATCGGGCGGCGCGAAGCTGTCTTGGATACGCCCGACCGTCAGTTCCGTATCGATGCGATAGGTCTTCGCGAACGCGGCGGTCATCTCCGGACTTGTCACGAGCGCGTCGTCCAACTCCCAATAGCCGTCGTACAAGGTGGCGGTTTTGGCATCGATCCGCTCCGCGAAACGGTCGACGTCCTCATACAGGAAAATGATCACGTCGGCTAACTCGGTACCGCTCTGGGATACCCGTTCGGCATGGATCACCATCTGCTCGTCACCGTCGCCGTCACGCAGCCACAGGCCGCTGCCGGAGACCGTCAACAAGCTGGACTGTCCGCGCAGATACTGCGCCTCCATTTGTTCGTAGCGCGAGATGAAGGCCGATGAGAGGGGATTGAAGACCGTCACGACAAAGATGCCGAGACAAACCGCAATCGAGAGCGAAGGCAGCAGAAACTGCCAGACCGAGACACCGGCGGCGCGCGACACGACGAGCTCGTTGGTCCGTGTCAGCCACAGATAGGTCAGCATGGTGCCGAACAACACGGCGAAGGGCAGGACCTTCTGGGCGATATAGGGCACGCGCAGCAGCGCCATCTCGATAATCACGATCAGTCCGGCGCCCTCGCGCGACGCCGCGCGGTCACCCAGGTTGACGGCGTCGATCAGGAACGCGACGCCCATGATCAGCATGAAAACAATCCCGATCGACACCAGGAACTGACGTCCGATATAGCGCGACAGCAGATAGGAGAGCCGCATGACGGTCAGGCCTCCGATCGCCGCAGCGTTGGCGGCGACAGCCATCGCGGAATGCGGTTGCGCTGCAGGATCAGCGCCGCCAGCGCCGTGGCCGCGAAGGGGTAGGCGTAGAACACCGGCAGGATCTCCGGCGTCTTGACCAGCGCGTTACCAAGCGCGAACGAGAGCGAAATGAAGAGCACCGCCGATAACACCCCAGCCATCAAGCGGGGCCACTGGCGGCGCCTGTTGAACTCGCCAGAGATCATGGCCGCCAGGCCGATCATGGTAAGCGCGATGACATTGATCGGCGTGATCAACCGCCGGTGGAACTCCGCGGTCAGTTCGGGCCGGTTTTCCTCGTCGCTTATCGATATCGGCGGTCCGATCAACTCGTGCAGATAGCGCTCCCTCGGCTCCCGGTAGCGGTCGCCCGGTGGTTCGGTCAAATCGGACAGATCGAGTGTGTAGCGGTCGAAGAACAGCATCCGGATGTTCTGACCTTCGGTCGAGACTTCCTGACGGTTGCCCTGGATCATCAGAAAGCGCGGCCCTTCCGGTGTCGAGACGAGAGCGCCTCTCTCGGCCATCATCGTGACCGGGGAGCCTTCTTCTCGGCTATCGTGTACCAGAATGCCCAGCACCTCGCCGTTGGGATTGCGCGCGCGGACATAGACCGTCAAACCGTCGATTAGGTTGTTGAAAACCCCTTCCTGCAAAAGGATGTGCGAGTAGTCGGCGCGCAGGACGTATTGCTCGTCCTTGAACGTCCGGAAGCCGGCGGGCATCAGATAGAGGTTGATCGCATAACCCGCGCCCATAACACACAGCGCCATCAGCAGAGCCGGCGCGGCAAGCGCCCAGTGGCTCAGCCCGGCGGCACGCAGCACCACCAGCTCGCGATCGGTGTTGAGGCGGTTGTAGACGTAGATAACCGCGCAGAATGCGGCGACCGGCAGGATGACGGCCAGCACCGTCGGCATCAGCAGCATCGTCAGCTTGGCGAAGCTGAAGAACGAGAGGCCTTTGTTGATGATGAAGTCGAGAAAACGCAGGGATTGGCTGAGCCACACGACGCCGGTCAACGCGACGGTGACGAAGACCACCGTCGATCCCAGCTGACGCAAGATATAGCTGACAAACCCCTTCATTGCCGCACTATAGGCATAGCTCCTCGGTCCGAACCAGTGTTGCGAGGGTGTCGTGCCGGTCAAAGACGGCGATAGCGTGGCCTGTCCCCATGGCGGCCCCGCACAGCCACCTTGCCGGTTTTCCTCCCCCAAGGCGCGTGTTATACGGTGCAAACCCGGCTCCCGGCCAGAGGGGGGCGAAAAAATATCTGTGATTCAAAGGCTTAGGCGGAGTCTCGCGCATGCACGAAGACCTGAACCGATCCGGCGATGTGAAGCTGGGCTCGGAACGGCAGTTTGGCCTGGTGTTTGCCGCCGTCTTTGTGATCGTCGCGCTGTTCCCGCTCTTGGGCGACGGCGGCGTCCGCATCTGGTCGCTCGGCATCGCGGCGGCATTTGTGATC
>JANQGO010000471.1 GCA_028277285.1 Alphaproteobacteria bacterium | reverse complement strand
GTCATCGTGACGCTGAAGGCGCACTCGCTGCCGGCCGTGGTGGACGCGATGCAACCACTCCTGGGGCCTAAGACAGCCGTCGTCATGGCCATCAACGGGTTCCCGTGGTGGTACTTCTACGAACTCGACGGGCCGTGGCGCGACCGGCGGGTGGAAAGCGTCGACCCCGGCGGGCGCCTGTGGGACGGCATCGGGCCCGAGCGCGCCATCGGCTGCGCGGTTTATCCCGCGAGCGATGTGCCGGAGCCCGGCGTCATTCGCCATATCAGCGGCGACCGGTTTTCACTTGGCGAACCGTCGGGCGAACGCACCGAACGCATCGAGCTGTTGTCGACAATTCTGCGTGACGCCGGCTTCAAGGCACCGGTCAAACCGCGGTTGCGCGACGAGATCTGGATCAAGCTGTGGGGCAACCTGTGCTTCAATCCGATCAGCGCCTTGACCCACGCGACGCTCGACATCATCTGCACCGATCCGGGCACCCGGGCGATCAGCCGCGCCATGATGCTGGAGGCCCAGGCGATCGGCGAAACGCTCGGCGCGCGCTTTGCGATCGATGTGGAAAAGCGTATCGATGGCGGTGCCGCCGTCGGCGCACACCGCACCAGCATGCTGCAGGACCTGGAGATGGGACGGCCCATGGAAATCGATGCGCTCGTCACGGTCGTGCAAGAGCTGGGCGTCATGACCGGGATCGAGACACCCACCATCAACACGGTTTTGGCGTTGATTCAGCAGCGCGGACGCATGGCCGGTGTCTACGGCTAGACGGCGCAGTCAAAGGGCAGTCGTTTAATTGTGATGCCACCGGCCGCCGGAAGCGCATAACATGGAGCGGGTGAGGGGAATCGAACCCCCGTCTCGAGCTTGGGAAGCTTGCGTTCTACCATTGAACTACACCCGCCTCCGCATGATCTAATTACGATGGTCGCCGGAAGCGATCAAGGCATCCACGACGTTTTGAGCCGCCATGTACCAGGAAACCACGCGCGATATCACCATCACGGTCGAACCGATCTATCTGGAAGACCAGTCCGATCCCTCGCAGAATCACTTCGTCTGGGCCTATCAGGTCTCGATCACCAACGAGGGGCCCGAGACGGTTCAGCTCCTGACCCGTCATTGGAAGATCACCGACAGTGCCGGCCGCACCCAGGAGGTGCGCGGCCCCGGCGTGGTCGGCGAACAGCCCGTGCTGAAACCCGGCGAAAGCTATGAATACGCCAGCGGCACCCCGCTCAGCACCCCGTCCGGCATCATGGTCGGCACCTATCAGATGCAGTGTTCCGGCGGCGAAACCTTCGATGTCGCCATTCCGGCGTTTTCCCTGGACAGCCCGCACCAGCCCGCATCGCTTAACTGATCCGCTTGCCGCCCACCGGCGTGTGGGCTAGAACGCCGCGCCCGATAACGCCTTGCAGTTGCAGGCGGGGTGTCGGTGAAAGGACGATGTTGTGACAGGCGACAAGGCAAAACCCGCCCGCCCCAGCCGCGAAGAGGCTGAGGCGGCGGTCAGAACGTTGATAGCGTGGGCCGGCGACGACCCGACGCGCGAAGGACTGCTCGACACCCCCAAGCGCGTGGTCAAGGCCTATGAGGAATGGTTCACCGGCTACGGCCGGAACCCAAGCGATGTCCTGGGCAGGACGTTCGGCGAGACCGACGGCTATGACGAGATGGTGACGCTGCGCCATGTGCGTTTCGAATCCCACTGCGAGCACCACCTGGCACCGATCATCGGGCGCATCCACGTCGGCTACATGCCGCGCAACCGTGTCATCGGCATTTCCAAGATCGCGCGCCTGATCGAGGTCTACGCCAAACGCATGCAGATCCAGGAGCGGTTGACGGCGCAGATCGCCGACACCTTGAACAACACGCTGGAGCCAAAAGGCGTGGCAGTCGTCGTCGAGGCCACCCATCACTGCATGACCACGCGTGGCGTGCACAAGTCCGGCGTGGTCATGGTCACCAGCCGTATGCTGGGCGACTTCCGCACCAAGGCCGCGACCCGGCGCGAGTTCCTGTCCTATATCGGCAACCCCGTGACGTCCGAGCTGTCTTAAGCCGGCGTTAGGGCCGAACGATCGCGGCCTTGCCAGCCCCGGCCGTGACCGCCACGATGACGGCGCCTTGATCATGAACGCAGGAACACCCCTAAGGTGATCGACTTCCGGCCCATTCTCCAGGTCGTCGGCATCCTGTTGACGACCCTGGCGCTGGCCATGTTTGTGCCCGCGCTGGCCGATCTGGCTGCCGACAACCCCGATTGGCAGGTGTTCCTGGGCGCCGGTTTCCTGACGCTCTTCATCGGCATGGGCCTGTTCCTGACCAACCGGTCCGGCGCGACGGGCCTGACCGTTCGTCAGGCATTCCTGCTGACCACGTTAAGCTGGATCATCCTGGCGGCGTTCGCCGCGCTGCCCTTCAGCTTTGCAGGGCTGGGTCTCGACTATGGCGACGCGTTCTTCGAGTCCGTCGCCGGCTTGACCACGACGGGCGCGACCGTGATGACCAACCTGCAAGGGGCGCCGCCCGGGATCATCGTGTGGCGCGCCCTGCTTCAGTGGCTGGGCGGCATCGGTATCATCGTCATGGCAGTCGCGCTGTTGCCCATGCTGCGCATTGCCGGCATGCAGCTCTTTCAGACGGAGTCAACGGACCAGGAGAAGATCCTGCCGCGCACGGCGCGCATCTCGGTTTCGATTTCCATCATCTACCTGGTCTTTACCATCTCGTGCTTCGTCGCCTATTGGGCGACCGGCATGCGGCCTTTCGAGGCGATCATGCATGCGATGACCACCGTGTCGACGGCCGGGTTCTCGACTCACGACTCGTCCATCGGTGTCTTCAACAGCACCGGCATCGAGATCGTCGCCATCATTTTCATGCTTCTCGGCACCATGCCCTTCGTCATCTATATCCAGATGGTGCGTGGTCGTTTCGTGCCGCTATGGCGCGACTTTCAAATCAGGTGGTTCTTCGCCATCGCGCTTTCAGCGATGGTCCTGCTGATCGTCTGGCGTCTGGCGACAAGCGATGACGGGTTCTGGATCATCGTGCGCGAGGTCGCCTTTAATGTCACCGCCATCGCGACCACGACCGGTTACGCTTCTCAGGACTTCAGCGCCTGGGGTGGCTTTGCGGTCGCGATCTTCTTCGTGCTTTTTTTCCTGGGCGGATGTACCGGTTCAACGTCGGGCGGCATCAAAATGTTTCGCGTACACGTGCTGGCGGCCAACATCTATTCGCAGCTCAAGCGGCTGACGCAGCCCCATGGCGTCTTCGTCGCTCACTTCAACAAGATGCAGATTTCCGATGTGGTCTCGCAATCGGTGACCACGTTCTTTGTCATCTATATCGCCGCTTTCTTTGTGCTGACCGTCGGCCTGGCCGCCCACGACCTGGACTTTCTGACCAGTATCTCCGGCGCCGCGGCGGCGCTCGGCAATATCGGCCCGGGGCTCGGGCCCGTCATCGGCCCGGCAGGAAACTATGCCAGCCTGCCCGACAGCGCAAAGTTCCTGCTGTGCGTCGGCATGCTGCTCGGCCGCCTTGAGTTGTTTACCATTCTTGTCCTCCTCACCCCCCGTTTCTGGCGCGAGTAACGTCACCATGGCCCCGACCTACACCCCACGCGAGCTTATCGAGCGCCTGATTGCGTTCGACACGACCAGCCGCAACTCCAATCTCGAGTTGATCGAGTTCGTCGCCGATTACCTGAAGCGGCACGGCATCGACTCGTCGCTCAGCTACGACCGCGACGGCGGCAAGGCAAACCTGTTCGCCACCGTCGGTCCGGCCGGCGATGGCGGCATCGTGCTGTCGGGCCATACCGATGTCGTGCCGGTCGATGGCCAGGACTGGTCGAGCGATCCCTTCAAGGTCGTCGAGCGCGACGGCAAGCTTTACGGCCGCGGCACGTCCGACATGAAGAGTTTCGTCGCCATCGTGCTGGCGCTGGTGCCCGATTTCCTGGCGCAACCCTTGTCACGTCCGGTGCACTTCGCCTTTTCCTATGACGAAGAAATCGGCTGTCTTGGCGTGCACGGCCTGATCAAGGACATCCGCGCTCAGGGCGTGCGCCCCGAAGCGGCGATCATCGGCGAGCCGACAAGCATGGAGGTGTGCGACGCGCATAAGGGCATCGCCGGTTACCGCACCACGTTCCGTGGTGTCGCCGCCCACTCCAGCGCCACCCATATCGGCATCAGCGCAACCCACGCGGCCGGCCGGTTCATCGCCTTCCTGGACGACCTGTTCGAAGAGATGCAGGGCCGCGCGCGGCCCGACCTGGGTTTCGTGCCGCCCTATACGACGGTCCAGGTCGGTATTGTGAACGGCGGCACCGCCAGCAACATCATCGCCCAGGACTGTCTGGTCGACTGGCACTTCCGCGCCATGCCGACCGACAGCCCGCAAGAATTGACCGACCGGTCCCTGGAGTTCCTGGACCGCCTGCGACAACGCATGCAGGCGCATCACAGCGCCGCCGATATCACCACCGAGCAGCGCGCCAGCGTGCCGCCGCTGAAACCCGACGATGCGTCACCGGCGACAAGCCTGGCGCTCGCGCTGACCGGAAGTAACGCGGTCGCCAAGGCGAGCTTCGCGACCGAAGCCGGCATCTTTCAAGAGGACGGCATCGCCGCGGTGATTTGCGGCCCCGGCGGCATCGAGCAGGCGCATCAACCCGACGAGTTCATCAGCCTGGAGCAGGTTGAGGAAGGCACCGCCTTCATTCACCGCCTGATCGAGCGTCTGAGGTCGTAGCGCGGAACAGTCTCGTTCCAGTCTATTCGCATCGCATTGAAGACAGACCGGCACCGTGACGACGAACGCCAAACGTGCGACACTTGACGACTGACAGCGACAATCCACGCGACACGGAGCAATCCGATGAGCAGGACTGTTGTCAAACCGCGCACGAAGACGAAACAGAAAACCGAACGGCCTCGACTCTACAAGGTCATTCTGCTGAACGACGACTACACGCCGCGCGAGTTTGTCGTCAAAATCTTAAGGTCCGTGTTCCGCATGGGCGACGAACAGGCCTATCGCGTCATGATGACGGCACATAAGCTGGGGGCCTGCGTCGTCGCCGTCTACACCCAGGATGTCGCCGAGACCAAGGCGAGCGAGAGCACGGAAGCGGGCCGGCGCGCCGGCCACCCGCTGACCTTCACGACGGAGCCGGAAGACTAAATCAGGAAGACCATCATGTTGGCGCGCATTTCCTGCTCCAGGCGTTCGTCCAGTGCCCGGGTCATCGACGCCACCATGTCATAGAGCGTCTGTTCGCGCTGGTTGAGCGTGTAGTCCTCGGGCACCGTGCGTTTCGACGCGGCGCGGGCCTGGACAAAACCCGATCGCATGGGATCGCCGAGGATCTCGATCTTGACCGTCATCAGGCCCTCGTAGCGCTCCGACTGGTCGGTGGTGAAGATGCCCTGGACGCCGGTGGTCAGGTCCAGCGGCGTCTCGACAAACTTGTTCTCGATGATCGAGACGCGCGCGACGCCCGGGCCGCCGGCGGCCACAAGCCGGTCGCTCGCCCAGTTCGACATGGCGGCCAGCGGCGACACCGGCAGACTGGCGCGAATGTCGCGCTGCGGCAGCTCGACAGCGCCGGTCGCCGCACTCTCGACGACCTCGATGCGGCTGACGTCCAAACGCAGGGGCGACTTATGCTGGAACGTGATGTCGGGATAAACCGGCAGCGAAACCGGGGTGTTGCAGGCGGTCAGGGCCAATCCGCCGCTGAAGAAAAACAAGACCTCACGTCGTCTCATAGGCCATCCCGTTGTTGCTCTGCGTGGTGTGAAGCGGCCGCTTCGACATCGGCCAAGGTGAACTTCTGACTGCGGTTGCAGAATTGGCAGGTGACGTCGATGAAGCCGTTCTCGACAAGTTCGTCGAGCTCGCTTGCCGGCATGGACTGCAGCACCGCCATGGCGCGGTCGTCGGAGCAGGTACAGCCGAAACGCACGGCGCGGCGGTCATAGACCCTGACACCGTCTTCGTGAAACAGGCGATAGAGCAGCGTGTTGGCGTCGAGGCCGGGATCGGTCAGCTCCTCGCCGGTCGCCGTCGACAGCAGCACGACGGCCTTGCGCCAATCGTCCTCGCGGTCGGCCGACGTGATCGGTATGTCGCCGGGTCCGAGCTCTGCCAGACGCTGCATGGTCAGTGCGCCCGCGCGCCAGCCCTTATCGTGGCGCGCCACCGCCAGCTTGATGGCCGAATCCACCTGATCCGACTGCTGGAAGTAGAGATGGGCGCTGTCGGCGAGCGTGGCGCCGTCCAGGCTGACAATGCCCTGGTAGAGCTCCATGTCCGCGCCCTGGTCGACCGTCAGCACCAGCACACCCGAACCCAGAAGGTGGGGCACCGAGTTGGTCGACTCCAGGCCGGCCGCTTCGACCTCGGCGATACGCTCACGATCGAAGCTGGCATAGCCGCGCATGCGCCCGTCGCTCATGAAGTCGACGGCCAGCAGCCGGATCGGGCCGTCGCCCCGGGTCTCCGCCGTCATGCGCCCATCGAACTTCAGGCCGCTGCCCAAGGCCGCGGCCAGCGCCATCAATTCGCCCAGCATGACCGAGACCGGCTCGGGATAGGCGTGCTGGCTCAAGACGCGGTTCACCGACTCGCCCAGGCGAACCAGGCGACCGCTCAGTCCCAGATTGACGATCTGAAACGGCTGGATCAGATCGTCGGCGGGTGTGTTCAGGTCAAACACCATTTCAAGATGGCCTTCTGCGCGTGCAGGCGGTTTTCGGCCTCGTCAAAAATCACCGATTGCGGCCCGTCCGCAACCTCGCTGGTGACCTCGTTGCCTCGATAAACCGGCATGCAGTGCAGAAATATGGCATCCTTGTCGGCCATTGCCATGGTTCGCCCGTCAATTCGATAGGGCTCCAGCAGGTTGGTATCGATCGCCTCGGACTCCGCGCGCTCGTCGCTCATCGATTTCCAGGTGTCCGTCACCACGCAATCGGCGGATGTCACGGCCTCCTCGACCGTGTCGACGATATGTACGTCGCCCTGGTGCTGCTCCGCCCATGCCAGAACGTCTGCGGCCGGGCGGTAGCGCTCCGGACACGCGATGTTGAGGCGGAAGTTGAAACGCACGGCGGCCTGGATCCACGAGCACGCCATGTTGTTGCCGTCGCCGGCCCAGGCGATGGTCTTGCCGGCGATCGGGCCGCGATGCTCCTCGACCGTCTGAATGTCGGCCATCAACTGGCAGGGATGTGTCCGGTCGGTCAGACCGTTGATGACCGGCACCGTGCCGGCATCCGCCAGCTCCAGCATGCGCTCGTGACGCACGGTGCGGATCATGATGGCGTCGACATAACGCGACAAGACGCCGGCGGTATCGGCAACCGTCTCGCCGCGGCCCAACTGCATGTCGGCGGGCGACAGGTTGATCGTCTCGCCGCCCAGTTGGCGCATGCCCAGATCGAACGACACGCGGGTCCGCGTCGACGGTTTCTCGAAGATGGTCGCCAGCACCTTGTGCTTCAGGATCGGTTCGCGGTCGCCCCGCTTCCATGCTGCCTTCAACGCGTGCGCATCGTCCATGATCGCGCGCAGGGATGTGGCATCCAGTGCGTCCAGATCCAGGAAGTGCTTGGGCGCGCTCATGGCTTAAGCGCGACGCACGCGTCCTCCAGTGCGGCGATCGCCTCGTCGATATGACTGTCGTCGATCACCAGGGGCGGCAGGAAACGCATGACGTTGTCGCCCGCCGGCACCACCAGCACGTGGCGGTCGCGCATGGCGGCGACCAGATCGCCCGCCGGCACCACCGCCTTGATGCCCAGCATCATGCCGAGACCGCGGACCTCCTCCAGCACATCCGGATGCTTGGCGATCGTCTGTTCGATACGCTTGCGCAAGCGCTTGGCGCGCTGCTGGACGCCTTCCATAAAGCCCGGCTCCTCCATCACGTCCAGCACCGCGTTGCCGACCGCCGTCGCCAGCGGGTTGCCGCCGAAGGTCGAACCGTGGGTGCCCGCCACCATGCCGGATGCTGCCTTCTCGGTCGCCAGACAGGCACCGATCGGCATGCCGCCGCCCAATGCCTTGGCGACCGCCATGATGTCCGGCGCCACGCCCGACCATTCATAGGCGAAGAGCTTGCCGGTGCGCCCCATGCCGCACTGGATCTCGTCATAGATCACCAGCAGGCCGAACTCGTCGGCCGCCGCGCGGATCGCCTTCAGGAATTCCGGATCGACCGGATAGATGCCGCCCTCGCCCAGAACCGGCTCGATCAGGATCGCCGCGGTTTCGCCGGTGATGGCGGCGCGCAGCGCGTTCGAATCATGCAGCGGCACCTGGTCAAAGCCGTCCGCCGCCGGTCCAAAGCCCTCCAGGTGTTTGGCTTGGCCGCCAGCCGCGATGGTCGCGAGCGTGCGGCCATGGAAAGCGCCGGTAAACGTGATGGTGCGGAAACGCTCGGGCTCGCCGTTGGCGAAGTGATAACGGCGCGCGGTCTTCAGCGCGCACTCGATCGCCTCGGCGCCGGAATTGCCGAAAAAGACGGTGTCCGCGAAACTGTCGGCGACCAGGCGCCGGGCCAGGCGTTCCTGGCCCTCGATTCGGTAGAGGTTCGACGTGTGCCACAGGCGATCGGCCTGCCCCTTCAGCGCCTCGACCAGATGCGGATGGGCGTGACCCAGGCTGGTCACGGCAATGCCGCAGCCGAAATCGAGATAGCGCTCGCCATCGGCGGTATAGAGATAGGGTCCTTCGCCCCGCTCGAAAACCAGGTCGGCGCGGGCGTATGTCGGCATCACGGATGCGGTCACCGCAGCCTCTCTTTCATCGTTCAGCTATGGAAAAAGTGACAAAACCCGGCTGATTTCCGCCGCCGGGGCCTTGGCTAGTATCGCGCCCACCGGGGCCTGTCAATCGACGCAGGCACCGGTCTCGGGGGCCAGCGCTAGGACTTCAGCCGCCAGCCGGTCGCCAGAAGGCGGTAGCAGAGCAGCGCCAGCACCAAATTGGTGCCGATCAGGAAGAGCGCGCCGGTCAGGAGCGGCGCATCGGCGCGGTCGATGAAGCCGTAGCGAAACCCGTCGATGGCGTAGAAGAACGGGTTGACGGCGGCGAACCCGCGCAGCACGTCCGGCAGCCGGTCGATCGAATAGAACGTGCCCGACAGGAAGGTCAGCGGTGTCACGACGAAGTTGGTCAAGGCGGCGATCTGATCGAATTTCTCGGCCCAGATGCCGACCAGGAGGCCGATCAGGCCCATCATCATCGACCCCGCGACGCCATAGAACAGGACCGCCCACAGGTGGACCGGCACGACGTTGACGACGACCTGCATGGCGACCAGGGTCACCAGGCCGACCGCCAGACCGCGCGTGACGGCGCCCGGCCTCGCCATGATGGCGATCCTGCAGAACGCGTTCGCCAACACCTCGTCATCGCTGATCATCGCCAAGGTCCAGGGCAACATCATCGATAC
>JANQGO010000442.1 GCA_028277285.1 Alphaproteobacteria bacterium | reverse complement strand
CGTGGACCACCCGTCCGCCGAGCCCTCTGGTCATGCCGTAGACGGGCCTGCCCTCGTCGGCGAAACGCTCGATCAGCGCGCGCGACCGGTTCATGCGCTGGCGCGCCGCATCGTCCAACGCCACCGTGCGCCCGCCGCGCGCGACCGCCACAATTTCGGCGATACCGATCGCCGCCGCGCCCAAATGAATGTCTGCCATCACGCCACCTCCTCTACCGGCGGGAGAACGCTCCACGCCAGTTGCTTCTATCGGTACGGCCATCCCCTGCCAATCGCTCCAATCCAAAACCGGGTGACCATGATCACTGGTAAATTTCGGCTACGGACCAACATTTAGGATGTTCATAAGAACAACGAGTTTCGAAGACAGCGCAAACCTCTTCGAATCAGCACTTTAGCCCCCGCTGAGCCAGGCCTCGGGACAGCGGGGGCCTTCATGTCTGCCCCCCGGAACCGGTCCAAACCGCCCAAACGCCTCTTTTGATCCACGCCGCGCCGAGACAAAAAGGTGTGATGAGGATCATCAATACGATCGGCTTGACCGCCTTTTCGTTGCCGTTCCGGACATCGATTCAACCGCAATCGGCCATTGCTCCCGCACCAACGGACGTCTTATCAAGAACACATTCTGGCCGTAGAGCGGATCATGGTTCGATGGGACCGCTTGACGGTCCCATCGAACCGTGTGAATCCGCTCTCCATCTATGAGTAGAGCAGATTCACCTGTCTTGATGTCATCGCGAAGCGATTCCATCAAAACAGGATCTGCTCTAGTGATTCGGACGGGCTGCTGAGCGGGGACATACATGAAAAAGCTTCTGATTGGCGTTGGCGTCGTCATCGTTCTTTTGATCCTGGTCGTTCTGATTGCGCCGATGTTCATCCCGATCGATTGGGTGAAGGAACAGATCGTCGCGCAGGTGAAGGAAAACACCGGACGGGATCTGAAACTGGACGGCGATGTCAGCGTTTCGCTGCTGCCCACCACATCGGTCGAGGTGACGGACGTCGCGCTCAGCAACCGCCCGGGCAGCGATGTCGCCGACATGGTGACGCTGAAAGGGCTGGAGTTGGATGTCGGGCTGTTCCCGCTGCTGGACGGCCAGCTCGAAATCAACCGCTTCGTCTTGATCGAGCCGGATATCTATCTGGAGGTCGACCAACAGGGCCAGGGCAACTGGGTGTTCGAAGGTCAAAGCGGCGAGACGACAACCGCCGAGGACACCACCGGCGACACGTCGACGGGCGGCAGCGCGGATCTCGGCAGCATCAAGCTGGGCGACGTGCGCATCGAAAACGGCCGCTTGACCTATGCCGACCTCGCCACCGGCGAAACGACAGTGATCTCCGATCTGAACATCACGTTTGATCTGCCGGACATGGACAGCCCCTTTGTCGGCGACGGCAGCCTGACCTTCAACGACCAGCCGGTGACGTTCACGGTTTCGACCGGCGCGCCGGCCGCACTCAATGCCGGTCAGCCGGTCGACGCGTCCTTTGAGCTGACGAGCGACAGCATCACGACGACATTCAACGGCACCATGGCGACCGGCGACGGTCCCGCGCTGAACGGCGAACTGGATCTTCAGATTCCCAATCTGCCCGGCCTTGTCGCATGGGTCGCCGAACCTCTGCCGGACGACACGCCGGCGCCGCAGACCATCGCGATCACCGGCCAGCTCGATCTGGCCGCCGCGCGTTACGCGTTCAACAGCGCCTCGATCAAGATCGACGAGATGACGACCGAAGGCGACATGGCGGTCGACATGAGCGGCGCCATACCGATGGTGACCGCGTCGCTTGCCGTCGACCACATCAACCTCAACCCGTACATGGGCGAGCCGGCCGGCGATGACGCCGGCGCTTCCGGCGAAGGCACCGGCGGAACGGATGGCGGCGACACGGGCGGCCAGCAGCAGGGCTGGAGCGAAGAGCCATTCGATTTCTCAGCGCTCGACCTCCTGAACGCCGATCTCTCACTGACCGCCCAAGCCATCACGATCCAGGAGATCAAGATCGGCCCCAGCGCCGTCGACGTCGACATCACCAACGGTTCGATGAACGTGAACCTGAAGGAAATGGCGCTCTACGACGGCCAGGGCACGGCGACCGTCGAACTCAATCGCGGCGGCTCGGTGCCGCAGATCAACAAGACCCTGAACGTCCAGTCGATCCAGGCCGAACCGCTGCTGACCGACGCGGCGGGTTTCGACAACCTCTCGGGAACCGGCGCCATTCAGATGCAGGTCACCGCCTATGGCAACTCGCAAAAGGACATGGTCGATACGCTGAACGGCGACGGCAGCATCATGTTCCAGGACGGTGCGTTCAAGGGCATCAACCTGGCCAGCATGCTGCGCAACTTTTCCTTGGAAGCGCTGCAGGGCGCCATGGACTCGACGCAGAAGACCGACTTCGCGGAGCTGTCAGGCACCTTCACCATCAACAACGGCGTCGTCAGCAACAACGATCTGCTGATGGTTGCGCCGCTGCTGCGCGTGACCGGCGAAGGCACGATCCCCATGCCGCCGCGCACGCTCGACTACCTGGTGGTGGCCAAGGCCGTCGCCTCGCTGGAAGGCCAGGGCGGCGAGACCGATCAAGAGGGTGTTCCGGTGCCGCTGAAGATTACCGGCTCCTGGGACAACCCGTCCGTCCAGCCCGACATGGAAGCCATGGCGCGCGGCCTCTTGGAGGACCCCGATGCCATCGGCGAGCAGCTGCAGCAGCTTCAGGAAGGTCTGGGCGGCGGCGAAGACGGTTCAGGCGGCGTCGGCGACCTGCTTGAGGGCGTCACCGGCGGCGGCGAGGACGGCTCCGGCGACGCGACCGACGCGATCAAAGGCCTGTTCGACTAGAGCAACGGATCAGGGAACGGCCGGGTTCAGCCGGCGTCGCGTTCGCCCCGCCTGGGCGAGATGATACGTGAAGCCGGCAGCCTGACCGTCACCTTGGTGCCAACACCCGGCCTGCTGTCCAGGCGCAGCGTGCCGCCGTGAAGTTCGGTCAGCGCTTTGGACAACGGCAGCCCCAGGCCCGTGCCCTGATTGCGCGATTCACCGGACTGGCCGAAACGTTCGAGGACACGGATCTGGTCGCCCGGCTCGATGCCAACGCCGGTGTCCTCGACGCAAATGGTGAAGTCCCCGTTGCCCTCGACGAAGCTGGACAACGTCACCTTACCGCCATGGCTTGTGAACTTGACCGCGTTGTCGAGCAGGTTCAGCAGGATCTGCTTGAGCTTTCGGCCGTCGGCCAGCAGCACGACGTCGTCGGGCGTCGTCCAGGTGTTCAGGCCGATCGACATCCGGCTGGCGCGCTCACGCACGAACCAGATGGATGAGTCGAAGGCCTCCCGGACGATGACCTCCTCCTCGCGCAGCGTCAGCTCGCCGGCTTCGTACTTGGAGAGATCAAGAATGTCGTTGATCAGATCCAGCAGGTGTTCGCCGCTGTCACGGATAAAGACGGCGTAGTCGCGGTAGGCATCGTGACCCAGGGGCCCGAGCTTTTGGTCGATCAGCAACTCGGAAAAACCGCTGATCGCATGCAGCGGCGTCCTGAACTCGTGGCTGATGTTTGCCAGAAACTCGGTCTTGGAACGATTTGCCGCGTCCGCCTCCAACCTGGCCCGCTCCACGTTGCGCTCGGTCATCTTCAGATCTGTGACGTCGTGGACGGTGTAGATGACGCGCGCCCAGGTGTCGCGAAAGGCCGGCGGCACGTAGTAGGTTTCCTTGATCCAGCGCGGCGCCCCATCGGGATAGGGTTGGCACTGACCGGACCACGAGTGACTGACGGCGCCGCGGTCCAACGCCGCCACCATCACGGCCGCCGACGACAGGGAGCCGAAGGGCGGGTCATCATAAAGACGTTCGACCAGAGCGCGCTTCGATGTCTCCGAAAAGAACGCCAGCGCCGCATCGTTCATGTCCAATTGGACGACATGACTGTAGACGTCCATCAACAACGGCAGGTTCTGCTGAAGCTCATATTGCAGATCGGCGCGCCCGCGAAGACCCTTTTCTTCTAGCGCCGACGGCACGCCCGACCAGTCTTCTATCCAGATGGGTGTCGGCATCTGGTTGAACAACTCGGCATAGACGGCTTCATCAATACGCAAGGTCGGTTGCGCGTTGTTGAGCCGGTCCATCGCCTCAACCCAGGCCTGGCTACGGGCTCTCTCAAGATCGCTCGTCAAGTTGGGGGCTCCCATGAAAGCTTCCAACACCGGCAATTCTGCCACGACCCGCTATCGGATGCGATGCCCGGTGCCGCAGCGGCATCAGGCATGATCGGCGCCCACCGCATCGGCGGCGGTTTTGAAGCCGTCTTGGCGCAACAAATCCGCCAACCCTTCGTCGATCCGGCGGATCAGACGCGGACCGCCATAGACGAGACCGGTATAGAGCTGCACCAGCGTCGCACCGGCCCTGATCTTGGCATAGGCGTCTTGCGCGCTCGCGACCCCGCCGACGCCGATCAACGGCAGCCGCCCGGCCGTTTCCCGGTAGACATGGCTCAAAAGCGCGGTCGAGCGGGCAAACAGGGGCCTGCCCGACAAGCCGCCGGCTTCGTCGCGATGCCGCGAGACCAGGTCGTCGGGCCTGACCACCGTCGTGTTGGAGATGGTCAACCCGTCAAGCCCCAGGTCAAGTGCCAGGTGCGCGACTTCCACCGCATCTTCGTCGGCCAGGTCCGGGGCGATCTTCAGGCAAATCGGACATACGCTCGCCGCGCCGCTCAGCCCCTGCCGGGCGGCGATCAGCGCCTCAAGCAGGGGGCGCAGGTTGTCGATCGCGTGCAGGTCGCGCAGGCCCGGCGTGTTGGGCGAGGAGATGTTGACGACGATGTAGTCGGCCAGCGGCGCCATGACCTTGAGCCCGGCGACATAGTCGGCGACGGCGTCGGTGCTGTCCTTGTTGCGGCCGATATTGGCGCCGACCAGACCGTCGCCGGTTCGGGCGGCAAGGCGGCGCGCGGCGGCCTCCAGACCTTGATTGTTGAAACCCAGCCGGTTGATCACCGCGGCATCGTCGACCAGCCGAAAGACGCGCGGCTTCGGGTTGCCGTGCTGGGGCAGCGGCGTCACGGTGCCGGTTTCGACAAAACCGAAACCCAGCGCCAGCATCGCCTTGAAGACACGGGCATCCTTGTCGAACCCGGCGGCCAGGCCGATCGGGTTGGGGAAGGCGCGTCCCCAGCAGTTGGTCGCCAGGATCGGGTCGCTTTTGGCGCCGCCGCCGCCCGCAAGCCCCAGCTCCAGGGCGCGCAAGGTCAGGTTGTGCGCGGACTCCGGCTCTAAGCAGCGTAAGACGGGGCCGAACAGACGAAATGGATCCGGCAAATTCCCTCACCGCGGGTTGACGCGCCCTTGACCCTAACGCAAGCGCGCAAGACTGCACATAGGGCCGGAGACGTGATAACAAGCCGCCCCTCCCGGAGTCCCAGCAAGAAGGATCGCGCCATGCAGTCCCTGACCTATTACGACGGCGACTTTATCGAAGGCAATCCCATGATCATGGGACCGATGGATCAGTCCTTCTGGTTCGCCACGATGATCTTCGATGGCGCGCGGGCCTTTGACGGCGTGTTGCCGGACATCGAGAAGCACAGCGAACGCTGCCTGAACTCCGCGCGCGTCATGGGCATGGAGCCGAAGGAAACGCTCGACGAACTGGTCGATCTCACGATCACCATGGCGCGCAAGTTTCCGCGCGACATGCAGCTCTACGTCCGCCCGACCTATTGGTGCGGCGAGACCGACGCGCTCTATCCCGACCCCGACCTCACCAAGTTCCTGCTGTGCCTCCACGAAGCGCCGATGGAGGAGCCGAAGGGAGCAAGCGTGATGCTGTCCTCGTTCCGCCGCCCGGCGCCCGACATGGCGATGACGCTGGCCAAGGCGTCGAGCCTCTATCCGGTGACCGGCGAGGCGCTGCGCGAGGCCCGGACGAAGGGCTTCGGCAACGCGGTGATGCTGGACCACGAAGGCCATGTGGCGGAGTTCGCGACCTCCAACCTGTTCACCGCCAAGGATGGCGTCGTGCATACGCCGGTGCCCAACGGCACGTTCCTGAACGGCATCACGCGCCAGCGCGTCATCGGCCAGCTTCGCGATACCGGGATCGAGGTGGTCGAACGCTCGATGACCTATGACGATGTCGCCGGCGCCGACGAGGTCTTTTCGACCGGCAACTACAGCAAGGTCCTGCCGATCACCAAGGTCGACGACCGCGATCTGCAGCCCGGGCCGATCTATCGCAAGGCCCGCGAGCTCTACTTTGATTTTGCCAGGGAGTCCGCCACCACCTACTGACGGATCCCAATGGGACGAGAACGATGAACGAAGCACACGAGATCAACAAGAAATGGTGGAACGAGGTCACGCCGGTGCATGTCGGCAGCGACTTCTATGCGGTCGACCGGTTTCTGGCCGGCGAGAACAAGCTGGGCGCGGTCGAGCGCGAGGCCGTCGGCGACGTCACCGGCAAGCGGCTCCTGCACCTGCAGTGCCATTTCGGCATGGACACGATGTCGTGGGCCAGGCTGGGGGCGAAGCAGGTCGTCGGCGTCGACTTTTCCGAAGAGGCGGTCAAGGCGGCCACCGACCTCGCCGAAAAGGCAGGGCTGGCCGACCGTGCGCGCTTTGTCGAAGGCGACGTTCAGGAAGTGGGCGTGGTCGACGGCGGCGGTTTCGACGTCGTTTTCACGTCGCTCGGCACCATCGTCTGGCTGTCGGATCTGAAGAAGTGGGGCCGGACGATCGCCCAGAACCTCGCCAAGGACGGCTTCTTCTATTTCCTCGACAGCCATCCGACCTATCTGATGTACGACGAGGGCAAGAGCGATCTGACGCTGGCCTATGACTACTTCCACAACGACGATGAACCGATCATCGATGCGCCCGGCGGCGTCAGCTATGCCGACGAGAGCTACGTCATTCAGTCGGGCACCCACGAGTTCCAGTGGCCGCTGCAGGACATGTTCGGCGCGCTGGAAGCCGCGGGCCTGACCATCTTCGAGGTCCGCGAGTACCCGTTCGGCGCCTGGCGCATGCTGCCCGACATGGAGATCGCCGAGGACGGCTACTGGTACCGCACGCAGGAAGGCCCGCGCATACCCCTCCTGCTCGGCTTCAAAGCGCGCCGGTAAGGCGGTGACGGCTCCTCGGCGGAGCCGTCTTAGGCTTTGGCATTGACATAAGGATATCTTTATATCCTAATATCCCCATGTCCAAGGATATGAGCTTCGATTCCATGCTGGCGGCGCTTAGAGCGGTCGGCGAGCCGACTCGGCTGCGCCTCCTGTGCCTGTGCGCCCACAACGACCTCACGGTTTCGGAGCTGGTTCAGATCCTGGGCCAGAGCCAGCCCCGGATCTCCCGGCATCTGAAGCTCTTGTGCGAAGCCGGCCTCTTGGAACGTCGCAGCGAAGGCAACTGGGCCTATTTCCGGGTGACCGACCGGGGGACTGCCGCCGACCTCAGCCGCCACCTGGTCGATCTCCTGGGCCCCGGCGACACGGTGCTGCAAGGCGACCTCGAACGTCTGGAGAGCCTGATCCGCGCACGCATCGAACGTGCCGATGCCTATTTCGCCGAGAACGCGGCGCGCTGGCACGACATCCGTTCGCTCCATGTCGACGAAGCCGAGATCGAGCGCTGCCTGATCGACGCCATGACAAACGAGGCCGTCGACGACCTGCTCGATATCGGGACGGGGACCGGGCGCATGGTGGAACTTCTGGCGCCACGTGTCGGCCGCGCCATCGGCATCGACCAGTCACGCGCCATGCTGCAGGTCGCGCGCGCCAATCTGGAACGCCACGGCATCAAAAACGGATCGGTCCAGCGCGCCAACATGTACAGCCTGCCCATGGCGCCGCGCTCGTTCGACGGCGTCGTCATGCATCAGGTGCTGCACTATGCCGAGCGGCCGGGCGAAGCAATTGCCGAGGCCGGCCGCGTGCTGCGCGACGGCGCGCCGCTCGCCATCGTCGACTTCGCCCGCCACGAGCGCGCCGATCTGCGCGACGCCCATGCCCACCGCTGGCTCGGTTTTGATTCCGACGACATCGCCTTATGGGCTGACCGCGCAGGCCTTGCGGTCGACCGCACCGTCGACCTACCGGGTGGTGAGCTCACCGTCCTCATCTGGATCCTTCGCCGCCCACCCGCCGAGTCCGAACCGAACAGGAGTGCCCGATGAACGCTGCATCCGATTTGGCGCCATGGCGCGAACGCGCTCACCCGCTCTCCCTGCCCCATGTCTCCTTCGAGTTCTTCCCGCCGAAAAGCCGCAAGATGGAAGGTGCGCTGTGGCGCGAGATCAAACGCCTGGAGCCGCTCGCGCCACGCTTCGTCTCGGTCACCTTCGGCGCCGGCGGCGGCACCCGCGACACGACCCAGGCAACGGTCACGCGTATCCGCCAGGAGACGCGCCTTGAGCCCGCCGCGCACCTGACCTGCGTCGGCCTCACCACCATGGAGGTCGACGACATCGCGCGCTGTTACTGGGAGGCCGACGTCAAGCATATCGTCGCCCTGCGCGGCGATCTGCCGGGCGACGGCAGCGACGCGGTCAAAGGCGAGCGCTATCAATCGGCCGCGGATCTGGTCGCGGGGCTACGAGCCATCGCCGACTTCGACATCTCGGTCGCCGCCTATCCGGAAGTGCATCCCGATGCCGCCAGTCCCGGCGCCGACCTGGACAACCTCAAGCGCAAGCTCGATGCCGGCGCGTCGCGCGCCATCACCCAGTTCTTCTTCGATCCCGATCTCTTCCTCGACTTCGTCGAGCGCGCCCGCGCCGCCGGCATCACGGCACCGATCGTGCCGGGCATCCTGCCGGTCACCAACATTCAGCGCACCATCGCCTTCGCCGAGCGCTGCGGCGCCACGGTGCCCGGCTGGCTGATTGCGCTGTTCGACGGCATCGCGCCCGACGACGAGGAGACGAGCAATCTGGTCGGCGCCGTCGCCGCGGCGGAACTGTGCCGCTATCTGCAGGCGCGCGGCATCGAGGAGTTCCACTTCTACACCTTGAACCGCGCCGA
This sequence comes from Alphaproteobacteria bacterium, assembly GCA_028277285.1. Classification (GTDB taxonomy): domain Bacteria; phylum Pseudomonadota; class Alphaproteobacteria; order SP197; family SP197; genus JANQGO01. The sequence continues at coordinate 2,783 of JANQGO010000442.1, read as the reverse complement.
TCTGACGACGGCGATCTGCCGCATCCTGCAAACGCCGGTGCTGACGACGCCTTAAGCGACGCCCCCTCACCCAGCCCTCTCCCCCTAAAGGGGGCGAGGGGACGTCGCGACAGCCATGTCATCCCCTCTACCGCTTGCGGGAGAGGGAGGGGCCCGGCGCGAAGCGTTGGGAGGGTGAGGGTCGCGGCCGACACGACAAACGGCTTTCGCGCGAGCCCCGATCTGCTCTAGGTTCGCGGGTCCGTTCGTCACCCTGTGGAGTTGGCCCCGTGCGTTTTGAAGGTACCGATACCTATGTTGCGACCGAGGATCTGGCGGTCAGCGTCAATGCCGCCATCGCGCTGGAGCGCCCGCTGCTGATCAAGGGCGAGCCCGGCACCGGCAAGACGATCCTGGCCGCCGAGATCGCGAAGTCGCTGGGCCGCAACCTCATCGAGTGGACCATCAAGTCGACCACCAAGGCCCAGCACGGGCTCTACGAGTACGATGCGGTGGCACGCCTGCGCGACGGCCAGTTGGGCGACGAGCGCGTCCACGACATCGCCAACTACATCGTGCCCGGCAAGCTGTGGCAGGCCTTCGTCGCCGACGATACGCCGGTGCTGCTGATCGACGAGATCGACAAGGCCGATATCGAGTTCCCCAACGACCTGCTCCAGGAACTCGACCGCATGGAGTTCTTCGTCCACGAGACCCAGGAGACGGTGCGCGCCCAACAACGCCCGATCGTCGTCATCACGTCAAACAACGAGAAGGAACTGCCCGACGCTTTCCTGCGCCGCTGTTTCTTCCACTACATCCGCTTTCCCGACGCCGACACCATGGCGCAGATCGTCGAGGTGCATCACCCGCAGATCAAACCGCGCCTGGTCAGCGAAGCGCTCAACATCTTCTTCGAACTGCGCGACGTGCCCGGCCTGAAAAAGAAACCGTCGACATCGGAACTGCTCGACTGGTTGAAGCTCCTGATGGTCGAGGACCTGCCGCCCGACGCGCTGCGCGCCCAGGACACCGGAACGCTCATCCCGCCGCTCTACGGCGCCCTGCTCAAGTCCGAGCAGGACGTCCACTTGCTCGAACGATTGGCGTTCTTGAACAGACGCGAGCGAGGCTGACCCCCGATGTTCGTCACGCTGTTCACCGAATTGCGTGATGCCGGGGTGCCGGTCTCGCTGCGTGAGTATCTCGATCTCCTGGAAGCGACCGATTACGGCCTCGCCAACTACAAGGTCGACGACTTCTACTATCTCTCGCGTACCGCACTGGTGAAGGACGAGAAGCATCTCGACCGCTTCGACCAGGTGTTCGGCCATGTCTTCAAGGGCCTGGAGATGGCCGAGGGCGAGGACGGTAGCGCCGAGATCCCCGAGGAATGGATCAAGCGCCTCGCCGAGCTCAACCTGACCGACGAGGAGAAGGCCGCGATCGAGGCCATGGGCGGTTTCGAGAAGCTCATGGAAACCCTGAAGAAGCGCCTGGAAGAGCAGGAGAAACGCCACCAGGGCGGCAGCAAGTGGATCGGCACCGCCGGCACCTCGCCCTTCGGCGCCTATGGCTACAATCCCGAGGGCGTCAGGATCGGCCAGGACGGCAACCGCAACTTCAGCGCGGTCAAGGTGTGGGACAAGCGGGAGTTCCGGGACCTGGACGGCGAGTCGGAGATCGGCACGCGCAACATCAAGGTCGCGCTGCGCCGCCTGCGCCGCTTCGCCCGCGAGGGTGCCGCCGACGAGCTGGACATCGACGACACCATCCGCTCGACCGCCAAGAACGGCGGCTGGCTGGACCTGAAAATGGTGCCGGAACGCCACAACGCGGTGAAGGTGCTGTTGCTGCTCGATATCGGCGGTTCGATGGACTGGCACATCCGCGCCTGCGAGGAGCTGTTCAGTGCCGCGCGCACGGAGTTCAAGCACCTCGAGCACTACTACTTCCACAACTGCCTTTATGAGAGCGTGTGGCGCGAGAACGCAAGGCGTCACCGCCAGCGCACGCCGACCTACGACCTCATGCACACCTATCCCGCCGACTACAAGCTGGTCTTCGTCGGCGATGCCTCCATGAGCCCCTACGAGATCGCCGTGCCCGGCGGCAGCGTCGAGCACATGAACGAGGAGCCGGGCGAGGTCTGGCTGCGCCGCATGCTGGCGCTTTACACCAAGGCCGTCTGGCTCAATCCGATCCCCCAGGACAAATGGCGCTACACCGGCTCCATCGGCATGATCCGCGAGATCATGGAAGGCCGCATGTACCCGCTGACGCTGGAAGGCCTCGACGAGGCCATGCGGACATTGGTCTGACGTCTGTTGAGACAACGCGCAAACGGCACCGCAACACACCCTCTCCCCAGCGAGGGAGAGGGTCGGGGTGAGGGGCCCCGCGCGACAGCGCGCGCAGATAACCGGCGACGCCGTTTCCCGCGCACGCACCCCTCACCCTACTCCGGCTAAGGCGCTGACGCGCCCAAGCCTACGTTTCCCTCTCCCTCAAGGGGCGAGGGAAAACAGCAGACACGCTGTCTCTACAGAGCCTAAGACCAGGTTGCGTTTACTTCCGGCGTGAACCCGGCGCCATACCGGTCAGGTGTTTGCGTGCGGTGCGCCACAGCACGTCCATCGCCGCGCGGTAGGCAACACCGTCTCGGGCGAGGACGCGGCCCCACAGGCCGCTGTCGCAGGGTAACGTCGACAGGCCACAATAGATGCCGGTGATACCGTCGACCGCGGCGCGCAAGGCCGTGAGCAATCCGTCGCGGTCGTCGTCGGTCACGACGCCGAACGAGG
>JANQGO010000433.1 GCA_028277285.1 Alphaproteobacteria bacterium | reverse complement strand
CGTCGAGGCCAATCTGACGGCCTTCGAGTGGGGCCGCCGCATCGGCGCCGATCCGACGGTCGCCGATGCCCTCGCCGACCGGATGCCGACATCGCCGCTCGACTGGACGCTCGACGACCTGATCGATCATCGCGCCGGGTTTCTGGTCACCTATCACGATGCCGCCTACGCCCGCCGCTACCGCGATCTGGTCGCGCGGGCCCGCGCCGCCGAGCACGCCATCGCATCCGGAGACGAGCGGTTCGCCTACGCGGTCGCGACCTATGGCTACAAGCTGATGGCCTACAAGGACGAGTATGAGGTCGCCCGACTGCTCAGTTCGCCGACCTTCGAACGGCGCGTCGCCGATGCCTTCGAGGGCGACTACAAGGTGACGTTCCACATGGCGCCGCCCTTGTTCTCGCGCCGCGACCCGCACACTGGCCATCCGGTCAAGCGCGCCTTCGGTCCTTGGATGCGGACGGTCCTGGTGCTGGTGGCACGGCTGCGCTTCCTGCGCGGCACGCCGTTCGACCCGTTCGGCCACACCGCCGAGCGCCGGGCCGAACGGGCCTTGATCGCCGACTATGAAACGGTGATTGGCAAGCTCTGCGAGCGGCTCGATCGAGGCAATCTACCGCTTGCCCGCGATATCGCAGCACTACCCGACGGCCTGCGCGGCTATGGCCATGTCAAGCATGCCAGCATGGCGTGCTATCGTGCCGACATGACAGGCTTGCTGGCGCGGTTCGACGACATGGCAGCGTCCGGACCACCAGCGGCGACAAGCAACGTGCCGGCCCGGCAGAAGCAGCACGACGCATATGACAGCAAATGCTCTTGAAACGACCACCGCTGCAAAGACGTCGTGCGGCCCGCCATTGCGATTACGCCATGCAGATCTTATCTGTAGTGGTCAATCGTATATGCCATACGGGCCTTTCCTACCATTGGCCGTCTGGCACCCGACGATGATCTTTCCGAGGATGCCGCAATGACCGTTCTGATGCCCATCGCCACCTCTTCATTGGCCGAAATCGCCTTCGCCAAGCTGGTCGAGGCGATCTCCGGCGGGGAGTTCGAGCCGGGACAGAAGCTTTCGGAGGCGGAACTGGCGCGCCGCTTCGGCATCAGCCGCGGGCCCTTGCGCGAAGCCTTGCAGCGGCTGGAAGGACGGCTGGTGACCCGGCGCGCCCGCGTTGGCGTGTTCGTCATCGACTTGCCGCCCGACGCGATTGACGACTTGTTTTCGGTGCGCGAGGCGCTTGAGGGCATGGCCGCGCGGTTGGCGGCGCAGAACGCCCGCAAACGCGACATCAAGGCGCTGCGCGGCCTGCTGGCCAAGCATGCCGAGGATCCGGCGCTGGCCTCCGGCGAATCCTATCGCCAGTCCTCGGCCGATGACGATTTTCACGCCACGATCGTCAAGCTTTCGCGGAATGTACGGCTGGAAACCCTGTTGTTCGACCAGATCTACTATCAGCTCCGCCTCTATCGCTATCGGTCCAGCGCGCGCGAAGGTCGCGCCCGGACCGCGTTCAAGGAGCACGGCGCCATCGTCGACGCGATCGCCGGCGGCGATCCGGACGGGGCCGAGGCGGCGATGCGCACGCACATCCGCAACGCCTATGCCAGCCTTTCGGACGGCGCGTGATCCGGACGTGGGCGGGGCGACGTCCAGCGGCCGACGCCTGTAGGCTCTCGGGTATCCTTATGAGCCGGTCTTGACCGATCCTGCATTGCTAATGAATTTCAGCTCTGTCAGTTTGACAGATATAAGTTACGAGCAATCATACTCCCTCGACGGTGATTATCCCCGTGCGCGTTCTTCGACTAGCTGCGCAATCTTTACTGCATTTGGCGATGTGTTCTTCTCCAGGCCAGCTTTAACACCAGTCCAGTCTTTGAGCGCCTTGTTTTGGCTCACTTTCCACGTGCCTTGCATGTCTTCAATCGTAATTTCAAAACCAACGAGACCACGGAGTTGCCGTTGTATGAAATCCGAAGGGGCGTCGGTCACGGCCCAAGGTTCGTCGCGGTGGCTTTCCTGTTGATGCGTCAGGTCATGCAGATGCTGAAGAAGCCAAGCGGTCTCCCGTGTGAACCGCAACTTCCCGCGCACATGAACAACAACATAGTTCCATGTAGGAACGACCTTGCCGTGCTCTTGCTTCGATGCATACCACGACGGCGTCACATAGGTTTGCGGACCTTGAAAAATCGTCAAGACTTCAAACGGCTCTTCAGTTTCTCGAAAGAGCGGATTGGCGACAGCAATATGACCCTGAAGATCACCGTTTCCCGATCCAATTTTAAGGACCAGAGGGACATGATCCGCCGTCAAGCATCCTGTCGAAGAGGCTACGATGGTGGCAAAGGGATGCGCCACGATCAGTTCGTGCATAACATCCTGCCGCTCTTCTCGGAAAACCGGTGGCAGAAACATCGTAGTACCCCAAGACAGCACTCTAGATCATCCTGGGTTCAGATGGACTCATCTGAACCCAGGATGATCTAGTTTAAAGAGTTAGAGCATCTTATCTGCGTCCGTTCGGACGCAGGATGCTTGTCTTATGAGGATCGTGGTCCATCGGTAGAAGATGGACCTCCAGCGGTGAGAGGCCTCTCACCGCTGGAGGCGGGGTCGGACCG
>JANQGO010000358.1 GCA_028277285.1 Alphaproteobacteria bacterium | reverse complement strand
GCCCTTGCCGTCCTTCAGTTCGACCAGGGTCGTCAGCACACTCATGATGTCGTCGCGGGTCAGCACGCGAAGCGTCTCGTCGTGCTCCAGGCCCAGGCGCGCGTTCATCTTGACGCGACCGACGGCCGAGAGATCGTAACGTTCGGAGTCGAAGAACAGGCCCTTGAACAAGGTCTCCGCCGTATCGATGGTCGGCGGCTCGCCGGGGCGCATGACGCGATAGATCTCGAACAGCGCTTCCTCGCGGTTCGAGCTCTTGTCGACCGCCAGCGTGTTGCGAATGTAGGGACCGACATTGATGTGATCGATATCGAGGGTCGGCAACTCGTTGATGCCGAGCTCGTTGAGCTTCTCGAGCAGCTCCTCGTCGATCTCGTCACCGGCCTCGACAAAGATCTCGCCGGTCGACTCATCGATCAGGTCGTCGGCCATGTAGCGGCCAATCAGCGCCTCGTCGCCGACCAGTTGTTTGGTCAGGCCGGCCTCCGCCAGCTTCTTGAGTTGCAGACGGGTCAGCTTGGTACCGGCCTTGGCCGCGACCTTGCCATCCTTGGCGTTGACCAGATCGGCCGAGAGCTTGGTGCCCAGCGCGCGCTCGCTGTCGAACGGCACGGTCCAGCCCTTCTTGGTCCGGACATAGGTCCGCGTCTCGTAGAAGGTCTTGAAGATCTCGTCGGTCGTCAGGCCGAGCGCATAGAGCATCGTCGTCGCCGGCAACTTGCGGCGGCGGTCGATGCGCACGTGCACGATATCCTTGGCGTCGAACTCGAAGTCGAGCCAGGAACCGCGATAAGGGATGACGCGGGCGGCGAACAGGTACTTGCCCGACGAATGGGTCTTGCCCTTGTCGTGATCGAAGAAGACGCCGGGCGAACGGTGCATCTGGCTGACGATGACGCGCTCTGTGCCGTTGATGATGAACGTGCCCTTGTCGGTCATCAGCGGCATATCGCCCATGTAGACGTCCTGCTCCTTGATGTCGCGGACGTCGCGCTTCTTGATCTCCTCATCGACGTCGAAGATCCATAGCTGCAGCGTGACCTTGAGCGGTGCCGCATAGGTCATACCGCGCTGCTGGCATTCGTCGACATCGTATTTCGGGTCTTCGAACTCGTAGCGGACGAAGTGGAGTTCGGCGCGGTCGGAGAAGTCCTTGATCGGGAAAACCGACTCAAAGACCGCCTGCAGACCGCTTTCCTTCTTGTCCTGCTCGGTGCCTTCAAAGTTCAGGAACTGGTCATAGGAGTTCCGCTGGACCTCGATCAGGTTCGGCATATCGATCACCGGAGGGATACGGCCGAAATTGCGGCGGGGTCGCGAACGTCCAGTCAAGCTCTGCGCCATGTCTTTATGCACCTTCGTTATTCTTCACCATGCCACGTGGCCACAACGGCCATGCGGATCACCACCTGCTCAGACGCCGCAGGCGCGGCGCGCCGATACCCCTGGTGCATCGCTGCACCGGGCGCATCAGCGGCCGCGTCCTGTTCGGCGACAGGCAACGGGCCGCGATGTCTCTCCGGAACGGGAGACTGGGCCAGTCACCGGTCTTATTTGACCTCGACCGTCGCGCCAGCTTCTTCGAGCTGTTTCTTGATCTCTTCGGCCTCTTCCTTCGGCACACCTTCCTTGACCGGCTTGGGCGCGCCTTCGACCAGGTCCTTGGCCTCCTTCAGGCCCAGGCCCGTGATCGCACGGACTTCCTTAATGACGTTGATCTTCTTCTCGCCAAAGCTGGCCAAGATAACGTCGAAATCGGTCTTCTCTTCGGCTGCCTCGCCCGGGGCGGCGGCACCGGGGGCGGCGGCAACGGCGACCGGCGCCGCGGCGCTGACGCCCCACTTCTCTTCGAGCATCTTGCTCAACTCGGCAGCTTCCAACACCGTCAGCGACGACAGGTCATCGGCCAGTTTTTCCAGATCAGCCATGGGTCTTCTCCAACAAAATCAGTTCTGTTTGCGACAACGGGTTCAGGAACCGGCTTCGGCATCGGCGGCGCTGTCGCCTTCCGTCTGCCCATAGGCCCCGAAAACCCGCGCCAGTTGACCGGCCGGCGCCTGCAGAACCATCGCGATCTTGGTCGCGGGGGCCTGCAACAGCCCGACGATCGTGCCGCGCAGCTCATCGAGCGACGGCAGCTTGGCCAACTGTTCGACCTCGGAAGCATCCAGCTCGCGTTCGCCCATCTGGCCGCCAAGAACGATCAGCTTCTCGTTCTTCTTGGCAAAATCGACGGCCGCCTTGGCCGCTGCAACCGGGTCGTCGGAACAGGCGACGGCGGTCGGGCCTGTGAAGAGCTTGCCTAAGCCCTCAAAGGTCGTGCCGTCCAACGCACGCAACGCCAGCCGGTTCTTGGTGACCCGGAACGACGTGCCGGACGCGCGCATGGCGCGCCGCAGTTCCGTCGCTTCGGCCACCGTCAGACCTTCGTGGCGCGTGACAACAACCATCTCGGCATTGCCGATATCGCTGTTGAGCTGGTTGACGATGTCTTCTTTTCTTGCCCGTTCCACGGATTCCTCCGGGGGTTGGGCCGGTCGGGACACACTCCCGATACCAGGCCGGTTCACACGAATTCCGATCCTTCGAAAAGGACCGGGGTTACGACCTGCCCCGGAAGTCAGACCCATCCGACCTGCCGGCAACGCCGGCACGACATTCGGTCTCGTCTCCCGTCTCATGTCGGCGGCCGAAGCCCTTAAGACCCTGAGGTCACCGGCAATCTCGGACAGGGGGCGCGCCGCTTACACAAAGCGACGCTGTCAGCGGCCGAAGCCGCCGAATTCAAAACTCTCCTACGCGGCGCTCGGCTGCAGGCTCACCGGGTCGATCTTGACCCCCGGCCCCATGGTCGAACTGAGCGTCACGCGCTTCATGTACGTACCCTTGACGGCGCTCGGTTTGGCCTTGATCACCGCATCCATCAGCGCCTTGGCGTTCTCCAGGATGTTGTCCTCGGAAAAGCTCGCCTTGCCGACACCGGCGTGGATGATGCCGGCCTTCTCGACGCGGTACTCCACCTGGCCGGCCTTGGCCGAGCTGACGGCAGCCGCGACGTCCGGCGTCACGGTGCCCAGCTTCGGATTGGGCATCAGGCCGCGCGGGCCCAGGATCTTACCCAGACGGCCGACGACCGCCATCATGTCCGGCGTCGCGATACACCGGTCGAAATTGATCTCGCCCTTCTGGATGCTCTCGGCCAGATCCTCGGCGCCGACCAGGTCGGCGCCGGCGTTCTTGGCCTCTTCCGCCTTGTCGCCCTTGGCGAAGACGGCAACCTTGATCGACTTGCCGGAGCCGTGGGGCAGATCGACGACACCACGTACCATCTGATCGGCGTGGCGCGGATCGACGTTCAGGTTGACCGACAATTCGATCGTCTCGTCGAACTTCGCCTTGGCGTTTTCCTTCACCATCTTGACCGCTTCGTCGAGCGTGTAGAGATGGTCGCGATCGACGGTCTTCAGCGCGTCGCTATGGCGTTTGCCTTCTTTCGACATGGTCTACTCCACTACCTCGACACCCATGGAACGTGCCGAACCCTTGATGATCTCGGCTGCGCCATCGATGTCGTTGGCGTTCAAATCGGGCATCTTGGCCTCGGCGATCTCGCGCACCTGGGCAATCGTGATCTTGCCGACCGGGTCGGTGCGACCGGTCGCGCCGTTACCCTTATCCAGCTTGGCGGCCTTCTTGATGTACCAGCTCGCCGGCGGCGTTTTGGTGATGAACGAGAAGGTGCGGTCCTGATAGGCCGTGATCACGGTCGGCAGCGGCGTGCCGGGGTCGTGGTCCTGGGTCGCCGCGTTGAACGCCTTGGTGAACTCGACAATGTTCAGACCGCGCTGGCCCAGCGCCGGGCCGATCGGCGGCGATGGGTTGGCCTGGCCGGCCGGCACCGTCAGCTTGATGTATCCTGCGACTTTCTTCGCCATCTCTCGTCTTACCCTGTGTCCGGACCGCCCCTAACGGGGCCGATCCATCTGTTTGTCAGGTCTTTTCGACCTGTGTGTATTCCAGTTCCACCGGCGTCGCGCGGCCGAAGATCGAGACCGCGACCTTCAGTCTGGCGCGCTCTTCGTCGACCTCCTGAACCGTGCCGTTGAACGACGTGAACGGTCCGTCGGCGACCCTTACGGTCTCGCCGATCTCGTAGGTGATCGACGGACGCGGCCGCTCGACCCCTTCCTGAACCTGGCTCATGACGCGCTCGGCCTCGTGATCGGGGATCGGCGTCGGCTTTTGGCCGCTACCCAGGAAACCCGTCACTTTCGGCGTGTTGCGCACCAAGTGCCACGTCTGGTCGGTCATGTCCATGCGCACGAGGACGTAGCCCGGAAAAAATCGGCGCTCGGACGAGACTTTCTTGCCGCCGCGCATCTCGACGACCTCTTCGGACGGCACAAGGACGTTCTCGAACATGTCCTCAAGCCCCTGCTGCATGGCCTGCTCCTGAATCGACTGCGCGACCTTCTTTTCGAAGCCGGAGTAGCAATGCACGATGTACCAACGATGCGCCATGCGCTCAGTTTCCAAGTCCCAAGATCACCTTGACGCCCCAGGAGAAGAACTGGTCGATCAAGAAAAAGAACAGCGCCACCAACACGACCATGGCCAGCACGGTCGCGGTGGTGATCAGCGTCTCCTTGCGGGTCGGCCAGGTAACCTTGCTGGCTTCCTGACGGACCTGACGGACAAATTCGACCGGCGATGTCTTCGCCATGGACGTCAAATCCTCTACATCAACGGTGGCGCCAGGCCCTCTTCAGACCGGCGCCACCAACCTCGTCACCTGGCAGGAGTGGTAGGACTCGAACCTACAGCCCCCGGTTTTGGAGACCGGTGCTCTACCAATTGAGCTACACTCCTAAACACGGTCAGGCGTTCACTCCGTCCTTACTCGACGATCTGGGCGACGACGCCGGCGCCGACGGTGCGGCCGCCTTCGCGGATCGCGAACCTGAGGCCTTCGTCCATCGCGATCGGCGCGATCAGCTCGACATCCATCGTGATGTTGTCGCCGGGCATCACCATCTCGACACCCTCAGGCAGCATCACGTGACCCGTC
>JANQGO010000350.1 GCA_028277285.1 Alphaproteobacteria bacterium | reverse complement strand
GCCGTGTCGAACCCGGATCACCAGAATATCAAGCTTGGCAAGGCCGGCCGCAGCCGGTGGAAGGGCAAGCTTGATATTCTGGTGATCCGGGTTCGACACGGCGCCGATCGTCGCCATGCACTCGCCACGCACCATGCGCATCTCGCCCGATGTCAGGCGAAGCTGCGCGTAACCCTGGTCCTTACCGATCAGCTGCACATAGGTGCCGGCCGAGCGCGCCAGCTTGCCGCCGCCGCCCGCGCGCATCTCGACATTGTGCACGATCGTGCCGACCGGGATGTTCTGCAGCGGCATTGCATTGCCCGGCTTGATATCGACACGCTCACCGGCGATCACGCGATCGCCCGGGTTCAGACGCTGCGGCGCGATGATGTAGGCCTGCTCGCCGTCCTCATACTTCAACAACGCGATGAACGACGACCGGTTGGGATCGTATTCCAGCCGCTCGACCGTGGCGCCGACGTCGAACTTCTTACGCTTGAAGTCGATCAAACGGTAACGCCGCTTGTGCCCGCCGCCACGATGACGCGTGGTGATGCGGCCATTGGCGTTGCGCCCACCCGACTTCGTCAGACCTTCGGTCAGCTCCTTCACCGGCTTGCCCTTGTGGAGCTGCCGGCGATCGACCTGAACCAGGCCGCGTTGGCCAGGCGTGTTGGGCTTGTAGACCTTCAGCGCCATCTTAAACTCCCGACGTCACGTCGATCGTGTGACCGTCTTTCAAGGTCACGATCGCTTTCTTGATCGCATTGCGCTGGCCCAGGCGGCCGCGAAAACGCTTCGTCTTGCCAGCCTGGTTCAACGTGTTGACCTTCGCGACCTCGACCTTGAACAGCTCTTCGACAGCCTTCTTGATCTCCGGCTTCGAAGCGCGCACGTCGACCCGGAACGTCACCTGGTTGTACATGCTGCCCTGCGTCGACTTCTCGGTCACGATGGGCCCGCGAATGATGTCGTAGTGTTTTTCCAAACTCATGACAGCCTCGCTTGCAGGGCCTCGACCGCGTCCTTGGTCAGGACCAGCGTGTCGCGGCGCATGATGTCGTAGACGTTGGCGCCCATGCTGGGCACCACGTCGATGCCCGGGATGTTCGCCGCGGCCATGCACAGATTGTCGTCGAGATCGCTGCCGTCGATGATCAGCGCCGATGAGACACCCATGTCGCCGAGCTGCTTGACGAAATCCTTCGTCTTCGGGCTGGCGAGCTTGCCGCTTTCCACGACGATCAGCTTGCCTTCGGCCTGCTTGACGGAAAGTGCCGTTTTCAGACCCAGCACCCGGACCTTCTTGGGCAGCTTATAGGCATGGCTGTGGGGTACCGGTCCGTGTCCGACCGCACCGCCGCGAAAGATGTTCGTCTTGCGGCTGCCATGACGCGCGCGGCCCGTACCCTTCTGACGGTAGATCTTGGCCGTCGAGCCCATGACCTCGCCGGTCGACTTGGTGCTGTGCGTACCGGCGCGGCGCTTGGCGAGCTGCCAATTCACCACGCGCGCCAGGATGTCGGCGCGCTCCGGCAGGCCGAACACGGTGTCAGCCAACTCGACCGAGCCCTGCTTCTTGTTATCGAACGTTACGATGTCGGCCTTCATGGCTTACGTTTCCTTGTTCTCATCGTCGCCGTCGGCCGCATCCGCCGTTTCATCGGCGGCGCCATCGCCGGCACCCGCGTCATCACCGGCTTGCGGTTCCGTGGCCTCAGGCGCGGCGTCCTCAGCAGCCGCAGGCGCCGCGTCATCGGCGACCTCGGCCGGCGCTTCGTCAGCAGCACCCGCGCCATCGTCGATCAGACCGGCCGGGAACGGCGCATCTTCGGGCAACCTGCCCTTAACCGCGTCGTTGACCAGGACATAACTGTTCTTGGCGCCGGGCACCGCGCCGCGGACCAGGATCAGGCCCTGGTCGGCATCGGTCTCGACGACCTCCAGGTTCTGGGTCGTCACCTTGGTGTCGCCCATGTGGCCGGCCATCTTCTTGCCCTTGAAGACGCGGCCGGGATCCTGGCTGTTACCGGTCGAGCCGTGGGCGCGGTGGGACACCGACACACCGTGGCTGGCGCGCATGCCGCCGAAGTTGTGACGCTTCATGGCGCCGGCAAAACCCTTACCCTTCGAGGTCCCCGTCACATCGACCGTCTGGCCGGCGACGAAGTGGCTTGCGGCGAGCTTGGCACCGACCGGCACCAAAGCGTCTTCGGTGACGCGGAACTCGACCAGACGGCGCTTCGGCTCGATACCGGCCTTGGCGAACTGGCCGCGCACCGATTTCGTCAGATGCTTCACCTTGGCCGGCGTCGCACCCACCTGCACGGCCGTATAGCCATGGCTTTCGGCGGTGCGCTGGGCGACCACCTGGTTGTCCTCGATTTGCAGCACGGTCACCGGCACATGACGGCCGTCGTCGGTGAAGACGCGGCTCATGCCCAGCTTTCGTGCGATCATTCCGGTACGCATTGTTCCGGTCCCTAACCTAGAGCTTGATCTCGACGTCGACGCCGGCGGCCAGATCCAGCTTCATCAGCGCATCGACGGTCTGGGGCGTGGGCTCCACGATGTCGATCAGACGCTTATGCGTGCGGATCTCGAACTGCTCGCGCGACTTCTTGTCGACGTGCGGGCCGCGCAAAACGGTAAAACGCTCGATCCTGGTCGGCAGGGGAATCGGCCCCCTGACCTGGGCACCCGTGCGCTTGGCCGTGCCGACGATCTCGTTCGTCGACTGGTCAAGCAGGCGATGATCGAACGCCTTCAGCCGGATGCGTATGTTTTGGCCCGCCATTTACCTTTTCTCCTGCTTAACCGCTTCCCGGCCTTTATTCGACGATTTGCGCGACGACGCCGGCGCCGACGGTGCGGCCGCCTTCGCGGATCGCGAACCTGAGGCCCTCGTCCATCGCGATCGGCGCGATCAGCTCGACATCCATCGTGATGTTGTCGCCGGGCATCACCATCTCGACACCCTCAGGCAGCATCACGTGACCCGTC
>JANQGO010000338.1 GCA_028277285.1 Alphaproteobacteria bacterium | reverse complement strand
GTTCCACGACGCCTATCAGTACTTCGGCCACCATTTCGGCACCGATGCGGTTGGCTCGGTGGTGATCGCGCCGGAACGCCAGCCGGGCGCCGCGCGCGTCGCGGCGATCCAGGACCGCCTGGCCGACGAGGACATTGTCTGCGTGTTCCGCGAGCCCCAGTTCTCGCCGCGCGTCATCGACACCATTATCGAAGGCACGGATGTCCGGGTCGGCGTGCTCGACCCGCTGGGTGCCGAGCTGGAGCCGGGCCCAGCGCTCTACGGTCAACTGATGAACGGCATCGCCGACGGGCTGGTGGATTGCCTGGTGGAGGGCTAACGAGCTTGCGTTAGACGCGCTGCTTGACCGCCGCGACCACCGCCTCGGCGGTGATGCCGAAGTGTTTGTAGAGGTCGCCGGCCGGCGCTGAGGCGCCGAAGCCGGTCATGCCGACAAAACCGCCGTCGCCGCCCAGGATCTCCTGCCAGCCGAAGCCGGAGGCGGCCTCGACGCCGACCTTGGCGACGCCGTTGCCCATGACCTTGTCGCGATAGGCGGCGTCCTGACCGGCGAACAGTTCCCAGCACGGCATGGAGACGACGCGGGTGCCGATGCCGTCGGTCTCCAGACTGTCGCGGGCCTCACACGCCAGCGAGACCTCCGAACCGGTCGCGACGATGGTCGCTTTGTGGTCGGCGCCCTCGGCCCGCAGCACATAGCCGCCGCGCGCGCACGGGTTGCCGTCGCCCGGTTCGAGACGCAGTTGCGGCACGCCCTGGCGGGTCAGCGCCAGAACCGACGGTGTCTTGGCGGCAGCGAGCGCGACCTGCCAGCACTCCAGCGTCTCGACCACGTCGGCCGGGCGGAAGACGTTGAGGTTGGGCATGGCGCGCAGCGACGCCAGATGCTCGATCGGCTGGTGGGTCGGCCCGTCTTCGCCCAGCCCGATCGAGTCATGGGTCATGACATAAATGACCCGCTGCTCCATCAGCGCGGCGAGCCGGATCGACGGTCGGCAGTAATCGGTGAACACCAGGAAGGTGCCGCCATAGGGAATGATGCCGCGATGCAGCGCCATGCCGGACATCGCGGCGGCCATGGCATGCTCGCGCACGCCGTAACGCACGTAACGGCCGGCGAAGTCGCCGGGGGCGATGTCCTTCATGTTGCCGGTGCGCGTGTTGTTGGATCCCGTCAGGTCGGCGGAGCCGCCGATCATCTCCGGGGCGGCGGGGATCAGGACGTTCAGCGCCAGCTCGCTCGCCTTGCGGGTCGCGACCTTCTGCGGCTCGGCCATCAGATCCTTCTTGTAGGCCGCGACGGCCTTGGCAATGTCACCCGGCAGATCGCCGGCAATGCGCCGATCGAACTCGTGGCGCAGCGCGGCGCTCGTGCCGTCATGGGTCTTCAGCCACGCGGTCCGCGTCTCGGCACCGCGGGCGCCCGCCTTGCGCCATGCCTGTAGAACCGCTTGGGGAATGTCGAACGGTTCGTGGGGCCAGCCGAGTTCGTCGCGGGTGGCGGCGACCTCGTCCTCGCCAAGTGCGGCGCCGTGTGTCGCGGCGGTGCCCTGCTTGTTGGGCGCGCCGTAACCGATGATCGAACGGCAGGCGATCAGGCTCGGCTCCTCGGTCTTGTGCGCCGCCTCGATGGCGGCGGCGACCGCGTCGTTGTCGTGGCCGTCGACTGCCATCGTGTCCCAGCCATAAGCGTCGAAGCGCTGCAGCGTGTCGTCGGATTCGGCAAGCGAGGTCGGGCCGTCGATCGAAATCTCGTTGTCGTCGAACAGGACGATCAGCTTGCCGAGCTTGAGGTGGCCGGCCATGGAGGCGGCCTCGTGGCTGATGCCTTCCATCAGGCAGCCGTCGCCGGCCAGGACATAGGTGTGGTGGTCGACGAGGTCGGCAAACTCGGCGGCCATGATGCGCTCGGCGAGCGCCATGCCGACGGCGTTGGCGAAACCCTGACCCAAGGGCCCGGTGGTCGTCTCGATGCCGGCGGCGTGGCCGTATTCCGGATGGCCAGCCGTCTTGCTGCCGAGCTGGCGGAAGTTGCGCAGCTCGTCCATGGTCATGTCCTGGTAGCCGGTCAGGTGCAGGAGCGCGTAGAGCAGCATCGAGCCGTGGCCCGCCGACAGGATGAAGCGGTCGCGGTCTGGCCAATCGGGCGCGCCGGCGTCGAACTTCAGGAACCGGGTAAACAGCACGGTCGCAACATCGGCCATGCCCATGGGCATGCCGGGGTGGCCGCTATTGGCTTTTTGCACGGCGTCCATGGCCAGCGCCCGGATCGCGTTGGCCATGTCGCGTTCCGAAACCTGGCTTGTGGATTCGCGCGTCATTCGATGGATGTCCCGAAAGAAAAAACCGCCGCATTGGGCGCCGGTCGAGGTCGCGCGCAACATGGCGTCACCGACCAAAAGCGTCAACCGACTTGTCCGCTCGAAGCCCGCAATTCCGGGGCGACCGTGAGCAATCACCAGGTACTTTATCGCCGTGCGATAAGGCGCTATGGTAGAAAGCCAAGGCAACGTGTTGAAAAGTGCCGCAAATGACGGTTGAGGACACCGCCCTTAGAAAGCTTGAACGTGCGATCACCCATCTTGAGGCCGCGCTGACGGAGCGCATGCAACAAGGTGGCGACGCCAAGCTTGGGCAAATCGAACAGGAAAACGAGCAGCTTCGCGCCGCATTGAGCGAGGCGAAGGCCGCGCGCACGGATCTTGAAGGTCGCGTGCGCGATGCCGGCAAGCAGATCGACGGCGCGATCAACGACCTGCGCACCGTGCTCGGCGCCTGACATGGCTCAGATCTCGGTCATCATCAACGGGCGCAGCTATTCCGTCTCCTGCGGCGATGGCGAGGAGCAGCGGATCGAACAGCTCGCCGCCTATGTCGACAGCAAGATCGCCGGCCTGAAGGGTTCGCTCGGCAATCTCGGCGACCAGCGGTTGCTGGTTCTGGCGGCGCTGGTGATCTCCGACGAGCTCTGGGAAGCCCGCGAAACCGCCGGTCAGCCGGTCGTCGATCAGGTCTCGGAGACCCGGGCGGCGGCGATCGAAAATCTGGCCGGCCGTATCGAGGCGCTTGCGGGTCACCTGGAGAGCCACTAACTAACAGAACTTGGACGGGCGCTGCGCGGTGCGATGGCCGTATCCGTTCCCTGGGGCCAATGCGCTTTCACTGGGAGCTGTCTCTGTCGGGGGTCTTGCCCTCGTTACGCGGCGCCCACCTGCTGATGCAGGCCACAGTGGAAGGTAGACTGCGGTTGCCGGCCGAGGCGGCCCCGTCCAGACCGATCCGGGGGCCATGGACGTCAAAAAGCAAAAAAAGCTCATGCGCGCCGAAGCGCGCGCGCGGCGTGCCGAGGCCCATAGCCGACAGTCGGGTGCACCGGAGCGTGCGCTCCAGCACTTCCAGGTCGCCATAGGCTTCACTCAAGGCGCCGTCGTGTCCGGCTACCTGCCGGTCGGCGACGAGTTCGACGTTGTGCCGCTGCTCGCCGCCGCCAACCGCCACGGCTGCGCAACCGGTCTGCCGTTCGTGCCGGGCAAGGGTGAGCCTCTGGTTTTCCGTGCCTGGGCGCCGGGAGATCCGCTGATCGACGGCGCGCTCAACATCCCCGTGCCGCCCGACGATGCGGCGGTCGTCGTACCCACGCTGCTGCTGGTGCCGATGCTGGCGTTTGACGCCGCCGGTTATCGCCTGGGTTACGGCGGCGGCTTCTATGACAGAACGTTATCGTTGCTGAAAGCGTCAAACCCGTCGACGCTGGCGGTCGGCGTCGCCTATGCGGCGCAGCAGGTCGACGCGGTGCCGCGCAACCATTTCGACGAACCGCTGGACTGGATTGTCACCGAGGAGGGCGCGACGGCGTTCGAACGATCATGATGTGTCCCGACCCCAACGACCCCGCCGTCATCACCGACTTCCCCCGGACGATCAAAGAGATCGAGCATCAGTGGATCCCGATGGGCGACGGTGTCCGGCTCTCCGCGCGCATCTGGCTGCCCGAAGATGCCGAGGCCGATCCGGTGCCCGCAATCCTGGA
Source organism: Alphaproteobacteria bacterium (assembly GCA_028277285.1). Classification (GTDB taxonomy): domain Bacteria; phylum Pseudomonadota; class Alphaproteobacteria; order SP197; family SP197; genus JANQGO01. The sequence goes on along the minus strand of JANQGO010000338.1, from coordinate 4,946 downwards.
ATACATCCCCTACCGCAAGCGCGACGGTACGCGCGGCTGGGACGATCCGCGTCATGCCTATTGGGCAGGCCACGGTTATGCGTCGATCCGCCTCGATATCCGCGGCACCGGCGAGTCCGAGGGTCTGATCACTGACGAGTACACCCAGCAGGAACAGGACGACGCCGTCGAGGCGATCGCCTGGATCGCGGCGCAGCCCTGGTGCACCGGCGCGGTCGGCATGACCGGCATCTCCTGGGGAGGCTTCAACAGCCTGCAGGTTGCCGCGCGGCGGCCGCCGGCGCTGAAGGCGATCATCACCCATTGCTCGACCGACGACCGTTACGCCGACGATGTGCACTTCATGGGCGGTTGTCTGCTGTCGGACGGTTTCTTCTGGGGCTCGGGTTTCCACATCATCTCGTCCAAGCAGCCCGATCCGGCGATCGTCGGCGACGGCTGGCGCGAGGCGTGGCAGGCGCGCCTGGAGAACGCCGAGCCGGCGCTGACGTCGATCTGGATGCGGCACCAGCGCCGCGACGCCTACTGGAAAGACGGCTCGGTGTGCGAGAACTATGACGACATCACATGCGCGGTCTATGCGGTCGGCGGCTGGAACGACGGCTATTCGAACGCGGTGCCGCGCATGCTGGCGAACCTCACATGCCCGCGTAAGGGCCTGGTCGGGCCGTGGGGACACAAGCACCCGCAGGACGCGATCCCGGCGCCCTCCATCGGTTTCCTGCAGGACTCGCTGCGCTGGTGGGATCACTGGCTGAAGGACCAGGACACCGGCATCATGGACGAGCCGATGTACCGCGTCTGGATGGGCGAACCGGCGAAACCGGAGGCAAGCCAGGCCGCCGTTCCCGGCCGCTGGGTCACCGAGCCCGCCTGGCCGTCGCCAAACATCAACACCAAGACGTTTGCTCTCAACGCCGACGGTTTGGCGGAGGAGGCGGGCGACGAAACCGTTCTGGAGCACTGTTCGCCGCAAACGGTTGGAGTCACCGCCGGCGTGTGGTGTCCCTATGGCCTGGGCGGGTCGAGCCCGGACCTGCCGATCGATCAGCGCGAGGACGACGCGCGTTCGCTCTGTTTCGATGGTGCGCCGCTGGCGGACGCGGTTGAGATCATGGGCGCGCCGGTGGTGCGTTTGAAACTCGCCATCGACCGGCCCCGGGGTTTTGTCGCGGTCCGCCTCAACGACATGCATCCGGACGGTCAGGTGCAGCGCATCACCTTCGGTCTGCTGAACCTGAGCCACCGCAAGAGCCACGAGTTCCCCGAGCCGATGACGCCGGGCGCGTTCGAGGAGGTTGCCGTCCAGCTCAACGATATCGGCCACGTGTTCCGGCCGGGCCATAAGATCCGCGTCGCCATCTCGACGACCTATTGGCCGATGGTCTGGCCGTCGCCGGAGCCGGTGACCCTGTCGCTCGCCACGGGCGCCAGTTCCCTTGAGCTCCCGGTGCGCGGCGCCGATACCGACGTCACGGCGTTCCCGGCACCGCAGATGGCGCCGCTGGTCGACACGCAGGTCATCGAAAACGGTGCGGGCACGCGCGCGGTCGAACGCGATCTGGCGACGGCCGAACAAATCGTGCGCGTGGTCGAGGATGGCGGTGTCTGGTACTTGGCGCCGGTCGACGTCACCTGCGCCGACGGCGTGACATGGGACGCCCACATACAAGATGACGATCCCTTGAGCGCGCAGATCACGTATCGCTGGCACAATCGCCGGCGGCGCGACGGCACCGATTACGATGTCGAAACCCGCAGCGCCATGACCATCCGCGCGACCGCCGATGATTTCCTGTTCGCGGCGGACATCGACGCCTTCGACGGCGGCCGTCGCATCTTTTCGCGGCGCTGGGACGAAACGATCCCGCGCGACAACGTGTAGACTGACAGGATCTGTCCTTAGAGGAGTTCACCATGCCCCGGGAGACCATCTCCAACGCGACCGAGGACCGTTACCGACACCAGCGTCTCATGGAAACCTTCGACACGCCCGCCGCGCCGGCGTTCGAGGATCCCGGTCAGCAGGAGAAGATATGGGGCGCCGTCTGGGGCTGCGATAGCGAGGTCGGCCGGTTGCGCACCATCCTGGTCCACCGGCCGGGCGACGAGATCAAACGGGTGACCGAGGACTGGTTCGATCCGGAACTGGAGAGTTATTGCAGCCGCGAGGAGGGGATCTGGTGGCGCGGCCGCAACGGTCCCGACCTGCCGGCGATGCAGCGGGCCCACGACCAGTTCACCGGCATCCTGAGGGAGAACGGTGTCGAGGTCGCCTATATCCACGAGAACGGCCGGGCAACCAACCGGCCGGTGCCGATCAAGCAGATGTCGCCGCGTGACATCGTCATCGGGGTCCCCGGCGGCGCGATCATCTGCCGTCCCAACGCCAAGGGCCGTCGCGAGGAGAGCTATTGGGCGGCGCGCCGGGTAATGGACCTTGGCTGTCCGATCATCCGCACCATATCCGGCACCGGCATCGTCGAGGGCGGCAGTTTCATGTGGATCGACCCGAAGACCGCCGTGCTCAGCACGGGCCTGTGCGCCAACCGGGAGGGTGTCGAACAGGTGCGCGAGGTGCTGGCCCGGGTCGGTGTCGAACTGGTCACCGTGCAGGTGCCGGGTTATGGCCAGCATCTCGACGGCTTTTGCGCGATGATCGACAACGACAAGGCGCTGATCAATCCGACGCTGTTGCCCTATGACTTCGTCCAGGTCTTGAAGCAGCGCGGCATCGAGCCGATCGCGCTGTCGCCGGAGGACCCGCCCTTTGCGGTCAATCTTGTGCCGCTTGCGCCCGGGCGGGTGATCGCCAGCGAGATGTCGCCGCGTACACGCGAAACGCTGGAGGCCCGCGGGGTCGAGGTCATCCAGCTTGACTATGAGGCGTGCTGGAGTTCCGGTGGCGGCTTGCGCTGCAACTCCGCGCCTCTCGCGCGCGATCCCATCTAACGCAAGGAAAACACCATGGCGAAGAAAGAAACCGCACTCATCGTCGGCGCCGGCGCAGGCCTCAGCGCCTCGGTTGCCCGCCGTTTTCAGATCGAGGGCATGGATATCTCGCTGTCCGCCCGCAACACGGACAAGCTGAAGGATCTCGCCAGCGAGACTGGCGCCAAGACCTACGCCTGTGACGTCGCCGATCCCGCCTCGGTCGCGGCGCTGTTCGAAGCGGTCGACGCCGACACGGGCACACCGGACGTCGTCGTCTTCAACCCCAGCTACCGCGTGCGCGGGCCGGTCGCCGAACTCGATCCCGAGGAGGTTCGAAAGACGCTGATGATCACCTGTTTCGGCGGTTTTCTGGTCGGTCAACAGGCGACACGGCGCATGGAGGAAAAAGGCGGCGGCACCATACTTTTCACCGGCGCCTCGGCCGGCGTGAAGGGCTACCCCAACTCCGCGCCCTTCGCGATGGGCAAGTTCGGCCTGCGCGGTCTGATCCAGAGCATGGCGCGCGAACTGCAGCCCAAGAATATCCACGTCGCGCACTTCGTCATCGACGGTGGCATCGGCAAGTCGGACGACGATACCCGGCTCGATCCCGATGCGATCGCGCAAACCTATCTGGATGTCCACCGCCAGCACCGCAGCGCCTGGACCTGGGAGGTGGAGCTGAGGCCGTGGAAGGAGACTTTCTAGAGGACCTGTCGCGGGCGCTGCCTTACGACCGGCAAAGGTAGACGGGCAGATCGGTCGCCTCCGGCGTTACCGGAATCTGGTAGAGCATGTCGTCGACATAGCCTCGGTGATAGGTGGCGTGGTGTACGATGTGGAGAACGATCTCCAAGACGGTCATCGTTCCGCGACCGCCTTCCACAAACTCAAAGTCGATCGATCGCGTCACGGCGCCGTCGCTCAGTCCGTCGACATAGTCCGTCCACCAACAATTCATGGCGCTCACCTGCCGACGAAGATCCGCCATCGCAGGCGGCGTGTCTGCGGTTCTGGACCCATAGCCGTGCGGGCGGCCTTCCAGATGGGCCTTGAACATTTCTTCGACAATCAAGGTGTGATGCAGCGTGCGGCCGATCGTCTTGAAAGTCGTCGGTCGTTCGCGGGAAATCTCGTTATCGGGCAGCGTGACAATCGTCGCGAAGAGTCGGTCGTCGGCCCATGCCTTGTAGCGCACGAGCTGCTGCAGAAGCGCCGCGTTCGCTGATGGCATTGTCTTTGTCATTCCCCAAGGGCTCCCATGTTTCTGCGGCATAGGACGGCGCTGGAACGTAGGCGATATCATCGTGTGCGTCATGCGCAAGCGTGCGTCGTACGGTTCAGCTTTGGGAACGGTCGGGGGCGCAATCTGGTTCGTCTTGCAAGCGTGCGGGCCGCCGATAATGATGGCGACCCAATCGACAGGGCACATCCATGACCAGACAGCACGTTGCGCCGCCGCCGAGACTTGAACCCATCGACCCCGCCCAAGCGGGTTTCGACACCGACGCGCTCGCCGCGGCCGTCGCCCATGCCGAAGCGAACGAGACGTCATGGCCCCGGGATGTCGGTCAGCATCTGGAGAACGGCCGGTTTCTGGACCGCGAACACGGCGCCATCATCGGACCGACACGCCCGCGTGGCGGCCCCGCCGGATTGATCGTCCGCGGCGGGCGGCTGGTCACGACATGGGGCGACATCGCGCGTGCCGACATGACGTTCAGTGTCACCAAGAGCGTGATGTCGGCGCTCGCCGGCATCGCCCATGACCGCGGTCTGTTGCCCGATCTCGACGCGCCGGTTGCCCAATTGATCGACGATGGCGGCTTCGACAGTCGGCAGAACGCGGCGATCACGTGGCGCCACCTCTTGCAGCAGACGAGCGAGTGGGAGGGGACCCTGTGGGACAAACCCGATCTGGTCGACCGCAACCGCGACGTCTCCGGCGGCGACAACAGCCGCAAGGGCGACCACCGCGACCTCCAGGCGCCGGGCACCCACTGGGAGTACAA
>JANQGO010000327.1 GCA_028277285.1 Alphaproteobacteria bacterium | reverse complement strand
TCGATCAGGACCGCATCGATGCCCTGCTGGGCCAGGGCAAAGGCGGCCGATGCGCCCGCGATCCCGGCCCCGATAACGGCGACATCTTTGTTCTGCACGGCAGGCATGGCGGGCTCCCTAGCGAATGGCTTCCTTGCGGCCCAAAAGACCCTCGGGCCGGATCAGCAACAGGATGATCACCAGCGACAGCGCGATGGATTCGCGGAATGGCAGAAGCCCCTCGGGCAGGAAGGCGCGCAGGCCGACCTCGATGATGCCGAGCACCAGGCCGCCGACGACCGCGCCCGAAAGACTGCCCAGGCCGCCGAGCACGACGGCGATGAAGGCTTTCAAGACCGGCAGGAACCCCATGAGAGGGTCGACCGAGCCGCGCTGCGCCAGCCACAGCACGCCGGCGACACCGGCCAGGAGCCCGGAAATCGCGAACGCCGTCGAGATGACCGCGTTGGCGTTGATGCCCATCAGCCGCGTGGTCGGAAAGTCGAGCGAAGCCGCGCGCATGGCGATGCCGAGCATGGAGCGGCGCAGGAACATGGTGAGCGCGAAGAGCAGAAGCGCCGTCGCGCAGATCGAGGCCGCCTGAATGGCGCCGATATCGAACCCGAATATGTCGATGGCGCCGGCGAACATGCTGGGGATCGGGATCGCCCGGGGGCGCGCCGAGATAAGGTTCTGGAACAGCATGTGCAGGATGGTGCTGACGGCAAAGCTCGTCAGCAGCATGGTCGCCGTACTGGCATCGCGCACCGGTCTAAAGGCGACGCGCTCCATCAAGACGGCCGCGGCGATGGCCGCCAGAATGCCGACGATAACCGCAACCGGAAACGGCAGTCCCGCGACAATGCAGAAGAACATGCCGTAGCCCGTGATGGTCATCAGGTCGCCATGGGCGAAGTTGATCAGGCCAAGGACGCTGAAGACCATGGCAAGGCCCAGCGCCAGCAACGCATAGGTGCCGCCAAGCGACAACGCGTTGACCGTCTGCTGAACCAGAATATCCATGGCGCCCCCGCCCTGCCGCCCGGCCTAGGCCACGCCCATATAGGCGCGCTCGACACCCGCCGACTGCCGCAGTTCCTCGGCCGCGCCCGACATGACGATGGCGCCGGACGCCATGACGTAACCGCGATCGGCGATTTCCAGCGCCAGATCGACGTTCTGTTCGACCAGCAGGATGGTGAGGCCGCGGTCGCGCAGGCCGGCGATCAGCTCAAAGATCGTGTCGACGATCTGAGGCGCCAGGCCCAGCGACGGCTCGTCCAAAAGAAGAATGCGTGGTTTCGACATCAAAGATCGGGCGATCGCCAGCATCTGCTGCTCGCCGCCCGAAAGCGTTCCGGCCACCTGTTCGCGGCGCTCGGCCAGGACCGGAAAGAGCGCCATCATCTCGTCGCGGGTCGTACCGATATCGCTGCGGTCGCGGCGCGAGGCCGCGCCGAGCGACAGGTTTTCCATCACCGTCAGGTTGGCGAAGACGTGCCGGCCCTCCGGCGTCAGAGTCATGCCCCGGCGCACGATGCGCTCCGGCGCTTCGCCCGTGACGTTGCGGCCCTCTAAGACGACCGAGCCGGCGGCGACGGGCACCAGCCCCATGATGGCGGTCAGCGTCGAACTCTTCCCGGCGCCGTTGGCGCCGAGAAGGGTCGTAATCTCTCCGTCGTCGACGGCGAGGCTCACGCCCCGCACGGCTTCGATAGCGCCGTAGCGGACCGTGAGCCCCTCAACCGTCAATACGTGGTCCCGATCGCTCACGGAGCAGGGATCTGTGAGGGATCGGGCGAATAGTCACCGACATGCTCGCGCAGGCCGTTGGCGACACGGTTCAACGCAACGACACGGACGGGCACGCGATCCTGACCCTTGTAGGTCATGGTGCCGGTCGCAACCTCGACATTCTCCAGGTTGTCCCAGGCGTCGCGGATCGCCGAACCGTCGGTCGAACCGGCCTGTTCGACGGCCGCGGCGACGACCTTGATGATGTCGTAACCGGTCGCCGTAAAGATCGTGTCGTTGGGCTCGCCATACTCGGCCTCATAGGCCGCCTCGTAGGCCTCCAACGAGCTGCCCGGTGACGGGAAGCCGGCATTGGAAAAGACGACGCCTTCGGACACATCGCCGAGCGAGAACGTGGTCGGCGAATCGATGCCGTCAGAACCCAGCACCGGCGTATCGATGCCGGCGGCCCGGAGCTGCTTGATGAACGCCGGGAAGTCGGGCTCATAGGCCGATGTCATGATGACGTCGGGCTGCGGATCGAGGCCGGTGATGTTGGTGACCTCGGCCGAAAAGTCCTGCTGACCCATGGTGTACTCACCGGTCATCACGACGTTGCCGCCCATGTTGCCGAACGCCTCGGCGAAGTACTCGGGCAGCTTCTCCGTGTAGGGCGTGTCGCGTGACAACAGGACATAGGCGTTGTCGTAGCCCTGCTCTCGGGCGTACTCGGCCAGCACGGCCGCCTGCAGGTTGTCGGCGGTGTAGTTGCTGAACATGTAGGGCCCGACCGCCGCCGGCAGGGTCGGCGTCGAGGCGCACGAGCTGACGGCTGGAATCTCGGCCGCCTGGGCGATCACACCAGAGGCGACGGCGGGATCGACGTCGCAACTGACGATCATGACATGAACACCCTCGTCGACCAGTTCCTGTGCCGCCACGGCTGCCTGAGCCGTGTCGGAACGGGTGTCCTTGACGATCAGTTCGATCGGCATGGTGCCGCCGATGCCACCGGCCGCATTGATCTCCTCGATCGCCAGCTGCACGCCTTTCAGGGACGACTGATCGTAGGGCGCCAGATAGCCGGTGTGGCCACCGGCGTAACCGATGATCAGCGTGTCGTCGGCCACCGCCGGACCGGCCATGGCCCCGGCACCGGCCAGCACCGCCGACATGGCGGTTGTCTTCAACCAACGGGATATCGTCATTACCTCTACCTCCCTTGTGGTGCAGGCGCGGCTTGGGACGCCGCCCTGCGTTTGCCAAGATATGCCTCGATCACGTCGGGATTGGCCTGAACCTCTCCCGGTGCGCCCTCGGCAATGACCTGTCCCTTGTTCAAGACGACCACGCGGTCGCATAAACGCATGATCAGGCGCAGGTCGTGGTCGACGACCAGCAGGCCCAGACCGCGGCTGTCACGCAACCGGCCCAGGATTTCCAGCAGTTCGTCGGATTCGGTTTCGTTCATGCCCGCCGCCGGCTCGTCGAGCAGCAGGTAGCGCGGCTCCAGCGCCAGCGCCCGGGCAATTTCCAGGCGGCGTTGCAGCCCATAGGGCAAGGTACCGGCGCGGCGGTCCGCGTATTCGGCAATGCCGAGCTCGCCCAACAAGGCCAGCGAACGCGCCGCCATGTCGCCTGGCGACAACCGCGTGCCGCTTGCCGCCAGCGCGACCTTCACGTTGTCCATGACGGTCAGGTGCACGAACAGGCGGATGTTCTGAAAGGTGCGCCCGACATGGCGCCGCGCGATCTTGTGCGCCGGCAGGGCCGAAATGTCATCGCCGTCCAGCACGATGCGGCCTTCGGTTAACTCAAGGGCGCCGGAGATCGTGCCCAGCAGCGTTGTCTTGCCCGATCCGTTGGGGCCGATAAGGCCGACGATCTCGCCTGGACGCAGCGCAAGGCTCGCCCCGTCGACGGCGCGCAGGCCACCGAACGCCTTGACCACGTTCTCGACGGCCAAGCTGCCCTCTGGCGCGATCTTGGCCGCTGTGCCCGTCTGAGCCGGCTGCGTCGCAGCCCCTTCGGAACTGGCCGCTCTTCGACGCCACCGGTCAATCAGCTCGTCGGCTTCCCAGAAACCGAAAAGACCTTCACGGCGCCAGAACAGGATCGCCAGGATCGCCAAGCTCAAACCGATATCGGTCAGACCGAAGACGGTGGGCTCGCCGAACACGTCGGCGTTCAGGTTGTCCTCGGCGCTTCGCAGAAGTTCGATCATCAAGGTGACGGCGATCGCGCCGACCACCGCGCCCGACACGCTGGTCATGCCGCCGACGATCAGCATGACGAGGATCGCGAACGTGATCTGGAAATAGAACTCCTTGGGTGAATAGACGCCCAGGTAGTGCGCCAGCAACACGCCGGCGAGCGCGGCAACGCCGCCGCTGACCGTCCAGGCCAAGAGACGCCGGCCTGGCGCGTTGACGCCGATGGCGCGCGCTGCCGGTTCGTCCTCGCGCACCGCGCGCAGTTCGAGCCCGGCGAGTGAATCCCGGAACGCGCGCGCGATCACGATGGCCAGCGCAGCGAAGATCAAGGCGACCGGGATGTCGATTTCCTTCGGCACGCCGATCAGCGCCTGGCTGCCGCGGGTGAAATCGCGGGCACCGACAATGACGCCATAGATGATGATCAGCAGACCGAGTGTCGCGATCGCCGCCGACGGGCCACCAAGCCGGGAGATCGGAACGCCGATCAGGAACGCGATTGCCGTCACGATGACAATCGCGATGAGGCCGGCGGCAAGGAAGCTCATCTCTGTCTGCGCTAGCCACAAGGGCAGGTCAGGCAGAAAGATCGCCTTTTGCGCGGCCGGTATGGTGAGCGCGCCGGTGATATGCGCCGCCAGGCCCATGAACGCGGCGTGACCGAAGCTCAGAATGCCGGAGTTGCCGGTGAAGATGCTGAACGCCAGCACCGCGACGGTCATGACCAGATAGTGGGTCACCGTGCCCTGCATGGCAGCGCCGACGGTCTGCCAGGCGAGCAGCGTCACGATGACGATCGGGACGATGAGAATCAGACTGCCGGGGACCGTGCCCTGCGGCAGCAGTCGCATCACGCCTCCGCTCGGCCCTGCTGATGGCCCCTTGCCGGCAGCCGGCTGCCCCACCCCTCTGTCCCCGCCTTGTTAACGGTTGGTTATGAAACAACGATAGGGACCTGCCGTTTGGGCCGTCAAGCGCGATGTTACATAATTGACCGGTTCGATCGGTTCTGTAATGCTTGTTACATGACGAGGGCGCCGGACAAAGACACCGAACGCACCACGCTGGGCGAGCTGATCCATCAGCGATCCGCCGATCTGACGCCGTCCGAACGCAAGGTCGCCCGCGCGCTGTTCGCCACCAACATGATGGCCGGCTTCGATACCGTGGCCGAACTGGCCCAGCGCACCCAGGTCAGCGGACCGACGGTCGTACGCTTCGCGACCAAGCTCGGTTTCGCCGGCTATCCGGAGTTCCAGAAGGCGCTGCGCCAGGACCTCGCCGCGCGCATTGACTCGCCGCTTCGCATGTACGAGCGCCGGCGCGCCAAAACCGGTCCCAAAGACGTCGTCGAGCAGGCGCACCAGACCTTCGTACGCTCCCTCGATGCGACCTTCGCCAACCTGCCACGCGCCGAGATCGAGGCGGTTGTCGAGCTTCTTGCCGACCCGCGCCGGCCGATCTGGACGACCGGCGGGCGTTCGTCGCAGACCTGCGCCACCGCCCTCTTCTCCGACCTCTTCCAGTTCCGGCCCAACTGCCGGCTCATCGCTTATGACGGTGCGCAACGCAACGACAGCCTGCTCGACATGGGCCGGCGCGATGTCCTGATCGTCTTCGACTTCCGGCGCTACCAGAAGGACACGGTCAATTTCGCCCACAAGGCGGCGAAACGCGGCGTCACGATCGTGCTGGTGACCGATCCCTGGCTGTCGCCGATCGCCGACATCGCCGATCATGTGCTGACCGCCAGTGTCGAGGCGCCGTCACCATACGACTCCCTTGTCGCCGCCCTTGCGGTCGCCGAGACGTTGCTGGCGGCCCTGGTGGTCAGGATGGGTACCTCGATCCGCCGGCGCATCGAGGTGCTCGAGGATCTGAGGACGGGATCGACGTGGAGCGAGCAGGAAGACGACGGAGGAACGAGCTAGGTCATGAGTGAGGGGGATGTTGTTTATCTGGTCTGGAACGACCTGGTCGGGCTGGCGCGCACGCGCGGCGTCCCCAAGAGCGAGTACGAAGGCCGCAAAGAGCACGGCCTGGGCTGGGCCGCCGCCGGTCAGTCTCTGACGCCGTTCGAGGATATCGCGCCCAATCCGTGGGGGCCGATGACGGAGTTGCGCCAGACACCGGACCCCGCGACCCAGGTCCACCTGGACGCGGACGGCGACTGGCCAGCCTTGGATTTTGTTCTTTGCAACTCGCTCAACGCCGACGGCAGCCCCTGGGAATGCTGCACGCGCAGCTTCCTGATCGCCGCGCTCGATGATCTGAAGGCCGAGACCGGGCTGACCTTGCATTCGGCTTACGAGAACGAGTTCCTGTTGACCGGCGGCGACGGACCGTGGGTCGCCCCCTTCTCGCTCAGCAGCGCGCGCCATGTGGCGCCGTTTATCGAGCGTCTCGTCGCCGCCCTAAGGAGTGTCGATGTCGGCCTGGAAACGGTAGAGCCGGAGTATGGCCTCAGCCAATACGAAGTCAGTTGCGGCCCGGCAGAGGGCGTCGCCGGAGCCGATCGTGTCGTGGTCACGCGGGAAGTCCTGCGCGAAGTCGCCCGGCGATGCGGCCTGCATGCCTCAGTGAGCCCCAAACCGACCCCGGACGGCGTCGGCAACGGCTGTCACCTGCACATGAGCTTTCGCGACGATCAGGGTAACGCCGCGGCCTACGATCCGGACGGCCCCGGCGAATTGAGCGATGTCGCCGCCCACTTTGTGGCCGGCATCTCGCGCCACATGGCGGCCTTGACCGCGCTGACCGCGCCCAGCCCGGTCTCCTATCTCAGGCTCGGACCGCACCATTGGAGTTGCGGCTATAACGCCGTCGGCGTTCAGAACCGCGAGGCGGCGGTCCGGATCTGCCCGTCGCCCAAACACGACGCGGCCGAGCGCGGCAATGCGTTCAACATTGAATTCCGCGCCACCGATGCGACGGCGAGCCCCTATCTCGCCCTGGGTGCGGTCGTGCGGGCGGGCCTTGAGGGCGTTCGCGGCAAACTGCCGCTGCCGCCCCTGCTCGACCGCGACCCCGCCGACCTTAGCGACGCCGAACGCCAGGAACTCGGGATCACCCCCTTGCCAGCCTCGTTGGACGAGGCCCTCGACGCCTTCGCTGCCGACAAGACCGTGCTCGGCTGGTTCACGCCCACCATGATCGAGGCCTACACATCCCTCAAACGCTTCGAGAGCGCCATGTTCGCCGATCAAAGTCCCGAAGCCCTTTGCGAGAGGTACCGCTTTGCCTACTGAACCGAATGTCGACCTGCCGCTGATCGATCATCACTGCCACGGCGTCGTTCCCAGCGACCTCGACCTCGCCACGTTCGAGGCGCTGATGAGCGAGAGCTACAAGCCGCCGCCGCCGGGCACGTCCCAGTTCGACAAGCCGCTCGGCCTGGTCGTGCGTCGCTGGTGTGCGCCCTTGCTCGACCTCGAACCCTTCTGCAGCGGCGAAGACTACGTCGAGCGCCGCCGCGCCCTGGGCGCCGAGGAGGTCAACAAGCGGTTGTTGCGGGCCTGCGGCCTGGAGAGCCTGCTGGTCGATACCGGCCACCGCAGCGACGACATCGCGACGCCGCCCATGATGGCGGATCTGTCGGACCGCCCGGCCCATGAAGTCGTGCGCATCGAAGCGGTCGCCGAGGAGGTCGCGCGGTCCGGTGTCACGGCAAGCGACTTTCCCGACGCCTTCACCGAGGAACTCGCCAAACGAACCCGGGACGCCATCGGCCTGAAAACCATCGTCGCCTATCGCGTCACCTTCGCCATCGACCAGACGCCGCCGACCAAGGCTGAGGTCCAAGCGGGCACGGATCGCTGGTTCACGGAGTCGGAGAAGGCCGGCAAGTTCCGCCTGAACGAGGTCGAGGTCGTGCGCCATGGCCTGTGGGCCGGCGGCGAGCTGTGCCGCGACCACAAGCTGCCGCTGCAGATCCATGTCGGGTTCGGCGACCCCGACATCTACATGCACGCCTGCGATCCCAGCCATTTCACCGACTACCTGCGCGCCATGGAGGGCTGGGAGGTACCGTGCACGCTGCTGCACAACTACCCGTTCCAGCGCGAGGCCGCATGGCTCGCCGAGATCTTCCAGAACGTCTATTACGACGTCGGCGTGATCCTGAACTTTGCCGGACCGCAGGCTGCCGATATCCTCGGCGAAGCGCTGGAGATGGGGCCGTTTTACAAGCAGCTCTACAGCTCCGATGCGTTCGGTCTCGCCGAACTCTACTATCTCGGCCAGCTGCAGTTTCGCCGTGCGCTCAAACAGCATCTGGACCGCTGGATCGCCGAGGACATGTGCAATGTTAAGGAAGCGGACCGTATCGTCGCCATGATCGCGACCCAGAACGCCGAGCGGATCTATCCTCTGGACCAGACCGCCTAGAGAACGCCATGACGCAAGAGACCAAACTGAGCCGCGAAGTCCCGCTTGAACCCGGCCAATCCGCCCTTCTTTTCGTCGACGTGCAGAACTTCTGCGCGCGCATGGATGGCGGCGAGTTCGACGGCCTGTCGGCGGCCGATATCGACGCGCGCTACGGCTACTACTTCGACCGGCTTGAACAGACCGTCAAACCCAATATGCAGCGCCTGCAGGCGGCTTGCCGCAAGGCCGGCGTCGAGGTCATGTACACGACGATCGAGAGCCTGACCAAGGACGGCCGCGACCGCAGCCTGGACTACAAGATCACCGGCTTTCATGTGCCCAAGGGCTCGTGGGACGGCAAGGTGATCGACGAGATCGCGCCGGATGACGACGAGATCTGGCTTCCCAAGTCATCGTCCAGCGTCTTCGTCTCGACCCATATCGACTACATTCTGCGCAATCTGGGCATCCGCCAGTTGGTCATCAGCGGGCTCATCACCGACCAATGCGTGGAGTCCGCGGTGCGGGACGCCTGCGACCTCGGTTATCTCGTCACGCTCGTCGGCGATGCCTGCGCGACGTACTCCCAGGAACGCCACGACAACTCTCTCAACGAGATCAAAGGCTATTGCCGTCAGCGCACGACCGATCAGGTCATCGACGAGCTAGCGTAAAAGGCGATTTGCCGGGACGTCAGTCCTGGAGGGCGATGCGGACGAGGTCGGCCACCGAGTCAGCGCCGGACTTCATCATCAGGCGTGCCCGGTGGGCTTCGACGGTACGGTGGCTGATGCCGAGGTCGCGGGCAATCAGCTTGTTGGTCTTGCCCGCGACAATACCCTGCAGCACCTGCCGCTCCCTTGGCGAGAGCCGGTCCATGGTTGATACATTCTTGGCCGCGCCGACGGCCTTTTGCCGCGCGCTGGAGGCACGCTCCAGGCTTGCCAAGAGGGCGTCTTGAGAAAACGGCTTCTCGATGAAGTCGACGGCGCCCTCCTGCATGGCTCGCACGGCCGCCGGCACGTCGGCATGGCCGGTCATCATGATCACCTTGAGGTTGGTGTTTTCCTCGCGGATACGCGCGAGCACCTCCAGGCCATCGATATCGGGCAGGCGAACATCCAACAACACCATGCCGCGCTTCAGGCGCGGCAGGTCGTGCAGGAAAGCCCGGCCGGCGTCGTAGCAGACCGGGGCATAACCCGATGACGTCAGGAGTGTCTCGAGCAGAACCCGGACATTCCTTTGATCATTGACGATGAAGACGCGACGATCCGGCATGAAGATCTGTGCTGAGGTTTTCCACGACCGGCCGACACCGCTGATTGCGGTGCTTGGCCGTTACCAGCCCAGTTGATTGTATGTGGCTGTGAAACCGTCAAGAGTAAACGGAATGATCACCAGGTCGGCCCCGTCATTGATCACGTAGGCCATGGTCCCGCTGGAAGCCTGTTTGAAGTTCTCAACGATAGAGGGGTCAGCGGATACATCGATGATCATACGGCACCGATCGCCGTCACACTCAAGCACCTCAAGCGAGGCCAGCCAATTGTTGTCCAAGAGGATGGCTACCGGTGTCTGCGGGACCGAACTCGGAGGCAGACGGAACTCGAGAAGCTTCCGATCAGAATTGACGTCGTCGCCGAGATAGGCCTGCATGCCGGCTGTGGCGAAGTAAACGATGCACGAAGAGCCGTCCTGGCAATCGTAGGTCCACGCGTCATAGACGCCCTCGTCCTGGGCGACGGCCTGCGTGTCGAGCGCGACCGAAACGGCGATGGCGGCCAATGTTGCGACCAGCCAGGACCGAGCTTTCCTCGCCACCCGGCCGTCGGCGAGATTTCGTTGGTTTTGCACGGGTATCCTCCACATATCTAGCTCAAGAACTCCAAACGATTATGCTTCAAGGCAATGACACTATCGACTTCGCCTCCCGGCCCCGACCTCTTTCGGCCAAAACTTCCGGTGACAAAGGAGTCCCTTGCAGCAACCGGTCCGGGCGGATATGGCGAGGCTTATGATACATCCTTTGCTGCCATAGGCTTGATGATGGCGTACGTTCCTACGAATAAAGGAATGATTAGTCGGAAGTAAGGGCCGGGTCCATGTCAGCCATCACACAATAAGCATATGTTATGCCTGCCATGCACGTTCTGGTGCGCGCATGATGCGAACACTGCGCTTGCTCGTTGTGCTGTCAACCATCGGGATGGCACTGCCCTCCGCGTCCCCGGCCGCCAACCTGGACGATGGCGAGGCCCTCGCCCGCGAGCAATGCGGCACCTGCCATGTTGGGCCGGGCGAAACCGTTGGGCTGGCCCAGGCGCGTCCGTTGCCGGAGGTCATCCATATCGTTGACTGGAAGCACTTGCGACTGCGCGAGTGGTTCGCCACCGCCCACCCGACGCGGTTGTCATTTCAGGTTACGGATCGGGACCTCCACGAACTCAGGCTCTACCTCATGGATTTGGATTCGCAATCGATGCTCGGTGATCTGGGCGGTGACTAAGTTGCCCTGCCCTTGCGCGCCGCAAGGATTGGCCACCGAGTCCGACGCCGAGACCGTGAGAGAAGCGGCCCCCGCCGCGGGTGCAGGTCGGGGTCGGGGAAGCGACGAGGGCCTTTTCTCAGATGCTGGAAGCATCGTCTTCGAAGCGCTCGTGGGGACGTAAGACGCTTACGAAGTGGCCTGATTAGACGCCGTTATCGCACCATCGCGAAGCATGATTCAGGATTACGCTTTCGAGCATTGAAGGTATGCCTCACCAAAATCTCCGGCCCGGAGAATTGGTATAGCTGCTCCCTAGACGAAAGTATTAGTCGAACGGTGCGGTCCCGCAAACGCCGTGCAGTTGCGGCGCGGTCACGTCTTCCGTCAGACAGCCGCGCCAGCGACCCCCGCATGGCTCGGCAGCTTGGTCTCCAGCATGGCGAGTTCGGGCTCACGTCCCGCTACGCGTTCCAGCATCTGCTCGAACCGGCTGATCACGACCGCCTTGTCGAACAGGGCGCCGGCATCACGACCGGCGACCAACGCCGCCGCGATTGCCGCACGTCGCTCAGGCTCGCGTGCGAGCTCCACGGCAAGTGCGACATAGTCGCGCGGCCCGTCAACGATCAGACCGTCTTGTCCCGCGGCTTTCATCAGACTGGCTCCGGCGCGTGACGGCGCCGTTTTACCGGCGAACGTGATGGCGGGAACGCCGGCCCAAAGGGCATCCATCAGCGCCATGTCGCTGCTTTGCTTGTGCGTATCCAACCAGACATCGACGCAAGCCAGGCGGCTGAGATGCGATGTCTTGGCGCGTGACCGTCCGGCGATGATCAGCCTGTCGGGATCGATACCGGCTGCCTCTGCGGCTGCTCGCAAGTTCGTCACGGTCAAGCGGTTCATCCGACCCAGCCACAGCACGCTGTCCGGAACGGCGGCAAGGATCTTCATCCAGCAGTCAAACGACACCGGGTCGAAACGAAGCGCACGTCCGAAACAGGCAAAGACAACTCCCTCGCTCGGCAAACCAAGCGACTGTCGGTCGGGCTGCGCGGGAATCGGCAGCGACTCATGTCCCAGCGCCTGATGGCCCGCCGGCAGGTAGAGCAACGACTCACCAAAATGGTGGGCTTCGGCGGGCGGCACCGTGACATTGTCGGTCACCAGGAAGTCGGCACAAGACGGCCCGGTGGTGACGACCAGACCAGGCCACGTCAACTGGACCGGGGCAGGCCGCTGGGCGACGATCCCCAGACGGCTGCCTGGCTGATGGCCGGACAGGTCGACCAAGACGTCAAGACCGTCGGCGGCGATGCGTTTTGCCGCCTCGATGTCGTCCAAATCCTTCACGTTGACATAGCCGTCGCAGACGCGCTCGATCTGGTTCTGGCGATTGAGCTCGGTGCCGCAACAATACGCGAAGACGGAGAAGCGATCGCGATCGTGGCTCTGGGCCAATGTTTGCAGTTTCCGGCGTGCCGGTTGATTGTCCAATCCGTCGATCAAATAGCCGACGCGCAACCGATCCGACGACGCGGATGCCGCGACAGGCACTCTCCATTCGCCATGTTTCGTCGGCGCCTTGCGGGAAGCCGCGACCAGTGCGGCCACACCGATGTCGTGCAGCAGCGCCGGATTGTCGCTTCGCAGACTACAAATGAACGGTGTTTCCGTGACCAAAGTACCGCGCTCAATCTGATCGTCGGTTACCTTGGCGAGCCGGTTGGCGACCCAGGCCCGACGCTCCCATGCGCAGGCATAGCTCAAGACGTTGAACAGGTTGACCAGAAACACCGGATCGTCCGGACGCATGCTCAACGCCTGTTCGTAGGACGCGATCGCTTCTTCAAGCTCGCCCAGGTTACGCAGTTCGTTGGCAAGATTGTTGTGCGCCTCGATCATTCGTGGATTGATGGCCAGCGTATGGCGATAGGACGCGATGGCCTCGGCCGATCGGCCCATCTCGCGCAGCACGTTGCCGCGGTTGTTGTGTGCGACGGCCATCTCCGGTTCAAGCTTGATAACGCAATCCAAGCAAGCCAGCGCATCGTCCAAACGGCCAAGACCGCGCAGCGCAGCGCCCAAGCTGATAAGCGCGGGCGCACTGTCGGGCTGCAATTCTAGCGCCTTGCGACAGGCTTCGACGGCATCGGCATGGCGGCCCAGCGATCGCAGTGTCTCGCCGCGCATGCGGTGCGATGCCGTCAACAGCTTCACGTCGTCATCCGGCACCATGTCGATGCACTGCTCGAACAGGCCGAGGGCGGTTTCGAACTGCCGGCGCGAAAACTCGATCTTGCCGAGCAAATGCACGGCGTCGAACCGGTCGGGCTTAATCTTAAGGATTCGGCGGTACGTGGCGGCGGCCTTTTCGTGATGGCCGGCCAGATAGTGCTGCGCCGCGATGGCATACATTTCCTTAAGATTGATGTTCGCCATCGCCGTCACCCACTATGTTGTCTATCAAAATCGCCGCCGGTTCATACCTGGGGCGCGAAGTAATCTACCAAGGGCAGGCGAAAAACGATTGTGGGCATGGGTCGTAAACCAAGTATCGAGAGGCCTACTACAAACGGGACTTCTACCTCTTAAGAGCAAATTCTGCTCGAAAGATAGAACTCTTGGCTTATCACCAAGGCAAAGGGGCTAAGACCTATACCCATCAGACTTGGTAGGGGCTCTAGCGTATAGTCCTGGCCATGCGCTCCCTGATGATTCCCGCAGCAACGACGTTGCTGCTGACAACGGCGGCCTGCGACCCGGCGACGCTGGGCATGACCGCTGCCGGCATGGTCCTGGACGCCATGGTCGACCCCTCGCAAACCGCCGCCAGTCAGGCGCCCAACGTCATGGAGGCGCTTAGCGGCCTTGACGACCAAGTGTCCGAAAGCTGTCTGGCGATGATCGATGGCGGACCGCAGGGCAGCGCGTCGAAGGAGGACGTCGAGATCGAGTCCCGCGGCGGCGGCACCGGCACGCCGATCGAGGTATCTGCGGATGCCGAAGCCGAGACGGTCGTCGCCGAGACGGATGCCGAAGCCGAAGAGTCCGTGGTCACGGGTGTGCAGACCGGTGTCGCGATGTCATCGCGAACGGAAAAGGTCTGCAGCGTTCAGCCCGTCTGCCTGCCGGGCAACAGCTTCCCGGTCGAGATGATGATGTGCTCGGATGTCGAGGTGACGACGGCTCAAGCCGAGGCGCCCCAGACATCCATTCCCAGCAACACGACCTGGGCCTGGACCGAGGGCGAGGAGACCGTCTCTCCGTAACCATGCGCCGGCCGAACCGTGGCCGGCTCGTTCTTCCTAAGGCATCGCCGTTGTGTTGGCGCGGGCCTGCGGGCTCGAGTCATCGCGGGCCAATCCGTCTTCCGCGTGCCCCTCGCCAGGAACCGCTCTTTATCTATGAGTAGAGCAGATTCACCTGTTTTGATGTCATCGCGAAGCGATTCCATCAAAACAGGATCTGCTCTAGGGGATTGGTGCCAACGTGCCGGCCAGATCGTTCGCCAGGGCAATGTCGTCGGGCGAAAGCCGCTCGGCCAAACGAAGGCGTTCGCAGTTCGCCAATTGATGGCCGCGGTCGCCAGCCAGGCTGAACCAGGCATAGGCCGCGCGAAGGTTGCGTGGCAGCGCATCGCCGGTCAGGTACAACAGGCCGACGAGATACTGGGCCGTCGGCAAACCTTCCATGGCGAGCGGCTCCCACGCTGCGAGCGCGCCGTCAAAGTCGCCCGCCGCCTTGGCGCGAAAACCCGCCTCTAACGCAGCGAGCTGGTCAGGATTGAGCGGGTCGCCGGGTTGCTGTCCGTCGCCGGCAGGCTCGTCGTTGAGGTCGCCTTCCTCGCGAATGACCGGCATGGCCATGGTCGCGCCCGTCGACGTCTCGGCACAGGAAAAGCTCAGCGTGTCATCGGCCTGGCGCGTATCCAAGCGTCCGGTCGTCACACTGACGGACTCGCCGCCACCAACCGTTTGGCCACTACCAGCGGAGCCGGACGGCGATGCCGGCGCAAGATCGGCAGAGGTCTCTTCCAGCGGTTCCTTGGGGTAGTAAAGCGCCGCGACCTCGGCGGGCGGCGCCCATCGCGAACCCTCCTCCCCGCTTTCGCTGTCGGCGGCAGCCGCGTCGGACGGCACGGATGGCTCTGCGACATCCGCCGTGGCGACCGATGACTCAGGCGGCACGATCGCCACGCCGGAGTCGGTATCCCACAGCTGGACGACGCCGCCGGATTCCGCCTCGCCTTCGGATACGGTGTCGTCGTTGCCCAGAAGACCCGCCAGGATACCGGCACCAATACCGGCGTCCGCATCCGTGGCCGAACTGTCGTCATCAGGCGCCGCGGCCGCAACCGTGGTCTCGGCGAGGGGTACGGCGGCGACTTCGCCGCCAGGACCATCGCGTGAACCGCTGCTGGTCGCGTCACCGACAATCGTCCGGCGGCGCAGTTGTCCTGTCACGATCGAGGTTTCGAGAGCCTCCAGCTCTTCCTGGCTCAGATTGGGGTCGATCGCCGCCACCTGGGTGTTGTCCGTCTGGGCGTCATTCGTCTCAACGACCGTCTGGGTGTTTTCCGTGTCGCCTGTGATGGCGGCCAGGATACCGCCACCGGCGTCGCTTTCGCCGTCATCCGAAGACGTGCCGGTCGTAACGGACTCTTGTGCCGGGTTCGCTTCGGCCACCGCTTCGGTCGGCGCGGGCCGTGCCGGCAGGCGCAGCGCCGGCCGTGCTTCGATGGCCGCCAACAAATGCTGTTGCGCAGCGACCGGGTCTGCCTCGACACCGATGCCATGCTGAAACAGACGGGCAAGCGCGATGTGGGCTTCCGGCAAACCGGCATTGGCCGCTTGCTGGTAACGGAAGACAGCGACCGGTGGATCGGCCGTCGTCAAATGGCCGGTCTCGTGCAACACGCCCAGCTTGTATTGCGCCAGCCGGTTCAGGGTTGCCGCGTCACGCTTGACGATATCGATTTCCGCGTCGTACACGCCGGCGACGTTGCGCCACTGACCTTCATTGGCCAAGGGCGGCAACGTACGCCACAAGCGGCCTGCATGGGCGACGTCACCGGCGTTCTGCGCACCAAAAAAGTAGGCGATTCCTTCGGCCAACACGACACCCGTGTTGTCCGGCATCGCGCTGGCGTCACAGTAGAATTGCGCCGCCGGCCAGTTGCGCGATAGGACGAGCTCGATGCAGAAGTAGGGCTCGACCGCCATGACCTGGCGGCTACTACCGGAGGCAGCGCCAAGCGCCGCCACGGCGGCGGCCAGAAGAGTCAGGATGCATCGACCAGAACCCATACCGTTCCTGCAAGCGCTAATGTGTCCACTCGCGCGTTCCATCCCAAACGCAGCCATCCAATCCTAGCAGAACACGTTCGCAGACCCTACGATCTCTGCGGTCAGTCCGCGTCGCTCACCAGCCTTGCCACGTCATTCAGACTCTCGACCTCAATGATCGTCTCAGGCGTGAGTTCGCGCCCCAGCCGGTCCTCCAAAGCGAGAATCAAGCGTAGATGCCCGAGGCTGTCCCAGGCGTCCAGCTCTCCGATCCGCGCCGAGTCCGGTACAGCGTCCGGCATCGTATTGAGCGCGGACGCCAACAGTTGACGGGCGTCGTCAAGCGCCGGCGTCATCGCGCGTCTCCTCTCGCTTGGCCATCCATTCTTCCTTTAGAAGGCCGAACTGATACTGATCGAGCCGTTCTTCGTTCAGGTTCGATCGAACTTGTCCCTTCAACAAACCTTCGAGCCGCCAGCCCTGAGCCTTGTAGTTGAAGACGGCAGCGACGTTGCGGGCCAGTGGTCCGCCAACCGCCTTTTCGACGCCGCGCTCCAAGAAAAAGTGGTCAAGCAACGCGGCACGGGTCTCCAGGACCACCCGATCACCCCAGTACGACCTGTCGCCAATCATGACATGGAACGACGCGGTCCCGTTTGGCGGATCAAGACTGATCAGGTGGTTACCGATGTGCTGACCGTCCTCGCGCACAAAAATGCCAACCTGGAACCGATCGATGTCGTTGCATGTCCTTATGATGCCCACCAGATCATCGCGCGATAACTCGGTGACCGGTCGATTGAGCGGGTGGACAACTTCTGGATCGGCGTACCAGCGGCGGTGCCGCAAGGTGGCGTCATCGGGACGAAGACTGCGTAGATCAAACCTCTCGGTTTGCAAGATCACGGGTTTACGGACTGGACTGAATGCTGACATCTCGTGCACGTTCAAGCTGTGGCGGGTTGGAAGGAATGTGTATCGCTGTCGTCTCGAGCAGACGTTTGCGGCGTCAAACACGACTGAGCTACGCTGTCGCGATTGATCTTGCCCCTGTCGGTCCGGGGAATGGCATCCAGTACGAACCACCTTTCCGGGTTCTTTTCGCGAACAAGTCGCTCGGCGCACCAGGACTTGACATCATCCAACGACTGACCAGCTTCCAGCACGACGGCCACGGCCACGGTCTCGCCGGCAACGGGATCCGGTGCACCGAAGGTACACGCTTCGGCGACACCTGGATGACGCTCGAGCAAAATGTCGACGTCTTCTGGATGAACCTTCAGGCCGGCACGATTGATCTCGTGCTTCTGCCGCCCCGTTAGGCGCAACACACCATCCTCAATCCGGCCGACATCTCCGGTGCGGAACCAGCCCTTTAGGAGTGTCCGGGCGTTCAGCTCGTCCAGGCCAAAGTAGCCCTGCATCAAGGAAGGGCACTGGATGACGATCTCGCCCTCGCCTGCGGATCGAATCTGGCCGTCCTCGCCCAGAACACCCGCCGTCCCGCCCCAAACTCGACCGACGAGACCATCCTGAGGCTCAAACTCTGCCGCAGACGCGCCGCCGATCCAGTTGGCCGTCTCGGTGATGCCATACATGTTGACGACATCGTCAGTGCCGGACCAGGAGACCACCTTTCGCCACAGATCTGCTGACAACGGCGCCGAGCCAATATGGACGCGTTTCAAGACTCCCGGCTCGGGCCGCGGCGCCGCTTTCAGGGCAATTCTCCACAGTGTCGGTACCGAACTCATGAACGTGATGTGGTGCTCATCGATCAGGTCGCCAAGGCTAGCAATGGCGCGAGGGTCGCTGCCACGCATGAGAACGACGTCGCCGCCGCTGAGCAGAGGCGTCAGGCAGTTACCAATCAACCCGTGACCAAAGTGCACCGGCAGGGTGCACAAGGTACGCGCCATGACCGATCGCCCGATGAACACCGCGTTAAGGTTGAAGCGCGCCAGTAAGGAACGAAAGCTGTGAACGACGCCTTTCGGTGTGCCGGTGGTGCCGGACGTGAACAGAATGAGCGCCGGATCGTCGAGGCTTTCGTGACGGTCTGTCGGCGCAACCGTCACCTTGGTTGGACCGCGCCCGGCGCCAAGATCGGCGACCGGCACGTCGAAAAGGGACCGCGCCTCATCAACGTCGTCGGCGACCAATGCCAACTTCGGGCCGATGTGCCCGACGACCGCGTCGATCTCGTCGGGCTTGAGGCCGGGATTGACGATCGCCGCCGCGGCACCGCAGGACCAGACGGCAAGGAGATCCGCGAAGAAACCGCCGTGACCGATTTGTGACAGGACAACGCGATCACCCGGCCCAACGCCTAGATCATGCAGTATCTGTGTCCGCTGGTTAGCGGACCGCATGATCTCCGCGCCTGACCATTGCCGTTGCGTGGCCTGGTCGGTTACCGATCCAAACAGGTCTGCCGGAAACTCCATCACAGCGCCGCCGCGAATGATGGATGAACACTGTTCATTGACGTCTTGCACCCAAACTATGGCGCGATCAGGGAACTGCCGCCGCGCCCAAAAACCACTGTTCCACAGGAAGAAACGTCATGCATGTGATCGCCGTCAAATCCTGCGCTTTGGCGTGGCGCCCGTTATCGACAGACGGCACGCCTGTGGATAAGAGGCGGCAGCACCCGCCATCAAGAGAAACGCCCGTCCGGTCCCGATCATGGGACCAGACGGGCGATACCCCGCTGTGGCGCCGAAGGCGCCCTCATCATCCTAGTCTTCGACCCGGAACCGACCGGTTCAGAGACGCGACAAACTCGTCAGTCGCGGTGCTCGGCACCGCGGGCTCAGCCGCCGTTCAGCGCTTCCAACGCGTCCGAGAGATTGCCGTTGTTGTTTTCGACAGTGGTGGTGTCGACATCGGCGGTCTGATCGCCGTCGCTGTCCTGGCCAAGGTCGATGATGGCCGTCGCGCCGTCACCGATAATGATGCACGACGAATTGGCCTGTGCCGTAGAGGTCGAATCATCGGAACCGCACAGCAGCACGTCGCCCGACGAACCGCCGGAGGCCAGTCCGGTCGTGCCGTTCTGGGAATCGTAGAGCCCACCATCTACCTGTCGCATGACGACGGCGCTGCTAAGGCCGTCGCGGTTGTTGTTCTGATAGGCCTGCTCGAACATCTG
Organism: Alphaproteobacteria bacterium; assembly: GCA_028277285.1. GTDB lineage: Bacteria > Pseudomonadota > Alphaproteobacteria > SP197 > SP197 > JANQGO01. Next base: position 11,996 of record JANQGO010000327.1, on the reverse strand, counting down.
CGCGCTCGCCGGCGCTGCAACGGCGCCGATGGCGGTGGTCACCGCGAGGGCCGCAAAGACGTTCCGAAATCTCGTGTTCATAGTTGCTTTCTCCTTCCGGATGGGTGTGCCAGTCGATGATGTCCGCGGGTTAGGAGGGTCGCCGGGATACGACGTTGTCGTATCCCGGCTTCCCAACACAGTCACAAGCTAAACGGTAGCGTGTGGATCACAGCGGCTGTTGCCGCAAGACCCAACTTACGGGTTACCGCCACCACCGTTGTTGCCATTGTTGTTGATGTCGAGCGTGATGCTCGAAACGTTACCAATGGCCGTGGCCGTCACGCTGGTCAGAGCGCTGTCCAGCTTGCCGAGGTTCTTGTAGTTCTCGACAACCGTGTACGGCAGGTGGGCATTCGCCGAGACGTTGGCGAAGGCAACCTGCGTGATGTCGGCGATGATGAACGCGTTCTCTTCGTCGCCAGGCGCCGAGAAGGCGTCGACGTCGATGCTGTGGCTGTTGGCCACGGCGGTCGCGTCAAGGTCGACCTGATAGTTGTAGGCCGCCCCGATGGTCGCGTCGGCGTGGATCTGAGCCGGGCGCATCGCATCGTGGTCGCTGACGTCGGTCTCTTCGAGAACTTCGTCGGCCAAGCCAACGTGAGCGTTCTTGTCGTACTTCCAGCTCTCGTCGACGTCACCGTCGCCCCAGACGAACTGGCCGTCATGGACGAGCACGCCGGCTTCGGACTCGATGCTCTTCGCGTTGGCGATCGCCGTCGCGGAGACCTCGATCAGCGGAAGCTGAGTCTGGGCGTCAAGAGCGGCGAAGACCGGGACGGTGTACGAGAGGCTCGCGTCAAAGTCAGCCGACAGGCTGGCGTAACCGCCTTCCCAGCCGTAGCCACCGTAGTGCATGGAACCGCCTTTGCAGCCCCACCAGCACTTCTTGAAGTAGCGACCGCCCTTGTAGGCGTAGCCCTTCTCATACGAGGCATTGGCGTCGAGGGAGCCTTTGGCCGCGTAACGGTAGGTCTTGTGCGTGTGATCGGTCACCTCAGGAATGTTGACGGCCTTGCCAACGCTCGCGGAGGCTTTCAGGTCACCAACAAAGACCTGGAGGCTCTCAACCTGGACCAGACCCGAAGGATCGAACTTCTCACGAATGTCGATCCGGATGTTGATCTTCTCACGGATGTTCGCGTTCCAGTCCCAATCGACCTTGTCGAAGGCCGAAGCCTGCGTGGTCGCCAGACCCAAGGCAACGGCGGAGGCGCCGGCCAGAAGGGTCGCTTTACCGAACTTATTCATAACTACCATTCTCCTTTCAGGATTAGAGCTGCTCGAGGTACGACGCCATATGATCTGTCTCGACGAGACGGCAGCTCTCGCTCGCGGGCAGACCAAGGAATTCCGTCATGATCTGGTAAACACCCATCTCAACGACGGAACGGACGCCGAGCTGGAGCGGTTCATTCCTGATCCGTCCGGCGTCAAACTCAACCAGGGTGTCGCCGAAGAAGCGGAAGACATTCGCTTCGACTTCGAACCCGTAAATCTGTTTCTGCAGGCTCACCACAAACGGCACCGCGAAGCTGCGCGAGCTGATCACGCGCATGTCCAGCGCCACGTTGATGACCACCGTGCGGGCGCCGCCGCCAATGCCGTCGATAAACAGCTGGGCGCCTTCACTGACGATGTTGTAGTTGAGCTCTGTCAACGCGCCGGCGATGACGAAATCGCTGGCGGGAAGGTCGGTGTACTCATCGGCCGAGCGCGACAGGCGGCCCTGTTCGGCCAACTGGACTTCGGCGAGAGGAATGCGCAGGTCCAGGCGCTCAACGAGGTTCGCCTTGTCCGTCTTGGCAAGCGCGCTGATGACCATTTCGGAAACGCCCTGCGACAGCGCGTAACCGTTTTCGTCATAGTTGATCTGGCCCGTCTTGTCGGCCACTTCACCCACGGCGAAGACCGGCAGATGGTTACCCTGGACCTCGCCCAGCGCACGCAGGCACTGACTGTAAGGCGTGTCGTTGCTGGTAACCGGGAAGCTGAAGGCAGGCTGGACGCCTTCCTTCGGGTAGGGGCCGGTGTTGCAAGCCGTTACAACAAGAGCAACAGCCGCAATTGCCGCAGGAACGAATAGACGCATTTTGCTGGACCCTCCTCAAACCTCGGTCACGCTCGCAGCCGGGACCGGGTTACGCCGGATCGCCTCCGGCACTGACGTGAAATCTCGTGCGTTGAAGCTTACGGAAGAGGTCGGGAAAGGTAAGAGTTAAGAAGTACTAATCGCGCTTGAAAAGGGATTACCCCCTTCTCTCCTCATAATTAAAAAGGATAGGCTACTATCGAAAGGGTAATACTGTTCTTAATATTTAGTTAACGCTCATCCAAAGTCGTAGACCTTTTTACCCGTGGTGTAGTCACGGATTTTTGACAAACTGCAGGTCGTGGTGTTCGCATGTTGCAGCACCCATCTAGTGTTGGCCGGTTAAGAAGCTTGGAAACTCGTCAAAAGCCAAACTGTCCGATCGATAGGACGAGCGCGATCTGCCTCGAGACCGCGTTCGCCCGGCTGCCGTGACGTCGCCATGAAGAAGGCGTCTTGGTCAGTTATCATGTCACCCGGTCGCGGTTGCCGTCAGACGGCCGCGCTCGTCATCCGCCCAACTAAGGTGCCGTATAAAAAACCAGGCACCGCTTTGCGCGAACAAACGTAATGCAAGAATTAGGGACCAATTCTGAACAGGGACTGCATGAGGATGCAAACAAGTGAAACAAGTGCGGCACGCCCCCTCAATGTCGCCATTGTAGCCGAAGGCTCAACGCCAGAGCTCCAGCTTCAGCGGGCCATGGCCGAAGAGCACGGCATTCAACTCAACCAGGCCAAGCGCCTGTCGGATCTGCCGACCCAGAACTCCGAGAACGGACGCCCCAACGTCGTTATCGTGTGGCACACCAAACTCAACGACATGGAGTATGCCGATCTGCTCAGGGTGTCGCGGCGCGCCACCATCGTCGTGGCGCTGAGGCGCGATGATCTGCTGCAGGCAACCAACCTCTTGTCGCTGGTCGATGCTTGGCTGTTCGTCGACGAACAGCTGCCGCTGACCGCCGAAGTCGCCAGGCTCAGTCTTGACGGCTACTGCCTGGTGCCGCCGTTCATGACGCCGTCGTTCACGGTGACCGAGTTGCGCCTGCAGCTTCTGGCCTCCTTGACGCCGACGGAACAACAGGTCCTGGCGCTGCTTGGCGAAGGCAAGAGCAACCGGACGATATCCGAAGAATTGGATATGACCGAAGCCAACGTGAAATACGTTGTCAGAAGCCTTTTGGGTAAATTGCAACTGCGGAACAGAACCGAAGCCGCCGTTTTTGCCGCCATTCAAGCATTCGTGCCGGCCGCACGATCTTATGAAACCAGCTTGAATTGACGATCTAAAGGGGTGGATCAAGGTTATTAGGCGGGATTGCATACCGGTTGTTCGCAATCCACTTGATTATTTGGTCCAGATTACGGCTTAATTTGCGATGAGGGGGGCCAGAAGGTTCGGCCCCGTCATTGTAAGGCAGGAGAGAACCGATGCGATTTCGTTTAGCCTTGGCAGCCATGATTGGTGCAGTGGCCCTGCTCCATATGGCTCCGGCCAGCGCCCAGTTGAACAACGAGCCCTACTCGTTCGACACGCCCGATGGCGGCCCCGGCATGAGCACGGCGGCGCGCCAGGCCATCATCAACCAGCAACTGTTCAACGCGACACCCGACAACATCATGCGTGCGTCGGACGGATCGTTGCTGACCATCACCCAAAACAACCGCGGCGGCCGCGTGCCGATCGTGACCAGCGCCAGTGGCGAGATCATTCCGCAGTTCCGTGGCCGCGACCTGGATCTGGGCGGTCTCTTCTTCGAGAACGTCGGCACGGGCAGTGGCGACGGTGGTCAGCTGCTGCTCGGCTTCGGGTCGAGTTCCGGGATTACCGTGACAAGCTGGACGTTCCGCTTGGTCGCGGCGACGACCGGCGGCGGCGGTTATCCGTCGTTCGGTGGCGGTTATGGCTACGGCGGTGGATCCGGCAATGCCATCAACACGTGGACAGCTCAGGTCTTCGGCCTGGGCGGCTAAAATCGGAGAGTAGAGCCGGCGCCGAGCTCGGCTTGGCGCCCTCTCCTGCCAACATTTCGCCGACGGTTTCGGTAGCGCGGTCAACGATCGCCATACCGCCGTCGGCGAAGTGATTCCGGCCTCGCCGTTCGCCCTTCGGCCGCCGGCAGGGCAGCACCGATACCGGACATCGCGCGATGGTCACGTTGCCGATCGCCAGGAGGTGATTGGCGCCTTCCTCTTTGGGCGGCGTCGATCTGTTCAACGCGCAGGGATCTGCGCCTGCCGGTGTGCCGGTGTCGTCGGGTGCCACAAAAAGAGAATGCCGCCCCTGGTTCCCCGGGGGCGTCATTCTCGTTAGCGCACAAGTGTGGGTTCCCTCAGTTGGGCGAAGAGGGGCCCATCATCAAGCCGGCATCCGCAGCAATGCCGTTGTTCAGCGCCCAGATCGCCGCTTGCGTGCGGTTCTGTGCGTTGATCTTGCGCAGGATGCTTTTCACGTGAACCTTGATGGTCGCTTCGGTCACGCTCAGGCGGTTCGCAATCATCTTGTTGGACGCCCCCTCGACGAGGCAGCCGAGGATCTGAAGCTCGCGGTCCGACAGGTTGGCGCCTTCCGCGGTGGCCGTGTTCGCCATGGTCGGCATCGCCGAGGTGCCGCGGAGAATGAGCGGAATAAGCTGTGACGGAAACACGCGCTCGCCAGCCAGGACCAGGTTAAGCGATCCGATCAGGGCTTCCGTGGAGATGTCCTTCAACAGGTAGCCGTCAACGCCAGCACTGAAGTACTCGGCGAGCGGCCGCGGCTGTACCGACGTGGTCAGCACGACAACCTTCATGTTCGGCGCGCGCTCACGCAGCTCGATCAAGCGCTCTTTCAGCCCCTCGGTCTCACGCGGCAAGTCAAGCAGCAGCAGATCAGGCGGGCTGGACTCAGCCATGCCGTCATCAAGACCGCTAATGTCACCGGCGTGACCCAGGACATCGAAGTTCGTATCGCTCAAGAGACGAACCATGCCCTCTCTTGAGAGGCGGTTGGAGTCGACAATAAACGTGGTACTCATGGGATTTCCCCTTTTTGGACTGTCAGTCCGAACCATCGATTTAGATTTCCTACTCACAATGCTCGGACCAGCTTTACTTACTCAGCGACCCCACAACGATCTTCGGTAGCTATTTGCGTTTTATTTTGCTTCCGAAACAACTCGAAAAAGTCCTCCTACCCGATCGACATATCTATTACCTTCCACTCTGATAGGTTCTCAGCTATTCATCAGATGAACAACTATGCTTAGTGGGTAAAAACTTTCTATTCTGACTAAGCAACATCCTGTTGTGGAAATTTCATCGCAGCGAAAAACTCTACTTTATCGTCGGTGGAGCACACTTCCGGCTGAGATGAACACTACCAATGAATAGAGCTCGACCACAGGAGTTAATCCATCCGTAACCGACGTTGCCCACAGGGATAGGTTACGCCGCGCACGAACAAAAGCGGCAGGCCGCTTTCGGGGCGCTCGTCCTCACCCCGATCGCGGCATGTCCGCCACAAGGTTTGCGATGTAGGCCACATGGTCATACCCCCTCCGATGCATGAACCGTGCCAATCCGGATCTCACATTCCCAATCGTCAGAACTACCTTATCCATTTCGATTGGAAATCCGCTCAGACAATCCGGTTTCCCCATAGCACATGTTAGATCGCAACCTACAGTTCCAAGAATCCGGTCATCTACTTAAGTAGAACTACGTAAGGGCCGTTAGCCAAATCACGCGCCGGCTCAGACCCGGCCGTCAGCCGCATTGATGCATGTCCGCGCCGCCTTGGAAACCCTCGACATTTTGCCGCCCGCCATCGGCCCGTGCCCGGTTGACCAATGCGCCTAGGGTGACGCGTCCGTGAATCCGTCTCCAACGGGCAAAATGACCGTCGCGACCGGTCCCATTCGTCCACAACGGCTTACCTGGAACCGCCTCGCGCGCTTTACGCCGGCACGATCCGACCATCCGGGGACAGATGCCGGGCCACCGTAACTTATTGATTTAATGAAACTATCGGGACCAACCTTGGCTGTCCGACGGATCTCCGCTGTGCGGTGGTCCCATCGGCAACGCCGACAACGGCCGCTCACAAAGTCACGCCAGCGGACCCGCAGCAGGCGCGAAGGCGACAACCGGCAGCCCCGGGTGATCACAGAAAGTTGATGGCATAAAAGCAGCTACGTAAGCACATCCACGGCGCCGACACCGCCTCCAGTCGAAGGCGACCGGAGCGAGCTCGTTTCTGGCATCTGCACGAGCGACACCACAATTGGCAGGCGTCGCGTTTTGTTCGATGACAGACAAAACACAGCATCACTCGACTAATGCTATCTATGGTTGCATTTTGCTGGTGACAGCACCATGTATATCGATAGGGAGGTCCCATACCGGGACAAATGGGTGCGGCAACAGCCCGGCCTACACCCACAATTCACGTCATGAGCGCTGACTGTTCCCCGACACCGCGCCCGATCCGCATGGTGGATGCGATGAGGTTGGGCCAGGCCAGCCGCGACGTTCCGTATCAGGACAACTGACCATACCTAGTTTCTCAAATGGGGATGAAAACTGGAGCAAGCGACGGCGATTGACGGCCGATCCGCCTGGCGACCAGCCGACAGTTCGGCGCACATGAACATCCGGCCACGTCGCGGCCCTGATGAAGTAATTCGTTCTCGGCTGAAAGTAATTCGCACCTTCAACCTTCTGGCTCCAGCGAGAACCCGCCTCGGCGCCAAACCTTCGTAAACTTCAGGCACGTTCGGTCAATGGGGACCACGTCTGGTGAGCGTCAATCGGCTCTTCGCCCCGGCTCCGCCCCATCACGAACGCGGGCACCGCGCCATTCAGGGCAATGTCCGCGGTGTCGGGAGCCGCGCACCGGCGACAACCATGATCAACGGATATGTGAGGCGCCGTTACTTGTCCCAGGCGGTCTGGAGATCGACCATCACGGTCGGGGATAGCGGTCGTGGACCGGCGAGCAAGAGGGCAAACATGCACGAGACGTCTTGGCAGATTGAGCTTCGTCTTCGCGACGGCGATCTGAAGGCCTTCAAGGCCGTCATGGATCGATACCGCATTGCATGGCACGACGGCGATGTCGCGCCACACGGCTATTTCTGGTCGAAAAGCGATGACGGCTTGGGCGTCCTCATTGCAAGGAAGGCGGATCAGACATCGACCCCAACCGTCACCTGGTCAGCCGACTGGCCAACGGCCCGCCAAGCCTTCGCGCAGGTCGGCGCAACCTTCGCCACCGAGTTGCTTGCCATCGCCGAGCCGGTGAACCTGGTGACCTATGGCGACGATGAACCCGAGACCGCCGACGATACCGTCGTCAACGCCGCCTCTATTCTCCGCCGGCACAGCCGGCCGCGGGACGCCGCAAAGCGAAAGGTGGTCGTTCACAGTTACGCCCGCTTGCAGCTTGCCAACGGTTAGGCGGGCCGGCGGCACCGCTCCTGTGTTCCATCGAGACACCTAGGCTCCTCTCTTGTCCACAAGGGGACAAAAGCCGGTGCGTCTAACGGATACCGCTGACTGTCAGGGTGCCCCGGACTTCCCGTCACCCTCAGTTTGACGGCGCGGCACCGATCAGGTTCAGCAGATCCACCACGTCGTTGCATACGTGGACGCCCATGGCGCGCAGGTCCTCCTGCACGTCGACCGGAGTCGATTCGCCATCGACATCCTGGTTGAGCGTGCCGCCCATCGCGATGGTCACATCGAGATCGCGGGCCGTCACCTCATCCTGAAGCTGGCGCGCATAGGTCAGCGCCATGCCGTTGTGGGTTGAGATAAGGATGGCCGTCGCGCCCGCCTCCAAAGCCAAATCGGCAAACTCGTCGGGATCGACACTGGTGCCGGCGACAACCGGCTCGATGCCGGCCGTGGTCAGCCCTTCGACGATCAGGAACATGGCGTACTCATGGATGTCGGTCGAGCCGACGACGAGCCTGATCTGATCCTTTTTGGGAATGCCGGCCGAACTGAAGATCCTTTTGACCCGCGAGCGCCGCTCGACATAGTCAAGATAGGTGTCGGTGGGCACCTCCGGCACATACATTTCCGCATCCGACATCGGCAATTCGCCAACGCCCCACCGGTTTTCGATGGTCGCCGCGCCCATGCGGCGGATCGTCAACAGGATTTGCATGGGATCGCGCATGTCGACGCCCAGATCGCTCAGCCCCTCCATGATGTTGCCGTAGAAGCGCCGCCCGCCGTCGATCATGCGCTCGCTGATCGCTTCGATGTGATCCCAGTTGAAGCTCTCCATCAGCCGCGGCGCATCGCGCGCCACCCGATGGGCGACCGTCTGGACCTGGACGATCTCCTCCCAGGACGGAACGCGCAGCGCTTCGGTGACGGGGATCGACAACGTCGCCGCGCCACTCTTGGTCTTGAGCTGGGCCAGCATCAGGTAGAGGTCGTCGATCGAGACGACGGCGAAATTCTCGTCGATCTCCTGGGAATGCGCCGTCGTGTTGCAATGGTAGAAGGAGTTGTAGGTGCCTTCCGGTTTGATCTTTTCCAGGGCCAGGATCACCGCCGTCTTGCTGACCGGATTGTGGGTCAGGCCGCCATAGGCGATCGACAGACGCGCACCGATCACGTCGTCGATCAGATAACGCTCAAAAAGCGCCCAACCGATATAGGAACAGTAGTCCTTGAACGTCGCGGGGTAGCCGTCTTCCAGGTAGGACTGCATCATCGCGTCGTCGTCACGCTTCGACGCCATCAGCCCCAGGGCCTTCACCATTTCGGCCATCTGCTCGACATCGTCGCCCGGCCAGCCCGGATACTTCCAGGCGAACTGCGACATGTTGCCGATATAGTTGACGCCGGCCTCCAGCGCGTTGCGCGCGTTGCTGACCGACATCGGCGAGCCGATCATCATGTCGCCCAGCTGCGGCTGGATCGGCACCGTGTGGGCGGTCGCGTACCAGTCCTCCTTGGTTTCCAGCATGGGGCCGGTTTCCTTCGCCGCGCGGTCCCACAGCTCCGGCGGCAAGCCCATCCGGCGGTCCATCTGCATTTGATAACGGTCGATGCGAAAGCCGCGCCGTTCCGTTTCCGCCCAGATCTTCTCGAACGCGCGCGCGGTGTCGGCCCAGGTCTTCATGCCGATGTTGAGCGACGTCATCAGACGTCCCTCCTCGACCATCTTCTTTTTGTATGCGACCTCCGAACGCACGCCATGGGTCTCGCACAGCAGACTGCGACCCACCGTCACATCGTCGCCGAGCCGCCTGCCCTCTTCGAGCAACGCCAGGCCGTCAGGGCAATCCTGAGGAAGATAGGCTTCTAGTTTGCCTGTCATGATGCGCGTGCCTCCTGTTGTCGGCGTGAAGGGCTAGGCGAAACGATAGCCTGGGCCGCCAGCTGCCGCGCCAAGTCCGGCGCCAGGCGGGCCAGCAACCCGATGGCGTAAAGAGCATAGGTGTGATCGACGGCGATAGCCGGCGCGCGCGGCGATTGGGCGCCCTCTATCTCGCTGAGCGATGCCTGGACCATGTGTTCGGGCTCACGCCCATGGCGAAACGCTCCGCCTGTGGCGACCAGAACCCTTGTCTGGCGCAGGTCCTTGCCGGTCACCTGATAGCGGTCGCCCCACGGGCGATGGCGCACGACCACCTTGCCGGCGTGCCGCTCAATCGCCGTCGCCACACCGGCCTGGGCCAGCACGCGATCGACCGCGCGGTCGTGATCGGTCGCCGGCAGGAACGACGGCTGCTCGCGCCGCCGTGCCGCCTCGTGCGCGAGATCACAGCCCAGGGCGGACTCGGCGGCCGCTCTGGCGGCCAATGACATGGCGCCGACCGTGCCGGGTGCGCCCCAGCGCATGCCAAGATCGCCTTCAACCGTGCGCATGACTTCGGGGTCCGGCACCTCGACTGCGCGGTGATCGTCACGCACCCCGCCCAGAGAATGCACATCGGTCGTTGCGCCGCCCAGGTCGACAAACACGACCGGTCCGCCATCCCCCGGCAGGTGCGCGAGGGCGCGGCTGACGGCCAAGGGGGTCGGCTCGCACTCCGTTCGAAACGTTGCCATCAGACCGTCCAGGCCCTTGGCTTGCGTGATGTGGCGCAGAAACAGGTCGCGCACCGCATCGCGCGTCGCGGTCATCGCGATTTCACCGGCGCGCGGAAAGACATTGTCGACGACACGCACATCGCGCCTGCCGTCATTCAGCATGACATGGGCGTCCTGCGCGGCATCCGCGTTGCCCGCAACGATGAAACCGCGTGCCGACTTCAGCTTCGAAAGCCTGAGGGCGTTGTGGAGAAGCGCTTCTCTGTTGCCGCCGTCAAGACCGCCGGACAGCAGGACAAGATGGGGATCCGCCGCATCGATCCGCGCAACCGCCGCGTCATCCAGTAGACCGTGTTCGTTCGCGATGACCTTGGCGCCGGCGCCGAACGCCGCCAGCGCCCCGGCGCGCCCCGACAGGTTCTCGGTCAGCCCGACCGACGCCATGCGCAGACCACCCGCCGCGCTGCTGGATGACAAGGCCCAGTCATAGGCGCCGCGCGCGGCCTCGGGCAGTTGATCGAGAGCGGCACCAACGCCCTCCATCACATCATTGTCAATCGTCGTCGGCGCCTGCGCCCGGCCCACCATCGCACCACGGGGCGCGATCACCATGACCTTGGTAAAGGTCGAGCCGATATCGATCAGAAGACCCCGGTCCCAGGGGCGCCCTTCACCGAGAAAAACCTCGGCTCTATCCTTGGTCCGCTTCGCGTTCGTCACGTAAGCTCCCGCATACCGTGAGCACACGACGGCCATGCCGCCGCACAAAAGGCTAGGTCCCCAGCCAAGACATCGCAACAAATATGCACTATGGTTGTCACATAATGACAACTACGGAGAGCCGTGTGCCCGAGCTTGTATCACCACCCGACCTGGGGCCAGGAAGCCCGTCATCACCGAATCTCGCCAAGACACTGCTGAAGGGTCTGCGGGTGATGGAGTGTTTCGACGTCGGCCATCGCGAACTGTCGCTGACCGAAATCGTCCAGCTAAGCGGTCTGGAGATCAGCGGCGCCCGCCGGCTTCTGACCACACTGGTCAGCGCCGGCTATCTGACCCAGGACCCGCGCACCCGGCACTACCGGCTCTCGTCAAAGGTCCTCGGCTGGTCGGTCGCCTATCTGGGCAACGACCCGCTTGTGACCTGCGCGTTCCCTATTCTGCAGAGCGTGTCGGACGAGTGCGGCCATCAGCTTGAGCTCAGCGTGCTCAACGGCAACGACTGTGTCGTCCTGGTCAGCATGGCCGGGGCCGAAAAGCGTCTGTCCTTGGTTAAGGGTCCGTCGGTGGGCGTGCGTGAACCGGCGTTCTGTTCGCCGACCGGTCTGGCCATCCTCGCCTTCATGCCGCAACGCAGCGCCTTCGACCTGGTCGCCGCCAGCCCACGGGTGCCCATCACAAACCACACCGTTGTCGAGACGGACGCCATTATGGCGGCCATCGCCGAAACGCGCGAACTCGGCTACAGCCTGACAGACCGTGCCTGTCATCCCCGTGCCATCGCGCTGGGCGCTCCGGTCTTCGACTACGCCAATCAGCCGGTCGCCGCCGTTGCGCTGACCGTCGACATCGACGACTTCACGTTGGCGAAGGCACGCCGCGACCTCAAACCGATTGTCCTGAAGGCCGCCCAGGCGGTGTCGCTAGCCTATCAGCGCTCGACCTAGAGCGGCTTCACGCGATTAATCAGAGCCACTCAGTGGCTCTGATTAATCGCGATCCGCTCTAGGTCGAGCGCTGATAGGCTAGCGACACCGCCTGGGCGGCCTTCAGGACAATCGGTTTGGGGTCGCGGCGTGCCTTCGCCAACGTGAAGTCGTCGATG
>JANQGO010000025.1 GCA_028277285.1 Alphaproteobacteria bacterium | reverse complement strand
GGTCGCCGCATTGACCCCGCGCGCGGAGCTGGACGGCGAGATGGGCGACAGCCTGCCCGGCCTGCAGGCGCGCCTGGTGAGCCAGGCGCTGCGCAAGCTGACTGCGTCCATTTCCAAGTCGCGCTGCATGGTCGTCTTCATCAACCAGATCCGCATGAAGATCGGCGTCATGTTCGGCAATCCGGAGACGACGAGCGGCGGCAACGCGCTGAAGTTCTATGCCTCCGTGCGCCTCGACATTCGCCGCATCGGCCAGATCAAGGACCGCGACGAGGTGGTCGGCAACCAAACACGGGTGAAGGTGGTCAAGAACAAGGTCGCACCGCCGTTCAAGGTCATCGAATTCGACATCATGTATGGCGAGGGCATCTCGAAGAACGGCGAGATCCTCGACCTCGGCGTCAAGGCCGGTGTGGTCGAAAAGTCCGGCTCCTGGTTCTCCCATAATGACCAGCGGATCGGGCAGGGCCGCGAGAACGCCAAGCAGTTTCTGGCCGACAACCCCGAGATCGCCAAGACCATCGAGCATGCCATCCGCTCCAACGCGGGCCTGGTCGCCGAGAACATGATGGGCGACGAGGTGGAAGAGGGCGCCGAAGACGACGAGGCGCCCGTCGCCGATAAGGCAAGCTAGAGCGGATCATGGTTAGGTGGAACCGTCTTACGGTTCCACCTAACCATGTGAATCCGCTCTCCATCTAAGAATAGAGCAGATTCACCTGTCTCGTCGGTATCGCGAAGCGATTCCACCAAAACAGGATCTGCTCTAAGACAAACGTTCAGCCCGAACCTCCCTGAGCGTGTCAGTCGCGCCGGTGTTCCCCACCCACCGGCGCGATTGATGTTTCGGCGCGGGTCTTGCCGAGGGCCGTGTCTTGACGGCGGTGCGCCGTTCGCGTTCCCTCATCAGCGGGACAAGCGGGAGTAGGGGCTTTGGCCGACCGAGCGACGAACGAGAAAACGCTTCGCGACCTCATCGACGTCTTCTGGAACCAGCAGGCATTCGATCAGTTTGACCGGTTCTTCCACAAGGACGCCGTCCTGCACTCCGGTGTGACCGACTATCCGGGATCCGAAGGTCTTTGTGACCGGTTTGCCGTGCCCTTCGTTCAGTCGTTCCCCGATCTCAACCACGAGATCGTGTTTCTTGTGATCGACGGCGACATGGCGGCCATGCGCTACCACGGAATCGGCACGATGACGGGGGACTACGGCGGCTTGAAAGCGGCGGGCCAGAAGCTCGACTACCACGGTACCGTGATCTTCCAGATGCGTGACGGACGCATCGCCGAAGTCTGGGGCCATTCCGACCTCGCCGACTGGGTGGCAGCGCAGGCAGGCGCATCCTGACGGGGACCGACGGGTTACCTTGATCGGGCGGTTCGAACCGCCACATCTTCTTGCCCGGGTCCGTGCCGCCTGCTGGACAGGACCCGGAGCCGGCGTTACAAGCGCGCGGCTTGGGCTTTTCCGGCGTTTTTCGTCTGCCCGATGGCGGCCCGAGCCTTGAGATCATGAGGATAAGACCATGACCGGTGTCAACGAGGTCCGCACGACGTTCCTCGACTACTTCCGAGATAACGGGCACGAGGTCGTCGCCTCGAGCCCGCTCGTGCCGCACAACGATCCGACGTTGATGTTCACGGCAGCCGGCATGGTGCAGTTCAAGAACGTCTTCACCGGCGCGGAGACGCGGCCCTATAGCCGCGCCGTGACGGCGCAGAAATGCGTGCGCGCCGGCGGCAAGCACAACGACCTCGACAATGTCGGCTACACGGCGCGCCATCTGACGTTCTTCGAGATGCTCGGCAACTTCTCGTTCGGCGACTACTTCAAGGAAGAGGCGATCGAGCTCGCGTGGAACCTGACCACCAGGGAGTTCGGGCTGCCGCCCGACAAGCTCTTGATCACCGTCCACTCGTCGGACGAGGAGGCGGCGGCGCTGTGGCGCAAAATTGCCGGCTTCAGCGACGACAGGATCATCCGCATTCCGACCTCCGACAACTTCTGGTCGGCCGGCGACACCGGTCCGTGCGGGCCGTGCTCGGAAATCTTCATCGACCGGGGCGAGGACATCCCCGGCGGCCCGCCCGGCAGCGCCGACGAGGACGGCGACCGGTTCCTGGAGTTCTGGAACCTCGTCTTCATGCAGTTCGACCAGGTGACGCCGGACGAGCGGATCGACCTGCCCAAACCATCGATCGACACCGGCATGGGGCTGGAGCGCATGGCGGCGATCCTGCAGGACGTCGACAGCCTGTTCGACACCGATCTCTTCCAGGCGCTGATCCATGCGTCCGTTGACCTGACCGGCCAGCCCGCCCATGGCGAGCACCGCGCGTCGCACAATGTCATCGCCGACCATCTGCGCGCGTCGAGCTTCCTGATGGCCGACGGCGTCTTGCCGTCCAACGAGGGCCGGGGTTACGTGCTGCGCCGCATCATGCGCCGCGCCATGCGCCACGCGCAGTTGCTCGGTGCCGAGGAACCCTTGATGTACCGCCTGGTGCCGGCGCTGGTCAGCGAGATGGGCCACGCGTTCCCCGAGCTCGGCCGCGCCGAGGCGCTGATCACCGAGACGCTGAAGCTGGAGGAGACCCGTTTCCGCGAGACGCTGGCGCGCGGCCTCAAGCTGCTCGACGAGGCGACCGCCGACCTTGCGCCGGACGGCGAACTCGCCGGCGACGTCGCGTTCAAGCTCTACGACACCTATGGTTTCCCGTTCGACCTGACGGAAGACGCGCTGCGCCGTGAAGGCCGCACCGTCGACCATGCCGGCTTCCAGGCGGCGATGGACGAGCAGCGCGCCAAGGCGCGCGCGGCCTGGCAGGGGTCGGGCGAGGCGGCGACGGACACGCTGTGGTTCGAAGTCCACGATCGCGTCGGCGCGACCGAGTTCCTGGGTTACGAGACGGTCGAAGCGCAAGGCCGCGTGGTGGCGCTGATCGTCGACGGTAAGGAAGTCCAGGAGGCGGACACCGGAACCGAGGTTCTTGTCATCACCAACCAGACGCCGTTCTATGGCGAGTCCGGCGGTCAGGTCGGCGACGAGGGCGCGATGTTCGCGTCCGACCTCGAAGTCCGCGTAACCGACACGCAAAAGCAGGTCGGCGACATGCATGTGCATGCCGCGCTGGTTAAGCACGGCACGCTCAACGTCGGCGATGACGTGACGCTGAGCGTCGATGATGCGCGCCGCGACAAGCTGCGCGCCAATCACTCGGTGACTCACCTGCTGCACGAAGCGCTGCGCCAGGAGCTCGGCGATCACGTGACGCAGAAAGGTTCCTTGGTCGCGCCCGATCGCCTGCGCTTTGACATCAGCCATCCCAAGGCCATGACCTCCGACGAGATCGCGGCGGTCGAGGCGATGGTCAACCGCGAGATCCGCGCCAACGCCGATGTGCACACCCGATTGATGACGCCCGACGAAGCGATCGCCGCCGGCGCGCTCGCGCTGTTCGGCGAGAAGTACGGCGACGAGGTCCGCGTCGTCTCCATGGGCACGCCAACAGGTGATCAAACCGGCGAGACCTACTATTCGACGGAGCTGTGCGGCGGCACCCATGTGCGGCGCACCGGTGATATCGGCCTCTTCAAGATCGTCTCCGAAGGCGCGGTGGCGTCCGGCGTCCGGCGTATCGAGGCGCTCACCGGCCAGGCCGCGCTCGACTATCTGAACCGTCAGGACGCGCGGGTCGAGGAACTGGCCGGCGCGCTGAAAACAACCCCGGCGGATCTCATCGAGCGTGTGCAGGCGCTGGCCGAGGAGCGGCGCAAGCTGGAGCGTCAGGTCTCCGACCTCCGTCAGAAACTCGCCACGGGCGGTGGCGGTGCCGCCGATGACGACGTCCGCGATATCGGCGGCGTCAAGGTCGTCGCACGCCATGTCGACGGCGTGCCCGGCCGCGAGCTGAAGGGCATGGCCGACGGCTTCA
>JANQGO010000168.1 GCA_028277285.1 Alphaproteobacteria bacterium | reverse complement strand
CGACGAAGTCCTCGTGGACCGGTGTCAGCAGGGTGTAGTCGTAGAAACTGGTGAAGAGCGCAAAGATCAGCGGGAACATGATGACAAGCATCAACGCGGCGAGACCCGGCGCCGTGAGCCAATACCCAAAGCGCCGGTCCCGCCGCGCGAGCGTCAGCGTGTCAGCCATCGCCAACGTTCTGAACCCGCTGTCTTAACCTCACTCCGAGATTTTGCCGTCTTTGACCAGCAAGGCGCGGAGCTCTTCTTGAGCGTCTGCCATGGCTTCGGGCACCGGTTTTTCACCGGTCGCCGCCAGGTTCAACTCACGGCCGACTTCCTCAACGAACTCGGTCGTATAGGTGAAGACCGGGAAGTCCTGGGTGCCCGCAAGGATCTCACCGAGGATCGGATAATAGGGGCGTGCCGCCACCACGTCCGGATCGGTAAAGATCTGTGCCTGGGTCGGCGCGCCGCCCAAGAGCGCCCGTTCCTTGGCGACCTCCGGTGACTCCGCCCACTTGATGAACTCCCAGGCCGCATCCTTGTTCGGGCTGGAATTGGGGATCGCCCAGCCCCAGCCGCCGTTCAGGCCGCCGCCCGGATTGGGCGCGATGCCGACCTTGCCGGCGACCGTCGAGGCTTCCGGATCCTCGAACCCGGCATAAAGGATGTTGAAGGTGACGAAGCTATAGGCTTTGCCCTGGGCCATCACGTTGAACGCCTCGTCGAAGCAATAGGCTTCCGAACCCGGAGGGCTGTAGTTCTCCACGGCCTCGCGGTAGTACTCCATCGCCCGGATCGCTTCCTCGCTATCCAAGAGCGGGTTCCAGTTCTCGTCGTGATAACGGCCGCCCTGGGAATAGAGATAGTTCGCCCACTGCATGGAAATGCAGTCGCCGCGCTGGCCCTGGATGACGGTACCGAAGAAGTCGCGCTCGCCATCGCCATCCTCGTCGCGGGTGAAGAACTCGACCTGCTTCCAGTACTCGTCCCACGTTTCGGGAACCCTCAAGTCGATGCCATAGGCTTCCTTGAACGCGGCCTGTTCGGCGGGGTCGTCGATGAGATCCTGACGATAGATGACGGCCATGGAGTAGTTGTAGAACGGCAGCATGTAGAGTGTGCCGTCGACGCGGCCGACCAGATCCATCAGTTTCGGCACATAGACATCGACATCGACGCCGTCGCGCTCGACCAGGTCGTCCAGCGGCATCAGCCAGCCGGCCTTGGTGAACTCGCCGACCCAATAGAAGTCGACGACGATCAGGTCGTAGCTGCCTTCAGGCGCGATGAGCTGGGGCACCAGCTTTGAATGCATGTCGATATAGCTGATCGCCTCGATCTCGACATCGATCCCGGTTTCTTCCACGAACTGCGGCAACAGCTCCTGGATGTAACGGGTGTCGGGCACCGTCTCCATCAGGATGCGGATGGTCTCCGCCTTGGCGACACTGGTACTCAGCGCCAGTGCCGCGATTACCGCTAGGACAAACTTCATGACTTACGTCCTCCCTGTTTGAAGTTTTGCTCCATACATGCCCGGCCATGGCTCGTCCCATGCCCGGCCGGGCGAACTCGTCCGGTCATTTAAGCGCCCCCAGCGACAGTCCCTTGATCAGGTAGCGGCGCATGAAGGGCAGCAGGATGAAAACCGGCAGAATGGCGCAGATGGTCGCCGCTGATAAAAGCGCGATATCGACGCCGCGATGGGTTTGGAACGACGACAGTCCGACCGGCAGCGTGTTGGTCGACGGTCCGCTGATGATCAGCGCGAACAGGAACTCGTTCCAGCTCAAGATGAAGGAGAGCAGGCCGGCGGCCAGGATTCCGGGCGCGGCGACCGGCAGGGTGATGCGCAGGAACGCCTGGAAACGTGAGGCGCCATCGATCCTCGCCGCCTGCTCAAGGATGGCGACGTCGCCTTCGAAGAATGCCACCAGGAGCCACGCCAAGAACGGCAGGCTGATCGTCATGTGCGCGATGATCAGACCGGGCAATGTGTTCAGCAGCGACGCCTTCAGGAACAACGTGAACAGCGGCAGCACCAGGATCACCGGCGGCAGCATCTGGCTCGACAGGACGAACAGGCGCAGCGGCAGGCCGCCGGTGTTGTAGCGCGCGAAGGCATAAGCGATTGACGCGGCCATAGGCAGCGCGATGATCGTCGCCCCGAGTGCGACCGTGACGCTGTTCAGGAAGTAGTTGAAGAAGGGGTAGCCGGTGAAGATCTCGATGAAGTTATCGAGGCTGGCCTGACCCCATTCCGGCGGTATCTTATAGGCTGTCAGTTTGTCGGTAAGGGCAACGCGAAGCAGCCAAAGGAGTGGCAACAGGATGGAGGCGCTGAAGACGATCAGGACACCGTGCGGCACTAGCCATGACAACACCCCCCGACCGCGCATGGCCTATGCCCACGACAGGTGCAGCGTTGCCGATGACCTCAAGCGGTCACCAAGAAAGGTGTTCCCCACGTCCACCTGTCACCCCGATCCACGCGGTCGCCTTGTTCACGACATGTGCCATTAGGCGCCGGGTGATTTGCCAGATGTCAAAAGGTAAGATCTCTTGTCATCCTAGCGTAATGGCAGGGCAGCACAAGGCGATACGTTTCGATTGAGGACCCAGAACCCATGAACAAGTCACCGTCGCCCAACCGATGGAAACGCTACGACACGTGGGATGACCGCCCTCTACGTCTGGACGGTTTTGCACCCGACAGTCCCGAGGACGGCTTCCGCGCTGCGGATAGTCCGATGGACCCTGCACCGTCCTTGCGCATCGAAAACGGTGCCGTTGCCGAGCTTGACGGCGTGCCCGCCGAACGTTTCGACATGATCGACGCCTTCATCGCGCGCTATCACATCGATCTGGATGTCGCGGAAGAAGCGATGGCGGTCGACAGCGCGGACTTCGCCCGCCGCCTGATCGACGTCAACGTGCCGCGTGATGACGTCGTGCATCTGGCGCGCGGCATGACGCCGGCGAAACTGTGCGAGGTCATGGCGTGCATGAACACGCTGGAGCTTTCGTTCGCCCAGACCAAACTTCGGGCGCGCAAGGCGCCCGGCAACCAGG